>NZ_JBEHWS010000003.1:0-339285 GCF_040239565.1 Fulvimarina thalattae
AACGTTCTTCGCGATATCAAGACCGATCGTGGTAACCTCAGGCACGGACGCCTCCTTCGAGTGATGTTCAACACCCTCACTCTGGCACATCGATGCCGCCGGGGGCGTCCACCCCATCACCCAATGCGGACTTTGCGGAGAATTATCCCCTTCCCTTTCCAACCTCCAGCATTCGCAACTTGCCGAGCTCTATCAAGCATCGCATAGCCGGAATGCGCCGATGCTGAGGCGGCGCCTGGAAGCGAGATCATGCCATGTCCCACGGAACCCTCGACACCGTCGTCGCCGAGATCGCTGCCGAGATGCGCGAACGGCCGGATCGGGGGAAGGTGGCGAGTTATATCCCCGAGCTCGGCCGGGTCGATCCGCATCAGTTCGCGATTACGGTCGTAACGCAGGATGGGCACGTTGCCTGCGGTGGCGATTGCGACGTGCCGTTCTCGATCCAGAGCGTCTCGAAGGTTTTCACGCTTACGCTGGCGCTTGGCCTTGCCGGGGACAGGCTGTGGAACCGGGTCGGGCGCGAGCCTTCGGGCTCGGCGTTCAACTCCATCGTCCAGCTGGAGCATGAGCGGGGCATTCCGCGCAATCCGTTCATCAATGCTGGCGCGATCGTGGTGACGGACCACGTGCTTGCCGGCCACCAGCCCCGTGAGGCGATCGGTGAGATCCTGCGTTTCATGCAGTTCCTGGCCGACGACGACTCGATCTACATCGATCACGACGTCGCCGCATCCGAAGAAGCGCATGGCTACAACAACCGGGCGCTCGCCAATTTCATGAAGGGCTTCGGCAATCTCGACAATCCCGTCGAGTATACGCTCGGTGTCTATTTCCACCATTGCGCGATCGCGATGACCTGCCGCCAGCTGGCGACCGCCGGTCGTTTCCTTGCAAACAACGGCAAGCGGCCGGAGACCGGCTATTCCGTCGTCACGATGGAACGGGCCCGGCGCATCAACGCGATCATGCTCACCTGCGGCCATTACGACGGGTCGGGAGAATTTGCCTACCGCGTCGGCTTGCCCGGAAAGAGCGGTGTGGGTGGCGCGATCCTGGCGGTTGTGCCGGGCCGCGCCTCGATATGCGTCTGGTCGCCGGGTCTCGATGCGACGGGCAACTCACATCTCGGAAGGATCGCGCTGGAAAAGCTCACGACACGCCTCGGCTGGACAGTCTTCGGCGCCGAGGCCTGGTGATCGCTTCGAGCCAAGAGACGCCGTCGGCCGGATGCTTCATGCGAATTCGACGCCCCCTCCCTGATCGCGATCAGCTTATTTCTGAACGTACCAGTAGAGCGAGCACATCTCTTCGTCGACGTTTTTGGGCGGCGCTTCGCCGCTATAGGTCGTCATGATGATGCCGGGCTGAGCCCCGCCGCTATCGGCCCATGTCGCGATGTAGGTCACGTCCTGACCGCAGAGATCGTTGCCCGAGGCAAAGACGGGATTCGATGGCGAGGCTAGCGTGTAGATCGTCGCAGGCATTTCCTCACCGTTGTATATGACCGGCTGCTCGACGCTTTCGGAGAATTGAAGCACCGTGCCGTCCTCGAAGGTCATCCCGGCGTCCGTCAGCGACATGTCGCCGGTAATACCCATCGCCGTAGTGCTGGCGGCCTCATACTCCGTTGCAAACGCCTGCGAAGCCGCGCAGACGCCGCCGATTGCCAGACAGATGCCGGCGAAATGCAAACTCTTCCAATTGGTCATGATCGGGCTCCGAAGGCAGAGAACGGGACGATCATCACACCACTCTCGACATCCGTAAAGCACCGCTATGCCAGCGCCCGCGACATCACATCGATTTGACAGCAATCCGACAGGCCGAGGCACCACGGACCGGCGACGTGCAAAGCGAGGGCGGAACGTTACTCGGCCGCTTCCTTGCGCTCATGATCGGCGATCACCCGCTCGGCCTGGGCCTGCGTCATCGGCGACTCCTTGTCATCGCCCGTCACGAGACCGGCGGAGACAACGAGCTTCAAAGCCTGCTCGATGCTCATCTTCAGTACGCGCACGTCCTCCTTCGGAACAAACATCAGAAAGCCGGAGGTCGGGTTCGGAGTCGGCGGCATGAAGACGGCGAGCATCTCCTCGCCCTGATCAGAGAGGACATGCGCCACCTCCCCCTTCGCGGTTGTCGCAATGAGGACGACGGCCCAGACGCCCTTTCGTGGATATTCGATCAGGCCCGCCGTCTTGAACGACGAAGAGCGGTCCGCAAGCACCGTCTCGAAGATTTGCTTGAGCGCCGTATAGACCGTACGCACCAGCGGCATGCGGCCGAGGGCCGTCTCGCCCCATTTCACGATCGTCCGGCCGATGAAGTTCGCCGTCAGGAAGCCGATCACTGTGATGATGATAAGCGCGACGATGAGCCCGAAGCCGGGAATGGCGAACGGCAAATAGGAGTCCGGCAGGAAGCGCGTCGGGATATACGGCTTCACCCAAGAATCGGTCCATTGCATGAAGGACCAGGTGATCCAGGCCGTGATCGCCAAGGGCGCACAGACGATGAACCCCGTCAGGAAATAATTGCGCAAACGCGCCATGTATCGATGCCCCGTTTCTGCCTGTTGGCAGGCCGCACGCGAATGGTTCTGGTCTTGTGTGCAGTGCCATAAGCATCGTGTTCGTCGAAGGAATTTGCAAGCGTTTCAATTCATCTCGACGCATGATTGGCAGGCAGCTTCACCTTCGCGAGAACGGTTCTAGCATGGCGATGGTTGCCGCCCCAGATCAGACCCGCGCGCCCTGACGTCGTTATGTGCGGGTCGGCGACAGGCATTTTCCCAAAAAAGGAGTCTCCCATGGCGGAGTGGACGATGGACAGGCCGGTCGGGGAAACACGGCTGGAGCGATCGGTGCAGGGACTTCTCGGCGAGCCGATCGACCGGATCGAGGGAAAATCCAAGGTAACTGGCGCAACGCCGTACGCGCTCGACCAGCAGATCGAGGGCAAGCTCGCCTACGGCTACGTGATCACAGCAATGACAGGGCATGGCCGGGTCACAGGCTTCGACGCCGAGGCAGCAAGAGCGATGCCGGGCGTGATCGACGTCATCCTCGACGACGATCGGATCGTCCGGGAATCCGGCGGATTCTTCGACGGCTGGATGATAAAAGGCAATGACGAAGTCGATCACTATGGCCAGGCGCTCGGGGTCGTCGTGGCTGAAAGCTTCGAACAGGCCCGCGCGGCGGCGAACGCTGTCGTAATTCGGCTGGAGGAGACTGACGGGCGCTACGACGCTGATTTACTCGCAGATGAAGCCGAATCCGTTCCGGCCGGAGGTCGGCTGCCGGATGTCTCGGTGGGCGATCTCGACGCAGCCATGGCCGATGCGGCGCACACGACGGATGCTATCTATTCGACGCCGTCCATGGTGCATGCGGCAATGGAGCCGCATGCCGCCATTGCCGAATGGAAGGATGATGAGCTGACGGTTCACACCGCCTCGCAGATTCTCTCCGCTGCACGTCAGCTGCTGGCGAAGACGCTTGGCATCGATGTCGCGAAGGTGCGGATCAGAGCGCCCTATGTGGGCGGGGGCTTCGGCGGGAAAGCAGCCGTCGGCGTCGAGGGCGTTCTTGCGGCGATAGCCGCCGAACGCATTGGTCGGCCTGTGAAGATCGCGATCACGCGGCGCCAGCTGTTCCACCTCGTCTACCGCCGGTCCGAAACGCGCCAGCGCATCCGCCTCGCCTGCGACGCATCCGGCAAGTTGACGGGCATCGGGCAGGATTCAATCGTCAGCCAGCGCTCCAGGCGTTCGAGTTTCGAGCCCGTCGCGCTCGGTTCGATGGCGCTTTACGCCGGTGCCAACCGGCGCTTCACGACCAAACTCCTCACCCTCGATCTGCCGGAGACCGGCCCGGTGCGGGCGCCCGGCGAAGCGGTCGGCATGCTGGGCCTCGAATGCGCCATCGACGAACTCGCCGAGAAAGCCGGAATTGATCCGGTCGAATTCCGCAAGATCAACGAACCGGAGCGCGATCTCTCACGCAACCGCCCATTCAGCGCGCGTGCGCTCGTGGCCTGTCTCGACGAAGGCGCGGAACGCTTCGGCTGGTATAAAAGTCGCGCAAAACCAGCAAGCGAACGCGACGGCTCCTGGCTCATCGGCCGGGGCGTCGCCTCCTCGATCCGTGTCAATCTTCTCGCAAAGGCGACCGCCAATCTGAGGATTGAGCGCGACGGCCGCGTCGTGATCGAGAACGACATGACCGATATCGGCACTGGGAGCTATACGATCCTTGCCCAGATAGCCGGCGAGATGCTTGGTATGCCGATGAGCGCGATCGACGTACGGCTCGGCGATACGCGCTTTCCGGTCGCTTTCGGCTCGGGCGGTTCCATGGGGGCGGCTAGCGCCGGCTCGGCCGTCGCGCTGGCTGCAGAAGACGCTGTCGTCGAAATCGCGCGTCGCATGGGCGTCGATCCGAACGACCTCACGCTGAAGGATGGGTACGCCATCGCCGCCAACAATCGGGTCGCCATCGCCGATCTCGTCGGCAACACGCCAATCGAAACTTCCGGCACGATCACGCCGGGATCGATGAGCCAGGAATTCGATCAGGCAGCCTACGGCGCGCATTTTGTCGAGGTGGGCGTCGACACGGTGACGGGCGAGACGCGGGTGCGAAAGGTGACCAGCGTCGTTGCAGCGGGCCGTATCCTCAACGCAAAAACCGCCCGGTCTCAGGCGATCGGCGGAATCATATGGGGCATCGGCAACGCACTGATGGAAAACGCCGTGACCGACACCCGCACCGGCCAGTTCGTCAACAATGATCTTGCGGAATATCACGTGCCGGTGCACGCCGACATTCCGCATCTCGACGTCGCCTTCCTGCCCGAGGTGGACGACAAGACCAATCCGCTGAAGATCAAGGGGATCGGCGAATTGGGGATCAGCGGGATGGGAGCGGCCGTCAACAACGCGATCTACAACGCGACCGGAATCCGCGTCCGCGAATTCCCGATCACGCTGGACAAGCTGGTGGATCGCCTGCCTGCCTGATCAAAGACCTAAAACGCAAAAGCCGGCGCCGGGATGGGACCGGCAGCCGCTATTGCATGTTCAAGCTTTGGAGCAAGCTCAGATCGAAGGCGCGCCCCTGCGCGGCTCGGTCGGCTCATCCTCCTCCATCAGGCCTTCGAAGAGCGGCGTCGAGAGATAGCGCTCGGCGAAGGACGGGATGATGATGACGATGTTCTTTCCGGCCATTTCTTCGCGCTGGCCAACCTTGACGGCGGCGACGAGCGCTGAACCCGACGAGATGCCGACAGGGACGCCTTCGAGACGTGCGATAAGCCGCGACATTTCGAAAGATTCTTCGTTCGAGACCGTGACGACCTCATCGTAGACGCCCTGATCGAGGATCTGCGGTGCAAAGCCGGCGCCGATGCCCTGTAGCTTGTGCGGACCGGGCTGGCCGCCGGACAGAACGGGCGACGCCTCGGGCTCGACCGCGACGACATGAACATCCGGCTTCCGGCTCTTCAAAACCTGGCCGACGCCCGTGATCGTGCCACCCGTTCCGATGCCTGCGACGAGCACATCGACATCGCCGCCGGTGTCATTCCAGATTTCCTCGGCCGTCGTCACACGGTGAATCTGCGGATTGGCCGGGTTCTCGAACTGCTGCGGGATAACCGCATTCGGGATTTCCTGAACGAGTTCGCCGGCCCGGGCGATCGCGCCCTTCATGCCCTTGGCGCCTTCGGTCAACACCAGCTGGGCACCAAGCAGACGCAGCATCTTGCGGCGCTCGACGGACATGGTCTCCGGCATGGTCAGGATCAGGTTGTAGCCTTTGGCGGCAGCGGCGAAGGCCAGCGCAATGCCCGTATTGCCCGAAGTCGGCTCGACCAGCGTCGTCTTGCCCGGCTCGATCGTGCCATCAGCTTCGAGCTTTTCCAGCATTGCGACGCCGATACGGTCCTTCACGGAGGCAATCGGGTTGAAGAACTCGAGCTTGGCGAGGAGGTTGGCCTTCACGCCCTTCTCCGTCGCAAGCTTCTGAAGACGGACCAGCGGGGTATCGCCGATCGTATCGACGATCGAATCGTAGATCTTCCCGCGCCCGTGTGTGCGTGCGCTCTGGTTCTGACTGATCTCGTCCATATCCGTTTCTCCCGTGCTTGTTCCGTGGTCGCCCACATTCAGAGGCCCTGCGACGGGCCACATGTTCGGTTCATTGTAGATGAAGATAGGAACGGTCCGAAACGTCTTTGAGGAAGAACAAACCAATGGCGACAGCTCGGGTAGAAAACTTGTGCTGTCAGCAAAGGACCCTTCTCACATGTTCGTGAGACCTAAAGCGCCGATACATACAATGCGGCACAGTATTTTCAGCGAGGCTTAAAAGCAGGCGATGATGATGCGACCGTCGTCCCTTGCGAGGTCTGCCACATGCCGGTTCAGCCCCCACTTCTGCGATCGATCATCTCCGAGTGCCTAATCCTCTTCGGATCGACGGCAATACTGTCGGCGGTATCCGTTTCAGCCTTCTTTGATGATTTTCCGGCGGCCGCCTTCATGCGCGTCGTCGTCTTCGCGGTTGTGCTGTCGCTCGTCGTCGGAGCCGTCCATATCGGGCATATTCTGGTCAGAACGAGCATTCTGGAAACCCAGCGGCAGGACTGGAAGAACCGCGCCATGCGGGATCGCCTCACCGGCCTTCTCAATCGTCAGGGCTTCAAGAGCGCCTGGGGCGAGAAGATGCTGACGATGCGCGATGATCCCCGTACAGGGATGATGCTGCTCATTCTGGATGCCGACCACTTCAAACGCATCAACGACCGCTTCGGCCATCCGATTGGCGATCACGCCTTGAAAGCGATCGCGCGAACGACGGCTGGATCGCTGCGTGCGAACGATATCTGCGGCCGTCTGGGCGGCGAAGAATTCGTTGTCGCCGTTCATGGCATAACCCAACAGCAGGGACACGCGATCGCAGAGCGCATTAGAAGCAGGGTGTCGCGACTTACGATCGGCTCCAACGGCAAGCAGGCTCGACTGACGGTCAGTATCGGAGGCGCCTTCTCGACGTCGAGCACGAGTTTCGAAGCGCTCTACAAGACCGCTGACGAGAATTGCTACAAGTCAAAGAATGGCGGCCGGAACCGTGTGACCTACACGACCGTGGTTTCCGGAGAGAAACTCGGGCATTTTAGAGACTATCAGCCCGCGGCCCGCCTACCCGCCACGGTCTGAGAGCCGCTGAGGGCAAAACTCAGACGCCGGTCGATCCGAACCCACCCTCTCCGCGAACCGTGGCGTCGAGATCGTCAACTTCAGAGAAGCCGGCTTGGGTAACAGGCGCTATGGCGGCCTGCGCGATCCTGTCCCCCCGCCGAATCGAAAACGGTTCGCTCCCCAGATTGATCAGGATCACCTTCACTTCACCCCGGTAATCACTGTCGATCGTGCCCGGCGTATTCAGGACGGTCACGCCGTGACGGGCCGCAAGACCGGAGCGCGGCCGGATCTGCATCTCGAAGCCCGACGGAACCGCGAATGCGAACCCGCTTGGGACGACTGTCCGTTCGCCGGGTTCAAGCTTGAGATCAGCCTCGATCGCGGCCCTGATATCGCAGCCTGCCGCACCATCGCTTTCATAGCGCGGCGGCTCGATGCCGGATCCATGAGGAAGTCGTTTGAAAGCTAGGTTCACCGTCAAAGCTCTCCTTCTCCGGCAAGCTTATCGGCAACCCAGGTCGCCAGACGGGTCGCGACGTCTTCCTTTGTCATTTTCGGCCAGTCCTCGACGCCTGCTTCGGTGATCAGATGAATGGTGTTGTCGGCTCCGCCCATCACGCCACCACTCGCCGAAACGTCGTTGGCGAGAATGGCGTCGGCACCCTTCTTCGTCAGTTTGGTTTGCGCGTTTCGCAGAAGGTCGTTCGTTTCAGCCGCAAAGCCAATGACGAGCCGGGGCCGCCCGTCCGAGTGCCCGATGGTCGCAAGAATATCCGGGTTTTCCGCGAAGGAGATCGTCGGCGCACCGCTGCCGTCCTTCTTGATCTTGGTGTCCCCCGGCGTCGCTGCCCGCCAATCGGCGACGGCCGCGACGAAGATCGCAGCATCGGACGGCAAGGCGCTCTCGACCGCCTCCAGCATTTCACGCGCAGTCTCGACTCTGACAACGCGGACGCCAGCCGGATCGGCAATGGTGACCGGTCCTGAAATGAGCGCGACCTCGGCACCAAGTTTCGCAAGCGCTCCCGCAATCGCGTGGCCCTGCCGGCCAGAAGAACGGTTGGCGATGTAACGCACAGGATCGATCGGCTCATGAGTCGGCCCCGAGGTCACAATGATTCGCTTGCCGAGAAGCGGTTGCGGCCTATCGGCGAAAACCGCTTCGACCGCCGCGACGATCTCCAGAGGTTCGGCCATCCGCCCGAGCCCGGCCTCGCCGCTTTCAGCCATCTCACCCGAATTCGGCCCGACGAAACATATATCGTCCTGCTTGAGCATCTCGAAGTTCCTGCGCGTGGCAGGGTTGTTCCACATCGCCGGGTTCATGGCCGGCGCCATCAGGATCGGCGCCCGTGCAGCAAGAAGAATTGCGGTCGCCAGATCGTCAGCTAGCCCGTTCGCGCATTTCGCCATCATGTTCGCTGTCGCGGGCGCGACGAGGACGAGATCATGATCCCGCGCCAGCCGGATATGGCCGACATCATGCTCGTCGTCGCGATCGAAGAGGTCGCTGTAGACCTTCAAAGCCGACAGCGCGCCGACCGATAATGGCGTCACGAATTCACTCGCCGCCTCCGTCATTACGGGCGTTACGGAGGCACCGCGCTCACGCAGCCGGCGGATGAGATCGAGAACCTTATAGGCTGCGATCCCGCCGCCGATGATCAATAGGATACGCTTTTCAGCGAGGCTTTTCATGACTTAACCGGATCGATGACTCGCACTGGGGACAACTCTGAGATTGCCGTTCGCATAACCAGAATGGAAGCGCTTACGGCTCCTGGTCTTGCAAGGTGGTGAATACCTTACCCTCCGAACACGAAAGACAATGCGATCACCGCCAGTGAAATCGCGATGATCCACTGGGCAAGCCGGCCGGAGAGGATGGACGCCCGTTTCTCGGTTGCGAGATCCTTCAGCGTGTCGTCGTTGAGGCGCACGCCGTTCTCGATCAGGTCCGGAAGCTGTTTCGACAACACGCCCAGCCCCTCCGCGAGATCGGGGACCCTTCGCAGGAGATGAAGCATCGCCTCGACGCCGTCTCGGGCCTCGCGCAGTTTCGCGGCAGGGCCGAGTTCGTGAAGGATATAGTCTGAGACGACCGGCTCGGCCGCCGCCCACATGTTGAACTTCGGGTCGAAGGTCCGCGCGACGCCCTCGACCACGACCATCGTCTTCTGGAGAAGCACGAGCTCGGGCCGCGCCTTCATCTCGAAGAGCTCCGTCACCTCGAAGAGCAGTGACAGGAGATGGCCCATCGAGATCGTCTCGGCCGGCTGGCCGTAGATCGGCTCGCCGATCGCCCGCAAGGCCTGTGCAAAGCTCGCGACATCCTGCGTGCGCGGCACATAACCCGCCTCGAAGTGAAGCTCTGCGACGCGCCGGTAGTCGCGATTGATGAAGCCGTAGAGAATTTCGGCGAGGAAACGCTTTGATTCGTCGGACAACCGACCGACGATACCCATGTCGACAGCTACGATCCCGCCATCGGGACCGATGAAGAGGTTTCCCTGATGCATGTCGGCGTGGAAGAAGCCGTCGCGCATGGCGTGACGGAGGAACGACTGGACGACATTGACGGCGAGCCCCTTCGGATCATGGCCGGCTTCGATGATCGCCGCGACATTGCTCATCTTGATGCCGTCGATCCATTCCATGGTGACGACGTCGCGACCTGTGCGCTCCCAGTCGATCGACGGCACCCGAAATCCAGTATCGCCGGCGATGTTTTCTGCCATTTCGGATGCCGCAGCCGCCTCCAGCCGCAAATCCATTTCGATCCGAGTCGTCTGTGTCAGCGTCTCGACGACGGCGACCGGCCTGAGCCGACGGGCCGAAGGAAAGAACCGCTCCAGAAAGCGCGCGATGAAGGCGAAAGCGTCGAGTTCGCGGCGGAACTGGGAACGCACTTGGGGCCGGATCACCTTGACGGCGGCGAAGCGCTCCAAACCGTCCTGACCGACGATGCGTGCTTTATAGACCTGCGCAATGGACGCTGCGCCGACGACATCACCGAGATCGGCGAACAGCTCGTCGATCGGCCGCCCGAGTGTGACCTCGATCTCTTTTATAGCTTGCTCTGTCGGGAACGGTGGCACCTTGTCCTGAAGCGCACCGAGTTCACCAGCGATATTGGCGCCCACGATATCCGGCCGCGTCGCCAAAAACTGGCCCAACTTCACATAAGACGGCCCGAGCCGGTTGAGTGCCCGAGAAAGCCGGTCGGAACGCTCGCGGCCCGCCGCACTGCGACGCTCGATCAGCCGGGCGACCTTGTAGCCGAAGAGTGCGGACGGCGGCATACCCTCGACCGGCAAAGTGCCGACGACGCCCTCACGCGCCATCACGAAGGCGGCGCGGGCAAGGGCGAACGTGCCTCGAATGGGATTAGCCACGGATGCTCAGCCTTGGTTTGCGACTCGGTCGGACGTCTGGGTGCTCAAATCTTCCAGCCCGAATGGAGCGCGGCGATCCCGCCTGTGAGATTGCGATAGGTCACGCGCTCGAAACCGGCCTTGCGGATCAGGCCAGCGAAATTTTCCTGATTGGGGAAGCGGCGGATCGATTCGACGAGATACTCATATGACTCGCGATCATTCGCCACCCGCTGACCAATCGCAGGTATGCCCTTGAACGACCAGGTTTCGTAGAGCGCATCAAGCCCCGGCACGTCGACTTCGGAAAATTCGAGGCAGAGGAAGCGCCCGCCCGGCTTTAACACGCGATAAGCCTCGGCCAGCGCCTTGTCGATGCGCGGAACGTTCCGAATGCCGAAGGCGATCGTGTAGGCATCGAACTGGCTGTCCGGCAGGCCGAGATCCTCCGCATTGGCCTCAACGAAGCGCAGATTGTCGGAAATGCCCTTCCGCGCCGCCCGTTCGGCGCCGACGCCGAGCATCGACGCGTTGATGTCGAGCACCGTGCCCTCGGCGCGCCGGCCGGTCCGCTCCACGATCCGAAAAGCGACATCACCCGTACCCCCAGCCACGTCCAGAAAACGCCAGCCGGCCCGGTGCGGCGGGGCGAGCCATGAGACCATCACATCTTTCCAGGCCCGATGGAGGCCGCCGGACATCAGATCGTTCATTAGGTCGTAGCGCTTGGCCACCCGATGGAAGACGTCGTTAACCCGCGACTGCTTCTCCTCGCGGCCCGAAACCGTGGAATAGCCGTAGCTCGTCTCCATTCCGTCGGCATCTGTCGCTCGGCTGTCGGACATGGCATCAACCCTGAACATTTGATCGCACCGCCTCGAATGGCGATATCGGTGGGACAAGTCAAAGAGGGCCGATCGCCGCAATGCGGCTCTGGCCTCCATTCTGAATATGATCGGCGCGGATTCGATCCGAGCTTCGCTGTGTGGGACTTATACGCATATGCCCGAATTGCCAGAGGTGGAGACGGTCCGCCGCGGCCTTCAACCGGTCATGGAAGGCGCAAGAGTTACAAAACTCCTTCTCGCCCGTCCCGATCTCCGGTTTCCCCTCCCCGACCGGTTCGCCGAACGGATCGAAGACGCGGTGATCGCCAGCCTTTCGCGACGGGCGAAATATCTGATCGCCGAGACCACCGAGGGTCTGCTCCTCGCGATGCATCTCGGCATGTCCGGCTCCTTTCGGATCGAGACGAAGGGCGAAGAGATCGTACCCGGCGCATTCGTTCATCCGCGCTCGGAAGACCGGCTGCACGACCATGTCCGCTTCGACCTCAAACGCGAGGACGGCTCGACTCCCTCGGTCGTCTTCAACGATCCGCGCCGTTTCGGCTACATGACCCTGATCGAAGCCGGCCAACTCGAAGCACACCCGCATTTCCGCAATCTCGGCCTCGAACCCACCGGCAACGCGCTGACAGGCGAGGCGCTGGCGCCGTTCTTCGCCGGCCGTCAAACGCCGCTGAAGGCAGCCCTTCTCGACCAAAAGGCGATCGCTGGCCTCGGCAATATTTATGTCTGCGAGGCACTCTGGCGCTCCCGCCTCAGCCCGAGGCGGCTCGCCGGCTCGATCGTCCGCAAGAACGGGAAACCGACGGAGCGCCTGAACGACCTCGCAGGCCATATCCGGGAAACCATCGCAGATGCTATCGAGGCCGGCGGCTCGACCCTCCGCGATTACCGAAAGGCGGACGGCGACCTCGGCTATTTCCAGCACTCGTTCAAGGTCTATGGCCGCGAGCACGAACCCTGCCGGCGCGAGGGCTGCCGCGGGACGATCAAGCGCATCGTGCAATCGGGCAGGTCCACCTTCTTCTGCCCGGAATGCCAGCGCTAGACGAAGGCACGCCAAAGCTCATTTGCCTGTCCCCAGCATTCAGGCGCATGCCTGTTGCATCGCACGCGGCTTCCTCCCTTAATGCGCGCCGACGAAAGGCTCACCGCCTTCAGAAGGGACAATCATTCGAATGGCTTACGAAACCATCAAATCGGAGACGCGCGGCCGCGTCGGGCTGATCACGCTCAATCGGCCGAAGGCGATGAACGCGCTCAGCCAGCAGATGATGCGCGAAATCTGCCAGGCGGCCGAAGACTTCGATACCGACGGCAAGGTCGGTGCGATCGTTCTGACCGGCACGGAGAAGGCGTTTGCGGCAGGCGCCGACGTGAAGGAGATGGAGACCTACGAATATTCCGAGGCCTATCTGCACGATCTCTGGTCGGGTTGGGACCGGCTTGCCCGCATCCGCAAGCCGCTGATCGCGGCCGTCGGTGGTTATGCGCTCGGCGGCGGCTGCGAGGTCGTCGCCATGTGCGACATCGTGCTTGCGGCGGAAAACGCCAAGTTCGGCCAGCCGGAAATCACCCTTGGCATCCTGCCGGGCATGGGCGGCACCCAGCGTCTCGCGCGTTCCATCGGCAAGGCGAAGACGATGGATCTCGTCCTCACCGGCCGGATGATGGACGCTAAGGAAGCCGAAGCCTGCGGGCTCGTCTCACGCATCGTCCAGACGACGAACCTTCTCGAAGATGCCCTGAAGATCGGCGAGAAGATCGCCGACTTCTCCCTGCCGGCAGTCATGGCCGCTAAGGAAGCGGTGGTCGAGGCGTTCGAGACGCCGCTCCAATCCGGCCTCAAGCACGAACGTCGGCTCTTCCATGCCTCCTTCGCCACGGAAGACCAGAAGGAGGGCATGGCGGCTTTCGTCCAGAAACGCAGCGCTCAATTCAAGAACAGGTAGGATCGAGCTGAAGATGGCGCTCGGTCCACAAAAACGGCCTTCTCCTGCCTTGGCACGTCCCCATGAGACCAGCGTCCGGCGGCCGACGGAATTCGGTCGCCCGCCCGCCCAACCCGTTGACAGATCGGCCCCTCGCAACGTAAATCGCGCTCGCAAGGTGGATGGGGCTGTAGCTCAGTTGGGAGAGCGCGTCGTTCGCAATGACGAGGTCAGCGGTTCGATCCCGCTCAGCTCCACCAAATCTCTCAGAAAATGCGCAATACTGGCCTCGGCTTTGGCGTTAGGGTCCGCTGCGTTTTGGCTGCCTATCAGGCCGCCTCGCGCTTCTGGCCCGCCGCGTTCGGCTTGAGGCGGCTCGCGACGTCCGACCACAGGCGTTCACCCGCCTCGTCTTTCGAGGTGACGCCGGATTTCGCGCCGATCTTCAGAGCATCGAAGACCTCGGTCGTGATGGCGTTCTGGAATTGAGCCGTGTCTTTGACGAGGCAGTAGATCGAAACCTGAAACTGCATCTTTCCGATCTCGCTCGTTCCCACGAAAACCGTCGTGTCAGGCCCGGAAATCTCCGCGCCCGCCTTGCGTGACGCAAACTGATGAAACCGCGCGGCAAGTTCGCGGTCCGGCTCCAGCACCTTGCGGGATACATCCGCGATCAGCCGCGCAGTCTCGGTCGCCGGAACAGGACTCTCCATGGTCAACAAAAAGCGGTGCGGCGCGTAATGGCGCGGTTGCGCCTCGACCTTCACCGGACCCGATAAAAGCACTGAATTCGGCAACATCACCGTTCGGCCCGTGCCGGAAAAGCCGAAATGATGGGGCGGAAGCTCCATGATCGTCGTCGAGAACAGGCCATGGTCCACGACTTCGCCGTGGATGCCGTTGATCTCGATGCGATCGCCGACCTTGAAGAGATGACCGCCGAAGCGCAGCACCGAGCCGGCGACGCACATGATCAGCTCTTTCGTCGCAACGACGAGGGCGACGAGAACCGCAGTCAGCGACAAAAGCGCATTCTGGATTTCTGCAAGCCAGATGCCGAGAAGGGCAACCGCGATCACCGCATTGGTGACGGCGCGAACGGTGAACCGGCGGCGCCGCGCAACGAAGGGATCGTCGCTTTGGGCCGCCAGCCGTTCTATGGCAAACCGCAAGCAGAGACAGACGCCGAGAACGCAGATGCTCCAGCCTATGTTGTCGGCAGCGCTGGACGGAATGAAAAAGTCCGGCATCGACCCAAAACGCCTCTGGTAAAATTAAGCGACGGCATATCCTGCAATGGCCCAGACCCGCTGGGTCCGGCCGGCCGCCTGATCCAATCAGTTAGACTTTTATGCTTTTCGAAGCGTTAAGACGGACGTTGCAATCGCGAAACCGTGACCGCCATCAGGCGGCCTCGGCCTCGGAGGTCTGGTCGAGATCGCTGCTCCAGCGCCGTGTGATATCTGAGATGACGAGCGGCATCTCCTCGGCGGGCACCGGGCGCGAGAAGAAGAAGCCCTGCATCTCGCGGCAGCCTTCCGCGAAGAGGATGTCCATCTGCTCGCGCGTCTCGATGCCTTCGGCCAGCACGTTCATGTCGAGCGCGCGAGACAGCCCCATCACCGAGCGCACGATGGCGATGTTCTCGGGCCGCGAAAGGTCGCGAACGAAGGACTGGTCGATCTTGATCTTGTCGAATGGGAACCGTGACAGATAGCCCAGCGAGGAATAGCCGGTTCCGAAATCGTCCATGGAGATCGTCAGACCCCGCCTGCGGAACGCCTTGAGCGTAGAAAGGATATCTTCGCTCTCGTCGATGAACAGGGATTCTGTCACTTCGATCTGAACGCGACGCGGATCGATTCGGCTTGCCTTGAGCACGGCGTCGATGTCGTTGATCAGCGTCGGGCTCTTGAACTGGACCGGCGAGAAGTTCACCGAGATCGTCATGTTCGATTCCCAGCTCGCTGCTTCACGGCAAGCGGTCTGCAGACACCAGATGCCAATCTCCTCGATCAATCCGGTCTCTTCCGCGAGAGGGATGAAGACGCCCGGCGAAATCATGCCCTTTTCCGGATGGCGCCATCTCAGCAGAGCCTCGAAACCGCTGACGACCTTGCGTCCGGCATCGATAAAGGGCTGATAGAAGAGTTCGAGCTCTTCGTTCTGGAGCGCCTTGCGGAGATCGTCTTCCATCTCTCGGCGAACATGCTGGCGGTCGCGCATCTGCTGGTCGAAGATACGGTAGGTCGGCCGGCCGGCCGTCTTGGCCTCGTTGAGAGCCAGATCGCAGTTCTGCAGGAGAATGTCCGCACTCGTACCGGCTTCCCGTTCGGCCTTGGTAATTCCCGTAATGCCGACGCTGGGAGAAGCCAGCACACGTCGACCTTCGACTTCGAAGGGGTCGGCGAAACTCGCCATGATGCTCTCGGCGAAATTCGTGAGCCAGTCCGCGTCCTTCGTCGCGGTGACGAGGATACCGAATTCGTCACCGCCAAGACGCGATACGACCGCACGCGGTCCGCAGGCAGCCACAAGCCGATCGCCGACCATAGCCAGCACACCGTCGCCGATCGGGTGGCCATAGGTGTCGTTGATCGCCTTGAAATTGCGCAGATCGAGGACGAGCAGCGCGCAGTTCTCGCGGCGCTTGGAAAGGATCGCCTCGATCTCGTCGCCGAAACGGCGCCGGTTCGGCAGATCGGTCAGCGCGTCGTGAGCAGCGAGATGCTCCAGCTGTTCGGAGATGCGCTGGCGTTCCGTGATGTCCTCGAAGGTGATCAGAAGGCCGCGGCCCGCAAGCCCGCGACGCTTCACCTCCATGACCTCGCCACGCTCAGTCTCCGTGTTCATGACGGAGGTCTCGTTGCGCGGAAGGGGCGCCGAAAGGCGCGGATCCTTCAGGAACTTGTTGGCCGGAGTGCCGACCTCATGCTCGCCGAAATAGTAAGTGAAAACCTCATTCCAGACGAGAAGCTTCTTGTCCCCGTCGAGCATGCACAGCGCCTGCGTCATGTTGTTGAGCGCGGCGGCCATCTGGTCCTGCTTGGCTTCCAGCTGGTTTGCGAGGTTGTCCGTCTTGTTGGACATCGCCTCGGTCATCGCCTCGCATCTCTGCTGGATATCCGACAGGCTGCGCAGAACCTCTTTCACCTCTCTCGGGCCTTGGATGCTCACTGGCTCGGACCACGCGCCCGAAGCAAGGCGCGTCGCGGTATTCGAGGCCCGGCGGAAAGCTGCTCGAATGGAGCGTGAGGTGAAGACGACGTAGCCGACCAAAGCGACCAGGATCGTGGAGAGCGCGATCAGCGTCATCCAATAGCCAGTCTCCACCTTGCGGTCGATCTCGTTGCGATAGGCCGAAAGATCGTGACGCTCGCTCTGGAGGGCGGTGTTGATGGCGTGGGAAATATTGCTCAGTTCCGCCCGCGCGGCACGATGCGAAATATCACCTCCACTCGCCGAAAGAACGCTCAACGGATAACGAATTTCCGAAATTGCACGAACAGTCGGTTCGGAAAGCGGGGCAGAAAGGACAGCGCTCAGTTCGTTTTTGATGCGTTCGATCGCATTGCGGAACTCGATCTTCTCAAGCTCCGTCATCGTCGGCGTCTCTCGACGCACATCGAAAAGACCACTCAGTCTTGCATTGAGGGAGTCGACCCTGCCTCGGGCCTTGTGCAAGCGATCGAGCGACACGGCCGCACCATCGTGTAGCTTGGCAGCAATTCCGAGTGCCGAAGATTGATTGTGAAGTGAGAAAAGAGCGAAGGCGCAGATGAGGATCGCGAAAGTCAGACCGCCGAACAGGAGCCGCATAGCTATCGACATCGCTCCCCCCTTTAGCGCCCGTTCGCTTGCTTGCATTAGCCCCGCCGCTCGCGAGGTCTTGATGGAGAAACTAAAGAAGCGAGGTTACTGAACCGTTAGGAAAAAAGCCGACTGCAACCTAAAGGGCCGATTCCCGCACGCCAATATTGTCCGAGCCATCTCAGTCCTGACACTGCCTGAAAAGCGAAGAGTTCACGGGTGAAAATAAGGTATTTGCCGTGCATTCGATGCGGTGCAGGAATATCGCGGTAAAGCGGAGAATCGTCTCGCGTGACGAGTTTTCCCGCCCGAGACCATGATTTGGCGTAGGCACACGGCGGTTCGACTACTATAGCTCAGCCGACATGACAGAGAAAAAGACTCAAACTCCGCGCGTCAAGCGGCCCAAGCTGCGCCTCAAGGAGGCTGAGGATCGCGGCGTGATGCTGCACCTCCTCAAGCGCATGTTCGCCGAAAACGGCCACCGATTCGTTCGTCAGTATTCGCTCGCGATCACCTGTCTCGTCCTCGTGGCGGCGACCACGGCCTTCCTCGCCTGGGTGATGCGCGATGTGATCGACGAAATCTTCGTCCTCAGCAACCGAGCCGCCATCGTCTCGCTGCCGGTCATCGTGTTTCTCACATTCGTCGTGCGCGGTCTCGCGACCTACGGTCAGGGCGTGATCCTTGCGCGAATCGGCAATAATATCGTCGCACGCTACCAGCGGCGGCTGTTCGAGAAGTTGACTGAGCTGTCGGTCGATTTCTTCACGGACAACCGATCCGCCCAGCTCGCCGCAAGGATCAACCAGAACGTCTCGGGCATCCGCGAGACGCTGAACCTAACGATCACCTCCCTCGCCCGCGATCTCCTGAGTCTCGTCTTCCTCGTCGGCGTCATGATCTATCAGGACCCGCTGCTGTCCGGCATCGCGCTCCTCGCGGCACCGCCTATCGCGATCATGATCGCGAGCCTCGCCCGCAAGCTGCGCGTGGCCACCCGCGAGGTGATCGACGTGAATTCGCGGGTGCTTGCTTCCATGCAGGAGGCTGCCCAGGGTATCACGGTGCTCAAGGCCTTCACGATGGAAGAGCCGCTGAAGCAGCGGCTCGAAACCCTCGTGACGACGGCCGAACAGCGCTCCAACCGCATCGCCTCGATAACCGAACGCACGACGCCGGTGACCGAGATCGTCGCCGGTCTCGCGATCGCCGGCGTCATCGCCTATTCGGGCTATCGCGCGATCGTCTACGGCTATTCGCCGGGCGCGATGTTCGCCTTCATCACCGCGCTGCTGCTTGCCTACGATCCGGCCCGACGCCTCGCCCGGCTCCAGGTGCAGCTCGAACGGGCGATGGTGAACGCCTCGATGATCTATGAGATCCTCGATATCGAGCCACGCCAGGCTGACGCGCCCCATGCGCGTCCGCTGAATATCGAGGCCGGCGAAATCGCCTTCAATGACGTCACCTTCGGCTATCACGCTGGCGAGCCGGTTCTGAAGCACGTGAATTTCGTCGCAGCGGCCGGGAAGACGACAGCCCTTATCGGCGCTTCCGGCGGCGGCAAGTCGACCATCATCAGCCTGATCCAGCGCTTCTACGACGTCGGGACGGGCGAGATCACCGTCGACGGGATCGATATCCGAAATGTCACGAAGAAGTCGCTACGCGGCCAGATCGCGTATGTCCCGCAGGCGCCGTATCTGTTCGACGGAACGATCCGCGACAATATCCGGCTGGGCCGGCCCGATGCGACCGACGCCGAGATCGAGCACGCAGCGCAGGAAGCCCAGGCCGAGGAATTCATCCTGCGCCAGCCGCTCGGCTACGACACGCCCCTCGGTGAGAACGGCGTGACCCTATCCGGTGGCCAGCGCCAGCGGCTTTCGATCGCGCGGGCGCTCGTACGGAACGCGCCCATTCTGCTTCTCGACGAGGCAACGAGCGCGCTCGATACACGCTCTGAGACGCTCGTTCAGGAAGCGCTGGAAAACGCCATGAAGGACCGCACGACGATCGTCGTGGCGCACCGGCTCTCGACCATCGTCAATGCCGACCAGATCCTCGTCGTCGACGGCGGGGAGATCGTCGAGGGCGGCACCCATGACGAACTTGTCGACAAGCCCAAAGGCCTCTATGCCAGATTCTACGCGCTTCAGACGCGGCGGCATGGCGATGAGGTGATGTCCCTCGCCTGAAGTTTTAAGGCAATGACGAAGAACAAATCCCAGGGATCGAGGCATGGCTGAGACACGCATCGCGGTGTTCGGAGCGGCCGGACGTATGGGCCGCACCATCATCAGGATCGTTTCCGAGATGGAGGGAGCTTCCCTCGTCTCGGCGCTCGAATCGGCGAGTTCCTCCTCTCTTGGCGACGATGCCGGGAGCCTTGCCGGCCTGAAGCGGGCGGGCGTCGCTGTCACGTCAGATATCGCGAGCGCGCTGGAACGCGCCGATGCCGTGATCGATTTTTCCGCACCAGCCGCCAGCGCCATGCTTTCTGAAGCTGCGGCGAAGGCAGGCTGCGCCCATATCATCGGAACCACGGGATTTTCCGCCGATCACGAGGACCGGATCGCGAAATCTGCCGAAGCGACGGCGATTGTGAAGTCGGGCAATATGAGCCTCGGCGTCAATCTGCTCGCCGGCCTCGTCGAGCAGGCGGCCCGCGCCCTGCCCCGAAATCTCTTCGACATCGAAGTCCTGGAAATGCACCACAAGCACAAGGTGGACGCGCCGTCCGGCACCGCCCTCCTCCTTGGCGAGGCCGCCGCCACGGGTCGCGATATCGAGCTCTCCGACAACAGCGTGCGCGTTCGCGACGGCCAGACAGGCCCGCGCGAGACCGGCACTATCGGCTTTGCGACGCTTCGCGGTGGCTCGGTGGTCGGTGAGCATTCCGTCATCTTCGCAGGCGAAGGCGAGCGGATCGAACTCTCCCATCAGGCTGGCGACCGTGAGATCTTCGCACGCGGTGCGGTATCGGCGGCGATCTGGACAAAGGGCCGTAAGCCGGGTCTCTATTCCATGCGCGACGTTCTCGGCCTCACCAGCTGACCTCTCAACCCACATCGATCTTCAAAGAAGGATAGTGCAGGACATGTCGGGCACCCTGGTCCTCGTCCGCCACGGACAGAGCGAATGGAACAAACAGAACCTCTTCACCGGCTGGAAAGATCCGGATCTGACTGAGCAGGGCGTGGAGGAAGCGAAAGCGGGCGGTCAGCGCCTGAAGGCGGCAGGCTACACCTTCGATCTCGGCTTCACCTCAAAGCTCGGCCGCGCCCAGCGGACGATGAAGCTGATCCTCGAGGAGATCGGCCAGAGCGATCTCGACGTTACAGAAAACCTCGCCCTCAACGAGCGCGACTATGGCGACCTCGCAGGTCTCAACAAGGACAACGCCCGCCAGAAGTGGGGCGACGAGCAGGTTCACCAGTGGCGCCGGTCCTACGACGTGCCGCCGCCAAACGGCGAGAGCCTGAAGGACACCGGCGCGCGGGTCTGGCCGTATTATCTCCACGACATCCAGCCCTCGGTCCTGCGTGGCAACACGGTGATCGTCTCGGCCCACGGCAACAGCCTCCGCGCACTCGTGATGGCACTCGAGGGCATGACGCCGGAGGAGATCCTGCAATACGAGATCGCGACCGGAGTGCCGATCGTCTACAAGCTCAACGCGGACTCAACGATCTCCGAGAAAACCGTCCTCAAGGCCTGACGCCAAATGAGCGAAAGGGCCGAAACGCCTGTCATTCGCGCCGCTTCGGAAAGCGACGCGAACAAGATCTGGCGCATCATCGAGCCGATTATCAGTGAGGGCGAAACCTACGCCCTCGACCGCCAGATGAGCCGACCCGACGCCCTCGCCTATTGGTGCGGGGCCGACCGATCGACCTTCGTCGCCGAAAGCGGCGGCGTAGTGCTCGGAACCTATTACCTGAAGCGCAATCAGGCTGGCGGCGGCTCGTATGTCGCCAATTGCGGGTACGCCGTCGCGAGCGAGGCACGCGGACGCGGCATTGCGCGGGCGATGGCGGAGCATTCACTTCAAGAGGCTCGGAAGCGCTGCTTTCGCGCGATGCAGTTCAACTTCGTCGTCTCGACCAATACCGGCGCGATCAGACTCTGGCATTCGCTCGGCTTCGAGACGCTCTGCCGGCTGCCCGAGGCCTTCGATCATCCGAAGCAAGGCTTTGTCGACGCGCTCGTCATGTGGCGCGACCTTTAAGCAATACTTGAGCGTCAGAGTTTCTTGGCCACCGAAAAATCGAAGACTTGATACCTCCCAAGTCCCTACATATCAGTGGCTTCACATATGCGGCGCCGCACAATTTCCGGTCCTGAAATCGCTTGATCGCATTTCTCTATCGGCCTATGCTTTTCGAATATCGTCACCGCCGGGAGAGTTCGGCCGCAAGGCCGGCGCCGAAGGAGCAACCGCCCCGGAATCTCTCAGGCCCAGGGACCGGTGGTGGCGCAAATCGTCCGAAGAGTGACCGTCTCGCCGTTGACGGTCCGCCGAAGGAGAAAACCGTCATACCGCGGTGGGCGCGGCGTCGGTGAAGCTCTCAGGCTCATAACGGACGGGGCATAGGGATGGGTCGGACCGAAGTCCGCGCCCCACGCAACGCTATGCAGACCATCGCAGTCATCGGTGCCGGTATCACCGGCATTACCACCGCTTACAAACTCATCCGCCGCGGCTTCGACGTGACCGTCTACGACCGTCACCCCTACGCCGCCATGGAAACCTCCTTTGCCAATGGCGGCCAGCTATCGGCCTCGAACGCCGAAGTCTGGAACAAGCCATCGACCTTTCTGAAAGGTCTGAAATGGATGCTGCGCAAGGATGCGCCGCTTCTCATCCATCCCGCGCCAAGCTGGCACAAGCTCTCCTGGCTCGCCGAGTTCATGCTCGCTGCGCGCAACTACGAAGAAAACACGATCGCGACCACGCGGCTTGCGATCGAGGCCCGGCGCCATCTCCTCGACATGGCATCCGACGAGGGCTTTGCCTTCGACGCCGAAACGCGCGGCATCCTGCACATCTATGAGGATCGCTCCGAGTTCGACGAAGCCAAGCGAGTCAACAAACTCCTGAGCCGCGGCGGGCTGGAGCGGCACGCTGTGTCTCCCGCTGAAATCGCCGCGATCGAGCCGACGATCCATGGACGCTTCATCGGCGGCTTCTATACCGAAAGCGATTTTACCGGCGACATCCACCTCTACACCCGCAACCTTTCCGATGCCTGCGCCAGACGTGGGGCCAGGATGGCCTACGAGCACGCAGTCGAGGGTCTCGAAGCGCTTGCGGCGGGCGGCGTCGCCGTGACTGCGACAGGACCCGACGGCGAGAGCAACCGCCGCGCATTCGACGGCGTCGTCGTCTGCTCGGGTGTCGCGAGCCGACGCTTCGCGGCCCAGCTCGGCGACCGGGTGAACGTCTATCCGGTGAAGGGCTATTCCATCACCGTCCACCTCACCGACGAAGACAGCCGGGCGAGCGCGCCTTATGTCAGCCTCCTCGACGATCATGCGAAGATCGTCACCAGCCGCCTCGGCGCGAACCGGTTCCGGCTGGCGGGAACTGCCGAATTCGCCGGCCTCAACAAGGACATCAAGGAAGCCCGTATTCGCCCTCTCGTCGACTGGTGCCGCAAACGCTTCCCCGGCGTTTCCACCGAAGAGGTCACCCCATGGGCGGGCCTCCGGCCGATGATGCCGAACATGATGCCCCGCGTCGGCTCAGGACGTCGGCCTGGCGTCTTCTACAACACCGGCCACGGCCATCTCGGCTGGACGCTCTCTGCGATCACTGCGGAGATGATCTCCAGAGAGATCGAGACCGCTTCCCGCGCGACCACGAAGAGCAGGATCGCGGCCTGAAGCTCAGAACATCCAGCCACAAAAAACACCGCCACGCGATTGCCGCGCGGCGGTGCGATCTGATACCGCCGCTCCAGGATCAAGACATCAAGTGGAGAACCCATGTCCGATCGTATCATCATGCGCACCGGTGAAGCCCTCGTCGCGGGAGGCCCTCCGGGCACGGCAGCCGAGCCCGAGGTCGTCATCGGCGAACTCGACGGCCCGGTCGGCACCGCGCTCGCCACCCTCACCGGCGATCAGGTCGCCGGCCACAGCCGCGTCTTCGCGCTGCTCAACACCGACATCATGGTGCGTCCGGTCACGCTCTGCACCTCGAAGGTCACCGTCGACAATCCGAAATACACCAACATCCTGATGGGCACGGTGCAGTTCGCCATCGCCAACGGCGTGCTCGATGCCGTGCGCGAAGGGCTTCTGCCGAAGGATCGGGTCAACGATCTCGGCATCATCTGCTCGGTCTGGCTGGCGCCGACCATCGTCGATGTCGAGGACCTCGATCACAAGGTTCTCTTCGACATTCACCGCAAGGGCATGACGAGCGCCATTCGCAAGGCGATGTCGAACGAGCCCTCGATCGACTGGCTGCTCGAGAACCAGGACAAGATCACCCACAAATACTACCAGCAAGGTCTCGACGGTAAGATCTGACCGAACGAACCCGACGCACGAAAAAACGCCGCCCCGAGCCATGCTCCGGGCGGCGTTTTTGTTTTCTGCCATTCGTATGTCGGAAGGATCAGTCCTTGTTGCGAAGTGCCGCGATCTGGTCGGCGAGTTCGGCCCGGCGGTTTCCCGGTTCGCGCTCCTTGCCGACAGTCGTATCCTCGCCGGTCTGGTGTTCGAGCTGTGCGTTGAGCTCCGCGCCCGCCAAGAGAATGATCATCATGATCCAGGTCCACATGAGGAAGACGATGATCGAGGCCATCGAGCCATAGGTGGCGTCGAAGTTCTTCACGTTCGCCGCATAGAAGCTGAAGCCGATCGAGGCGATCACCCAGCCGAGAATGGTCAGCACCGCGCCCGGCGTCAGCCATTTGAAGGTGGGCGAGCGCCGGTCCGGCCCAAACCGGAAGAGGCCCGCGATCCAGGCCATCGCCAGAAGCGCCAGAAGAATAGGCGGAATAATCGCGACGAGGACTGTCACGCCGGCCGGAAGCGGCAGTAAGGACAGAATCGAAGGGATGACAACAAGCGTCGCGATCGCGAAAATCGCCAAAACGATGCTGGCGACCACGAACCCCATCGAGATCAGATTTTGCTTGATGAAGCCACGCTCGTCCTTTTCCTCGTAAGCGATGTTCGTGGCCTTGAAGAGAGCCTTCACGCCTTTGGTCGAGGAATAGATCGAGAGAAGCAGCGAGATCGCGAAGGCAATCGAAAGCGAGGATTCGGTCTGGCTCGTCAACCGCTCGAGCTGGGACTGGATGATGCCGAGCGCACCCGAGGGTACGATCCCTTCGAGGTTCGATATCTGCGACTGGATCGTCGCGGGATCGGCAAGGAGGCCGTAGATCGCAACAAGTGCGGTGATCGCCGGGAAGAGTGCAAGCAGGATGTAGAAGGTGATGCCGGCCGCAATGAGGGTCACGCTGTGGTCATCGAAGCGGTCCTTCACCCGCATGACCACGTCTTTCCAGCCCTGTTTGGGAATCTCCGCAGGTGACTTGGCGTAGCGACCCGCGCTGTTGTCCGTCGTGCTCATCGATTGGTCGGCCCGTGAAGTCGTGGGTTACAGCCTGCCGGAAAATGCCGACCGCAACTTGAAAAAGCGATTGACATAGCAAGTCTGGCAAACTGTTTGGGGTTCCCGCGAATGTGCCGCAACCTCGCCAGAATTCATCGAGCCGGCAAAGATGCGCGCGCCACTTCGGGGCGCCACGCAAGCTATCTATTATTCTGAATGCTCGGTGAATGGGCGTTTCCGGGTGAGTTCACGTCACGGCTGCGATCCTGGCCCCATACGAAGCCAATACCCAGGAGCCTCCCATGATCGCCAAGCTCATCCGCAACGCCTGTCTCGCCGCTGCCGTCTCGTTCGGGGTCATCGGCGCTTCCGCCGCTCCTGCCGCCGCCAATGGTATCGGCTTCGGCATCACAATCGGAAACGGCCATGTGCAGACCCATTATCGCGGTGGCCGAGGCTACCGTGGCCGACATGCGCATGGCCGCCGGGCGCGCGCCTGCAGCCCGCGCCGGGCCGTTCGCAAGGCCCGCCGCATCGGCGTTCACCGCGCTCGCGTCATTCGCGCCGGTCGTCGCGGTGTCGCCGTCGCCGGCCGTATGCGCGGCGACCGGGTCGTCGTGCGCTTCGGCAATCGTCCGAACTGCCCGGTTCGCCACATTCGCGGCCGTTAATTCGATCGGCCGATGGAAAACGTGATCTCGATCGAGGCGGAGCGGGTGATCTCGCCTGCCTCGATCGGCACACCGCCTCCGCCACTATCGGCAGCCATGCGCATCCGCATCATTTCCGGCTGGGGCCCCCGGTCGGCCGAAGGCTCGGAGATCGAAACGATCCGGTCGATCGAGACGCCTGCCGCCTCGGCATAGAATTCGGCCTTCGCCCGAGCGTCCTCGACCGCGCTGCGGCGCGCTTCGGACAGGAGCGCCTCATCCTCGGCAAGCGCGAAACTCACATCCCCGCCCTGATTGACGCCGAGATCGATCGCCTTGTCGAGATAAGCGCCCACATCTGCGATCTCGCGTACCGTGACCGACAGCGTATTGCGCGCCTCGTATCCAACGATCTCGTTCTGCTGTCCGCCACCCGGCAGGGACCGGTCGACCGAGCCATACTGGGGAAAGATCTGGATCGTCGCTGTCTGAAGATCGCGGTCCTCGGCGCCGAGTTCGCGCATGCCGGCGATCACTTCGCGCATCGCCGCGCTTGTCCCCTCGACGGCTGCCTTTGCCGTCTCGCCCTGACGCAGCACTGTGAAACCGAGCACGGCCTCGTCAGGCTTCGCGCTCGCCTCGCCATATCCGGTGACGGTGACGGTGCCCCGCGCCGGCGCCTCGGTTGCAGTCTCCTGAGCGAGAGCGGGTCGAGCCCCCATGAATGCCGGGCCTGAGAGAATGGCAGCAGCAGCCAAAAGGCTGAGACTGCTCCGCGTGATTTCGTTCCGTTTCGTCATTTCCATTCTCCTCGCATCGATTCTTCGTCTGCGCCGACTCGCACCGCTGATCGTCGGCGGAAGCTGCTCGGAAACCAAGACGTTTTCGGGGCACCGCCAGCACCGCCCGATCTATGCGGATATTGTCGGCGGCAACCATGAAGTGCCGAAGATGGATTGCCGTCGCGCGCGGTTCGGCTTATCCATTTCACATGGTATCGGTGCCGCTTCAATTGTTCGTCCTGAGACACGCCCACTCGTCATGGGCCTTGCCCGGTCAGCGGGACCACCAACGCGCGCTCGACGACCGGGGGCGCGAGGACGCCAAACGTCTTGCCGAGGCGATCGAGGCCGAGGGAATCGCCATCGATTGTGTCCAATGCTCCTCGGCGACCCGGGCCAAGGAAACCCTCGAAATCGTCGAGCCCGCGTTCAAGTCGATCGGCGAGACGATCATGTCGGACGATCTCTACGCCCTCGGACCGGAAGCCTATGTCGCGGCGATGTGCGCTGCCCTGGACGCGCGAAGCGTTCTGATCATCGGCCACAACCCGATGATCGAGGATTTCTGCCTTTCCCTCGTCGCAGAGGACAGCAAGGCCTGGTTCAAGCTTCGCGAGGGGCTGCCGACCTGCGGCTTCGTCGAATTTTCGGTGAATGACGGCGATGGCGGGTTCGAGACTCTGAAGAACGGCGGCGGCACCATGCAGCGCATTCTCCTGCCGCGTGAAATGGCCTGACTTCAAAAGCTCGTTTGCCAGCTCGTCGCAGCGCGGCACTGCCTGACCTATATGGAGGCTCGAACACAGGCTCTAGACAGCAGGCCCTCACTTCATGGCATCATTCGCCGACGAGGCTCGGATCGCGCTCGACAACCTCGCCGACAGAACCAACGACTTCTTCCACCCGACCGTCCGGCTCGGCGTCACGGGGCTTTCGCGAGCCGGCAAGACCGTCTTCATATCCGCGCTGGTGCACAACCTGTTGCACGGCGGGCGGCTGCCGTTGTTTTCCGCCTACGCTGAGGACCGGGTCGCGCGGACCTATCTGGAGGAGCAGCCGGATGATGCCGTGCCGCGCTTCCAGTATGAGGACCATATCGCCCGGCTGCTCGACGAGCGGGACTGGCCAAATTCGACGCGGGCCATTTCCGAACTGCGGCTGACGGTCGAATTCGAGTCCGCCTCTGGCTGGTCGCGCATGTTCTCGCGCGGCAAGCTGTCCATCGACATCGTTGATTATCCCGGCGAATGGCTTCTCGATTTGCCGCTGATCGACAAGAGCTTTGCGGAGTTTTCCCGTGAATCGATCGAGCGGGCGCGTCTTCCGGGTCGCCGCGAGATTGCCGGCGAATTTCTCGACATGCTCGAAAGCATCGATCCGAAGGCGCCGATGGACGATCCGACGGCTCAGCGCCTCAGCCGCGCCTTTTCGGGTTATCTGACCGCCGCACGCTCCGACAACACGGCGCTCTCGACCCTGCCGCCCGGTCGGTTTCTGATGCCGGGCGATCTCGAAGGCTCGCCAGCCCTCACCTTCGCTCCACTTCCGGTATCCAAAGGCGAACCGTTTCCAAAGGGCTCGCTCGGCGCGATCCTCGAAAAGCGCTACGAGGCCTACAAGTCGATCGTGGTCAAACCCTTCTTCCGCGATCACTTCGCCCGGCTCGACCGGCAAATTCTGCTGGTCGATGCTCTTCAGGCGATCAATGCCGGGCCGGAAGCGGTTCGCGATCTGGAGATCGCGCTCTCCGACATTCTGCGGTGTTTCCGGCCAGGCCGGTCGAGCTGGCTCGGCTCGCTACTCAGCCGCCGGATCGATCGCATCCTCGTCGCAGCGACCAAGGCGGACCATCTCCATCGCGAAAGCCACAAGCGGCTGGAGGCGATCGTGCGCCGGCTCGTCGAGGGCGCGGTCAAGCGCGCCGATTTTTCCGGCGCCGAGACCCAGGTGATCGCGATGGCCGCGATCCGCGCAACGCGCGAAGCGCGCATCGAGGACAATGGCGACGATCTGCCCGTTATTGTCGGCGTACCCCAGGCCGGCGAGACGATCGGTGACGAGACCTTCGACGGCAAGACAGAGACCGCCGTATTCCCCGGCGATCTGCCGAAGGACCCGACCTCGCTCTTCATGGACGCCGACGGGCATGCCGAGCGGGCCGATCCGATCCGCTTCGTGCGCTTCAGGCCGCCCAAGCTCGAACGCACCGAGGAAGGACTCACGCTCTCTCTCCCGCATATCCGTCTCGACCGGGCTCTGGAATTTCTGCTCGGAGATCGCCTGCGATGAACCGTAGCGAACCGCCAAGCCGTCGCCCTCAGGCCTTTCGCCTTCCGGAGGACGGCGACGAACCGCAGGCGCGCACGAAGGAAGAGGACCGACCGGGCCGAATGCCACGGGCGATCAACCGGATCGAGACGCTGGAATACGAGCCGGACGAGGCCATCGACGACGATCTGAAAGAGACCATGCCCCCGGTCGCGACACGAGCGCGCAAGACTTTTTCGTTCGGCAAGATCGCCGTTGGCGCCCTCGGCACGTTGATCTCCCTCGGCATCGGGCTCTGGATCGATTCCCTCGTCAGCGATCTCTTCGCCCGCTACGACTGGCTCGGCTGGACTGCCATCGCTGCGGCCGCAGTCTTCGTTCTCGCGATTCTCGGTATCGTCGTTCGCGAAACCCTTGGCCTGATGCGCCTGTCGGCCGTGGAGAAAGACCGCCGCGAGTCCCAGGCGGCCTTCCACGCCAATTCGCGCGAAGGCGCAGAGCAGGCGGTGGCACGTCTGTCCTCAATCGTCTCCGCCCGCCCGGAGACGCTGTCCGGCCGCACGAAGCTCGCAGACCTGAAGGACGAAGTGGTCGATGGCGCCGATCTGATCCGGATCGCCGAACGGGACATTCTCGGACCGCTGGACTCCCAGGCCGTCGCTTTGGTGCTCGCCACTTCGAAGCGCACGTCGGTGGTCACCGCCGTCAGCCCGAAGGCAATCGTCGATGTGGCCTATGTGCTGTTCGAAAGCGTGAAGCTGATCCGCCGTATGTCTGAGCTCTACGGCGCGCGTCCCGGAACGCTCGGCCTCATCCGCCTCACCCGCAATGTCGTCGCCCATCTCGCCGTCACCGGTTCGATCGCGATCGGGGACGATCTCGTCGGCCAGATGCTGGGTCATGGCATTGCCGCCAAGCTCTCGGCGCGGCTCGGCGAAGGCATCGTGAACGGGCTGCTGACGGCCCGGATCGGCCTTGCGGCAATGGATCTCTGCCGGCCATTTCCGTTCATGACGACAGAGCGTCCGAAGCTTCGGGATGTGCTTGGAGAGCTCACACGATTTGCCTCCCGGCAACAGTCGAATCGAAACAAAGAGAGCTGAAACGCTTTTAGAATTGTCGCTCTGGCAAGGCTCGGTTAACCATTCAAGCGGATAGTTAGCGCATCATAAAGAAGCGTTACTCGCAGCCCGGAAGGTTAGTCCATGTCGCGCCTGAAGACTCTCGGCCTCGCCACTCTCGTCGCCTTCGGCGCGCTTGCTTCCGGCCCGGCTGCCGCCAATGGCGACAAGCAGTTCTTCCGTCAGGTCGTCGGCAAGTGGACAGGACCAGGCGAGATCGTCGCCGGCAAATACAAGGGCACCAAGTTCAACTGCACCTTCGATGGTCTGGAGCACACCCAACGCGTCGGCATGGTCCTCGATGGCTCTTGCCGTGTCGGCCTCTTCGCTCAGCCCATGCGGGCCGAGGTCGTTCAGGCTGGCCGAGGCTATCGCGGCGCCTTCCAGGACGGCGCTAAGGGCAAGGGTCTCGACATCGTTTCGGGCGAGGTCCAGGGCAACAAGATGGTCGTCGGTCTCGACCGCGCCCAGCTGAAAGGCGCAATGGTCGCCCGTCTCGCCAGCCAGGATCAGATGGCGATCACCGTCTCGGTTCGCGTCGCCAACCAGCTGGTGCCTGTGATCGGCATGAACCTTAAGCGCTCCGGCGATCTTCGCCAGTCCCAGCTCGGTCGCTGATACTCCTCAACTGGCAAGTTCCAAGTCACCAAGATGGAAGCAGGTCGGGCCGAAAGGACCGGCCTTTTTTCTTGAGCGGCCTTTTAACAGCCGTCTCAACAATAGGGGCAGCTCCTCGCTGCAATCATCAGTCCTTCGCCGCGAGCGACTTCAGCTTGTAGAGCGCTTCCAGCGCTTCGCGTGGCGAGAGGACATCCGGGTCGATCTCCTTCAGTGCATCCGCGATCGGATCACCGGCGGCGTCCGCGGCCTCCTGTTCAGCGGCCCGTTTCACCGCCGCCGAGAACAGCGGCAGGTCATCCAGAAACGTACCGCGCTTTTCGCCCTGGTCCGTTCTCTCGAGTTCCGCCAGCACGGCCTTTGCCCGCGACACCACCGATTTCGGCAGGCCCGCCAGTTTGGCGACCTGAATGCCGTAGGAACGGTCCGCTGCCCCCGGCCCAACCTCGTGCAGGAAGACGACGTCGCCCTTCCATTCCTTCACCCGCATGGTGACGTTCGATAGCCGGGCGAGCCGCTCCGACAGCGCGGTCATCTCGTGGAAATGCGTGGCGAAGAGCGCGCGGCAGCGATTGACTTCGTGAAGGTGCTCGACAGCCGCGAACGCAATGGAGAGCCCGTCATAGGTGGCGGTCCCGCGCCCGATCTCATCGAGGATGACGAGCGCCCGCTCACCGGACTGATTGAGGATCGCGGCCGTCTCCACCATCTCGACCATGAAGGTCGAGCGGCCTTCAGCAAGCTCATCTGACGCGCCAACACGCGAGAACAGCCTGTCGACGATGCCGATATGCGCCGCACGCGCTGGCACATAGGAGCCGATCTGCGCAAGGATCGCGATCAGCGCGTTCTGGCGCAGAAAGGTCGACTTACCGCCCATGTTCGGGCCTGTGACGAGCCAGATCGCGCCCGCCTCAGAAGCAGCGCCCGGCGGTGAGAGATCGCAGTTGTTGGCAACGAAGCTCGGCCCCTGAGCGGCGGCCAGCGCAGCTTCGACGACGGGATGACGTCCCCCATCGATATCGAAAGCGAGGCTGCCGTCCACCCTCGGGCGAACCCAGTCTTCGGATACCGCCAGTTCGGCAAGGCTCGCCGCGACGTCGATTGCCCCGAGGGCGGCGGAGGCCCTTTGCAGCCGGTCGGCTTCGGCGACGACGGCGTTGCGCAGCTGGTCGAAGGTTTCGAGCTCGATGCGAAGTGCATCCGCGCCGGCATTGACGATCCGCTCCTGCAGTTCGGCAAGCTCGGTGGTCGTAAAGCGCATGGCGGAGGCCAGCGTCTGGCGATGGATGAAATGGTCGGACGAGTCGCCCGCCATCAGCGCCTTGCCGTTCGCCTCGTTCACCTCGATGAAAAAGCCGAGCACGTTGTTGTGCTTGATCTTCAGGCTCCGAATCCCGGTTTCCTCGGCGAGGCGCCCCTGAAGCTCCGCCACGAAACGCCGGGCGTCTTCCCGCAGCGTGCGGGCCTCGTCGAGTTCGGGTAGTGCCCCTGACCGCACGAAGCCGCCATCCCGCTTCAGAAGCGGTGCCTCGTCGCCGAGAAGCTCCTCGAGCACTGCACGCAGATCGGCCGGCAGGGCGGCGAGCTCGGCGCGGCAGTGGGCCATTTCCAGTGGCAACTCGTCTTGCAGGGCATCCGCGATCGCCGCCGCGCCCCGCAGGCCCGCCCGAATGCCCAGGAGATCGCGTGGGCCTCCCCGATCGAGCGCGAGCCGGGACAGCGCCCGCTCCATATCCGGCAACCGAGCAAGGCTCGCGCGAGTATCCGAGCGCAGGCTGGCATCTTCGATAAAATGGCCGATCGAAGCCTGCCGCATGGCTATCTCGCCGACATCGGTCAGCGGGCTCGAAAGCCGGCTCGCGAGAAGCCGCCCGCCGACACCGCTTTTCGTGCGGTCGAGGACGCCGAGAAGGCTGCCCTGCCGCTTGCCCTGCACCGAGCGCGTGAGTTCGAGCGAGGCACGCGTCGCCGGGTCGATCTCCATCACCGCGCCGGCGAGGCGCCGCTGCGGGCGCCTCAGCGCCGGACGTGCGTCGAGCTGCGTCTTACCGAGATAGGCTATCAGTCCGGCCGCCGCCGAAAGCTCGGCTCGGCTGAAATCGCCGAAACCGTCGAGGGTCGAGACACCGAAGAAGGTCGCGATCCGGTTCGGCGCCGTCGCAACATCGAAGAGGGATCGCGGCTCGGGCCGCGCTCGCTTGCCGAAACGGCGAAAAAGGCCGGAAAGGCGCTGGTCCGCGTAGAGATCGTCGGGCACCACCAGTTCCGACGGGTCGATCGCCGCGATATCGGCCTCAAGCCGATTCTCGCCGGTTTCGCCAAGCCGGAAATCGCCGGTCGAAAGATCGGTCCAGGCAAGCGCGTATTCGCCGCCTTTCGCTTTCCCGCCGAGCCGGGCGACGGTCATCAGGTGATTGCCCTGCCCCGGCTCGAGCAGGGTTTCCTCGGTGATCGTGCCAGGCGTCACCAGCCGGACGACATCGCGCCGGACCACCGACTTCGAGCCGCGCTTCTTCGCCTCCGCCGGGTCTTCCAGCTGCTCGCAGATCGCCACGCGATGGCCGAGGGAAATCAGCTTCTGGAGATAGTCGTCTGCCGCATGGATCGGCACGCCACACATAGGGATATCGTCGCCGAGATGCTTGCCGCGCTTGGTGAGCGTGATGCCGAGCGCGCGCGAGGCTTCCTCCGCATCATCGAAGAACAGCTCGTAAAAGTCGCCCATCCGATAGAACAGGAGGCAATCGGAGTTGGCCGCCTTGATCTCGATATATTGCGCCATCATCGGCGTCGGGGCGGTCTCGGGCGCGGCTGACATCTTCGCTCGATCGGACGGCTGTTGCGGGGCGGCAAGAACGGCTCGTGCCTTGGAGGGGTTTCTAAAGACGCCGCCCTCGGCGCGAAAGAGCGTCCCGGTCTCTATCAACGGTTTTGCGCGAACGATCTCTTGAACCGCGTAGCTCGAGGGATTGCGACTTGTTTGCAACGGTCGGGAAACAACGCGTCCGGCTCGGCGAAAGGCTCAACGAATCTACACAATGATGCGTTCGAATACCTATATCATGGACAGAGTTTGTTACGCTCAAACGCATGCAGGAGACTGAAATGTCACGGTTCGGTATCGCATTGGCAGCTGCCCTCGCCGCGAGCCTCGGCTTCATGCCCGCAAGCGCGTTTTCACAAGGCAATGTCGTCCAATTTGCGGCCAGCAATCCGGTCGCGAACGCTTCGTTGCAGAATCCGCCGTCGCTCGGCGCTTCGGTGCCTTCATCGGTGAACCTGCAGAAGATCGAAGGCCACTCGAATTTCGGCTACTTCTACTACAATGGTCAGCCGATCATCGTTGACCTGAGGACCCGCGCCATCGTCAAGATCGGCGTCTGACGAGAACCTTTCGCGACCTCACGCGCGCCGGACGGAAACGCCCGGCGCTTTTTCGTGTCTAAAGTTCAAGCATCAAAACACGTGACGGATCGGCGGGGCGCGGCATTACAACCCGGCCCGGCTCGATCGCGCGGTAGCCGAGCAGCGCATAATAGGGCGCGTCTCCGACGAGATAGATCGCGCGATATCCCTCGTCTTTCGCCCGCTTTGCCGCATGGCGCATAAGTGCCTTGCCGATGCCTCGTCCTTTCAGATGCGGTCGCACTGCGAGCGGGCCGAGCATGAGGGCACGCTCGGGCGCCGGGGGAAAATCCGTCATCCGAACGGACCCTGCTATCGCCTCTCCGTCGGTTGCGACGAAACAGAGCGATGAAACGATCGGATAGAGCTCGCGCACCCGCTCCGCTGCACGCACGTATCGGCCCGGGCCGAAGGCATCCTCGGCTATTGCTTCGATTGTCTCGCCATCAGCAGGCATTTCGAGCCGATAGATGATGCTCGACAGATCGAGGGCCGGCAATGGACCGGTTACGCCATGTGCGGAGACGGCGTTCGCTGCTGTGTTTGCGAAGGAAGACATACTCGGAACAATCGGCAAAGACGGGCGCGGTGCTGACCGCAATAGGCGCTTGGCTCCTAGTTTTTGCAGAAACCACGCGCAACGAAGGGCGCTATGAGCGCAGATCCCTGCTTCGTCGCTGCCGTCTGTCCGTCATCTTGCTTCCGCTCTCTCTCAATCACGCGCCCATAGAACCAAGAGCACGCGACTGTAAGACACTTACCAGCGCCCGGGCGGGTCGTCCACAATCACTGCTTTATTCGCGTTACGCTGCGTTCACCCGGATGGTTTGTGCGTTCGCCTCTGGAACACGTCCCCGTGCGGTAAGGTTCACCTCTACGGAACGGGCTGAGACTCAGTCCGACACGCAACCAAAGGAGATGACGATGGGCCTTCTCGTCGACGGCCAGTGGCAGGACAAATGGTATGACACGGACTCGACGGGCGGAAAGTTCAAGCGCCCGACGACCGACTTTCGCGGCTGGATTACTCCCGACGGAACGCCGGGGCCGGACGGTCAGGAAGCGCAGGAGGCCGAGGCTGACCGCTATCATCTCTACGTTTCACTCGCCTGCCCTTGGGCACACCGCATCCTGATCACCCGAAAGCTGAAAGGGCTCGAAGACGTCATCTCGCTCTCCATCGTCGATTACCACATGGGCGAGAAAGGGTGGGAGTTCTCGGAACGAGATGGAGCGATACCGGACAGCGTGAATGGCAAGTACAAGCTCTACGAGGTCTATCTCGAAGCCGATCCCAATTACACGGGCCGCGTCACCGTGCCGGTTCTCTGGGACAAGAAGCGCGGGACGATCGTGAACAACGAGTCCGCCGACCTGATCCGTATTCTGAACACGGGATTTTCCGAATTTGCCGACAATTCGGTCGACCTCACGCCAGCGGCATTTCTTTCCGAAATCGATGCGATCAACGACACCGTCTACCACAACGTCAACAACGGCGTTTACAAGGCGGGCTTCGCGACGAAGCAGGACGCATATGAAGAGGCATTCGACAAGCTCTTCGAAACACTCGAAATGCTGGAACGCAGGCTTTCGGGCCAGCGCTATCTCGCCGGCTCTAACTATCCGAGCGAAGCGGACTGGCGGCTTTTCACGACTCTGATCCGCTTCGATGCGGTTTATCACGGCCACTTCAAGTGCAACGCCAAGCAGATCGCGGACTACCCGAACCTCTTCGGTTTCATGCTCGAACTCTACCAGTGGCCGGGTATCGCGGAGACGGTGAACTTCGACCACATCAAGGGTCACTATTACACCAGCCACGATACGATCAATCCGACGCGGATCGTTCCGAAAGGCCCGCAGCAGGACCTCACCGTGCCGCATAATCGCGACCGGCTTGTTCCAGCCGACGCAGCGGCCTGATCGCCGGACGCTCACCAATAGGGATCGGGCGGCGCGCTGTTGCAAAGTTCTTCGACGCGCCGCCGGGTGGCATCGGTCACATCGTCAGGAAGATCGTCGATGGCGAAAAAGCCGGAATCAGCGATCTCCTTATCGGGCGCCTTCGGTTCGCGCTGGATAACTGCCTCGGCGCGGTAGACGATGACATGATCGCGGCGCGAATCTGCATTGTTGAAGTGGACGGACATCAGCCGCAGGCCGAGCGGCACTTCGATATTACCTTCTTCACCGAGTTCACGAACAGCCGCCTGCTCGACCGTTTCTCCGGAATCGACACCTCCGCCGGGCAAATACCAGCCCGGCACATAGGTGTGACGCACGAGAAAAAGCCGTCCCTCTTCATCGAAGGCCGCAACGCGGACGCCGAGTGTCATCGGCCGGGTCGCGAGAAAACCGAGATGCAGGATACGGCGAACAATTTTCTGGACGGGCACTGGGTTTCTCTCTTCAAGCGCGGCCATACCTACACAGGAGAACCGATCAGGATCCTCGATGTACAGACTTGCCCATCTTTCCGATATCCATCTCGGCCCCTTGCCCGAGTTGTCGCTTCGTGAACTCGCCTCCAAGCGCGTGACGGGATACGTGAACTGGCATCGCAACCGGCGCCGCTCGATGTTCGGTGACACGCTTACGGATCTCGTGCTCGATATGAAGCGCCAGGAACCCGACCACATTGCGGTGACCGGCGACCTCGTGAATCTAGCGACCAAGAAGGAAACGGCCGCAGCACGAATTTGGCTGGAGCAGCTGGGCCTTCCGCACGATGTCTCGCTCGTACCCGGCAATCACGATGCCTATGTGCCGGGCGCTCTCAAGCGGTCGTTTCACGAATGGTACGATTATCTCGTCGGCGACAATCCGCTTGCGGCGATCGGCAACTCGTTTCCCTATCTGCGGGTTCGCGGCAAGATCGCGATCTTCGGCGTCTCGACGGCGGAGGCCAGTGCCCCCTTCTTCGCGACGGGTTCGTTTCGGCGGGGTCAGGCGCTGGCGCTGGCAAAACTGCTCGAAAGCTGTCGGTCGACCGGGCATTTTCGGGTCGTCCTGATCCACCATCCGCCGATCTCGGGCGCTGCGTCCTGGCACAAGCGGCTGATCGGCAAGCAGTTCTTCTCCAAGGTTATCCGGGATGTCGGCGCCGAACTCGTCCTGCACGGCCACACCCACCTCGATACGCTTTACTGGTTGGATGGTCCCGATCATCGCAAGGTGCCGGTCGTCGGCGTTCCGTCTGCAAGCCAGTCACCCGGCTCGGACAAGCCGGCGGCGCGCTACAACCTGTTCGATATAGCTGGGGAGCCTGGAAACTGGTCGCTCACCCAGCGAGAGCGCGGAATGGGCGACAGCTATGACGGCGTCGACTGGCTGCGCCAGCGCGAATTGCTCGCCGATGGGCGAGCCGTGGACGCGAAATCGAGACTATCGGGCTGACGAGGTTTCTTTCGAAAGGTCCGGCTGGGGCCAGCGAACCTTTCAGTCTCGCCCGTTCGATCGGTGCGAACTGAGCGGCTTTATGACGGCTCAGGCGGCTTTTTCGATCAGTCTCAGGCGAACCGTCTCCCAGCGAATTTCAGCTGCTTCGCTTTCTTCACGGATCAGGTCCTTAACGGCCTCAGCCGAAAGCGGGCGCTCGTAGAGAAAGCCCTGCCCCATGTCGCAGCCGTGCTCGCGCATGCGTTCCGCCTGACCGAGCGTCTCGATCCCTTCTGCGACGGCCTTGATGCCGAATGAGCGCGCGAAATTGCAGATCAAAGAGACGATCGCACCGGCGCGTTCGTTGATCTCGCCTTCCACGACGAAAGAGCGGTCGATCTTGATCTTGTCGAACGGAAACCGGTGGATATAGGAGAGCGACGAATACCCGGTGCCGAAATCGTCGAGAGCGACCGAGAAGCCACGCTCGCGCAAAGCCTCGATCGTTTTCAACGCCTCTTGTTCGTTCTGTACGAGCAGGGATTCCGTTATCTCGAATTCCATCCGATTCGGCGAAATCCCGTAACGGGCGACGGTGCGCGAAACGGGTTTGAGGAAACACGGGTCGGAGAGTTCGCTCGGCGAAACGTTGATCGCTGCGCAATAGTGTTCGGGCCAGGCGGCCGCGTTCCGACAGGTTTCTTCCAGAACGAAGCGACCGAGGTCCGCAATGATTCCGTATTTCTCGGCGATCGGGATGAACTCGGTCGACGGAATTTCACCAAGCTCCGGATGGTTCCAGCGCGCAAGGCTCTCGAAGCCGAGGGTGCGACCCGTCTTCAGACAGATGATCGGCTGGTAGACGACATAGATCTGCCCGTCCTTCATCGCATCGGCCAAGTCCGCCTGCAGTTTCTCGGCACGTTCCGTCTTCGAAACAAGAGCGGCGCTATAGACTCGATAACGTCCTCTTCCGGCGTCCTTGGCAGCGTAGAGAGCGGTGTCGGCCTGACGCATCAAAGTGGCGATGTCGGTGCCGGCCTTCGCCGGAAGCTCGCTGATGCCGACGCTCGCAGAGATATTCAATGTTTCCTCGCCGATCATGATCGGCACGGCAATTGACTGGAGAATATGGCGGCAGAGAACCTCGCCGGAGGCGACCGACGCAGACCCCGTCAACACAACGGCAAACTCGTCACCACCGATCCGGCATGCGAATTCTCCGCCCTGGCAGATTTCGGTCAGGCGGTGAGCCACCGTACGCAGCAATTCATCCCCAGCGTGATGACCGAGACCGTCGTTGATCGATTTGAACTTGTCGAGATCGAAAAGGACGATGGCGCATTCGGTTTCCTCGGGCAGGCCCTCAACATGGCGATCGAACCCGACGCGATTGTGGATGCCAGTCAGACCATCGAGACCGACCGCCCGCGCCAGTCGTCGGTTCTGGATCACGATACGCCAGACCAGCAGGGTGCAGAGAAAGATAGCAATCACAACGATCGCACCGACCGCCAGGAAAGAGCTCTCCAAATTCTGCTGCTCGGCGGCGACGGCATCATGGGCCTCGTCGTTGTAGAGCGAATTGAAATGCAGGGCGTCCGCCGCAACCCTGTAGACGTTTTCGAAGACCTCGATCGAATTGGATTCGACAAGCCGCAATTCGATCAGCGGCTCCAGAGCTTCGATGTCCTTCTTCAGATGGCGGTAATAGCTCTTCAGGCCACGAGAAGCCGCTTCCAGCTTGATCTGGGAAATTCGATTGCGGAGCTGATCATAGATGCCTGCCGCATCGCTCAAGGCTTCTGTCGGATTGAGAACGTCGTGCTGGACGGCGAGCGTGAGGCGAAATGCGTCATTGATCAGACGGTCGCTCGTCCGAGTGTCGAACTTCTCCGCGACGTTCTCGACGCGCTTCTGATTTTCCATAAAAATTTGAGCGGCAAGCGCGGAGAGCGCGATAATGGCGGCGATAACGAGACACAGGAGGCGGTCTCGATCCAGAAAGGACTTGATGCGGCTGAAGCGGCCGGGCGCCGCTCGCTTCATCGTCAGCCGGGAAAGGAAGCCGAACGGACCCGCAAAAGAGCGATTAGCGCGAGCCTTGCTCGCGACGCCGGATTGTATCGGCTGTCCTTCCCGATTGCTCATTGTTCCCCATTCCCGTTCTCGAAGATGAGCATCGGAAATTTGTGTTAATTTTTTTGCTACCTTCAGCAGTGCTCGGGAAAGCAACCTAACAAAAATCCAAGAATATCGTCCGAGCTACAAATTCGCAGCCGGGGCGATGGGGTTTCGGCTCAAACGTCTGTGAAATCTGGCTAAGCCCTGGACGAGATTCGGCCTTCCCATATCAAAGTGGAACTTTAGCCACCAAGAAATCATGGTTACTTATAATTATTGCGCCTTCGAATACTTCTGCCGGCCAGCCTGAAGGCGGGAAGATTCAGAAACGAAGTCGCAGTTGACGAAAAACGCAGCACGTATTTTGCGATTTTGCACTTGTATGCACTTCGCATACATCGCCGATACCTGCCGCGATAGCATCTGTCATTTCAAGTTCACGCCGTCGGCAGGTCAACGAGAAGCTGCATTGCAGCCTTCAAAGCAGATAAAGGTAGGAAAGCGCCAAAGGGACGCCTGCGCCAACCACCGTCCCGAGCAGAAACCAGACGAGGCCGACAATAAAACGGCTTCCGCTTCGTTCCGGTCCCTCATCAGCTACGCGGACCGATTCACTCGTCATCGGCTGGACGCCGCGCTCGGGCTGGGTCTTGAACCGCGCCGGATCGCTCGCCTTGTCGCCGATACCATCATCGACCGCGAAGGCCCGGTCCCGCTCAACGATCCGCTCGGCTACGTAAGTCGTCACATGGTCGGCGATCTTGCGCGGCTCGGTCGATTCAGCGAGCGTAACGCGACCAAGACGCGTTTCGCGCACGAAGCGATAAGTGCGCCGATCGCGCGCCATGGTGACATGCGCTGTTCCGTCCACCCAGTAGCGCGAGGTCACACCGCCGGTCAGCACGAAGTCGAAGAGATCGTCATCGCCGACTTCGTCGGCAATCGGCTTCAGTTCTTCTGCAAAGATTTCCAGACGCGCGCGATCGGCTTCGCGAATATCGACCACGACGTCGGAACGCTGGGCAGCGGCAATCTTGGCAGCCCGCACGGCATCTGCGAGGCGTCTCGTCCCTGTGAGGGGCGCGACCTTCTCTGAGCTGTCCGCCATCAACTTTTGCCTCGCACGCGAAACCATGAATTTCCGGTTAATGTATCGGCGATGTGCGGCGGTTCCAAGATAATTGCGCGGGCGTGCCGCAGATAGACGAACGGATGGCAGTGCTGCCACTACCATCCGTTTCGAAATGAGCCAGTCGCATCATTTTAAGACACCGAGCTGAGTCACTTTTGCTCTGAGTTGCTCTTAGCGCTATGCGGATCCTTCGAGGATTCGGTTCGCCGCTGAGAGAATCGCGACGAGCGAGGCCGTCACGATGTTCTTGTTGATGGCGACGCCGAAGAGCCGCCCACCGGCATGGGCGATTTCCATGTAGCAGATCGCCCGTGCATCCGACCCCGTGCCGAGGGAGTGCTCGGAATAGTCGTGGACGGAGATCTCGACGCCGATATGCCGGGACAGCCCGTCGATGAAGCCGTCGATCGGCCCCGTACCCTTGCCGGTGAGCACGATCTCCTCGCCGCGATCGAGGATCGTCGCTTCGACGATGCGGCCTTCGGCGACATTCGGATCGGGCTTGGTGACGTGATTGATGAAGCGCAGCCGGCCTTCGGGCTGGGTGACGTAGCGCTCCATGAACCGCTCGTAGATGCGGCTTCCTTGAAGCTCACGGCCCTCCTCGTCGGTGATCCGCTGCACGTCCTCGCGGAACTCCACCTGCAGATTGCGCGGCAGGTTCAGCCCGTAGTCCTCCTGCAGGATATAGGCGATGCCGCCTTTGCCAGACTGGGAGTTGATGCGGATGATCGCCTCATAGGAGCGGCCCACATCCTTCGGGTCGATCGGCAGATAGGGCACCTCCCAGAGCGGCTTGTTCTGCTGCCGTACCGCCTTCATGCCCTTATTGATCGCGTCCTGATGGGAGCCGGAAAAGGCCGTATAGACCAGTTCGCCCACATAGGGATGCCGCTCGCCGACCGCGAGCTGATTGCAGTATTCGTAGACGTCCTTGATCCGGTTGATGTCGGACACGTCGATCTGCGGGTCGATGCCTTGCGTGTACATGTTCAGCGCCAGCGTCACGAGATCGACATTTCCGGTCCGCTCGCCATTGCCAAACAGCGTGCCTTCCACACGGTCGCCGCCGGCCATCAGGGCGAGCTCGGTCGCCGCCACCGCCGTGCCGCGATCATTGTGCGGATGAATCGAGACCAAGAGGTTTTCGCGATTGTCCAGATTGCGGCACATCCATTCGATCTGGTCGGCATGGATGTTCGGCGTCGACATTTCCACCGTCGCCGGCAGATTGACGATCAGCTTGTTCTCAGGCGTCGGCTGGATGATCTCTGCGACCGCGTTGCAGACCTCGGCCGCGAATTCCAGCTCGGTGCCGGTAAAGCTCTCCGGCGAATACTGGAAGCGATAGCCGCCACCTGCCTTCGCCGCCATGTCGGCGATCATCTTGGCCGCATCCGTCGCGATCTGCTTGATCCCGGCTCGATCCTTGTCGAAGACGATCCGGCGCTGAAGTTCGCTCGTCGAATTGTAGAAATGAACGATCGGCTTCACCGATCCTTCCAGTGACTCGAAGGTGCGAGAGATCAGTTCAGGCCGGCATTGCACCAGTACCTGCAGGGAGACGTCGTCGGGCGTCCCGCCCTCCTCGATGCACCAACGCACGAAGTCGAAATCGGTCTGGGAAGCCGACGGAAACCCGATCTCGATTTCCTTGAAATTCATGGCGAGGAGCAGCGCGAAGAAGCGCGCCTTGCGCTCGTGGCCCATGGGATCGACCAGCGCCTGATTGCCGTCGCGCAGGTCGACCGAACACCAGATCGGCGGCGTGTCGATCGTTTTCGACGGCCAGGTCCGGTCCGTCAGATCGATCTGTCCATAGGGCCGATATTTCTCGGCCGCATTGGTCATGGTCTTGCCGCGTCCCTCGGGAAACGGCTTCTTCGCCTCGATCGTCGTATCGCTCGCAGGCATCGGAATATTGTGGATGGCAGACATCGTCGTCCTTCAATCGCCTTCTCGATCGGCGGCGTTCACGGGAGCTTTACCGTGCGTCTTCCGCGATCGGATCGAACTTTTCAAGCCGCGTAAGGATTACGCGGCCCATCGGTCTCGGGTTTTGAAGGAGCGAAGCCGCATATCTGGAGAACCCAAACCGGCTTGAGCCGACCGCCGGGCGCCCCTTCCTTACCGGGCCCGACGGTCGCGGCTAAGAAGGAGAAGACCGCGCAGACGCGAACGCTCAGCCGTGAAGGCGGCGGTGTCGAGCTCGGACGTGGTCGTGCGGCTGATCATGGTCGGAAGATGCAGGATCGTGAATGCGAAGGCAAGATGCCGAGGGGCAAAATGCGGGCGCTCTGGCGATGCCGACGCATGTGGTCGTCGGCATCGCACTCTTCGATCAGCTGTCGAGGAAGCTGCGCAGCTTGCGCGAGCGGCTCGGATGCTTGAGCTTTCTGAGGGCCTTGGCCTCGATCTGACGAATACGCTCGCGGGTGACCGAGAACTGCTGGCCGACCTCTTCGAGCGTGTGGTCGGTGTTCATGCCGATGCCGAAGCGCATACGCAGGACGCGCTCCTCTCGAGGCGTCAGCGAGGCGAGTACGCGGGTCGTCGTCTCTCGCAGATTGCCCTGAATGGCTGCGTCGATCGGCAGAACAGCGTTCTTGTCCTCGATGAAATCGCCGAGATGTGAATCTTCTTCATCACCCACCGGCGTTTCGAGAGAGATCGGCTCCTTGGCGATCTTCAGGACCTTGCGAACCTTTTCGAGCGGCATCGCCAGCTTCTCGGCCAGCTCCTCCGGCGTCGGCTCGCGGCCGATCTCGTGCAGCATCTGGCGCGAGGTCCGAACGATCTTGTTGATCGTTTCGATCATATGAACCGGAATGCGGATCGTGCGGGCCTGATCGGCGATCGAACGGGTGATCGCCTGCCGGATCCACCAAGTCGCATAAGTCGAGAACTTGTAGCCGCGGCGATATTCGAACTTATCGACGGCCTTCATCAGGCCGATATTGCCTTCTTGGATGAGGTCCAGGAACTGAAGGCCGCGGTTCGTGTACTTCTTGGCGATCGAGATCACGAGACGCAGGTTCGCCTCGACCATCTCCTTCTTCGCCTGCCGGGCCTCACGCTCGCCTTTCTGCACCATGTGGACGATGCGGCGGAATTCGGTGATCTCGAGCCCGGTCTCGGTCGCGAGATTCTGAATCTCCCCGCGCAGCCGCTGGATCTTCTCCTTGTCCTTCTGAACGAAGGAGAGCCAACCCTTGCCGGAGAGGTTTGCGACGCGTCGGGTCCAGTTCGGATCGAGCTCCGAGCCCTGATATTCCTTCAGGAATTCATCGCGGCGCACGCCGTGAGATTCGCCGAGGCGCAGAAGCTTACCCTCGTTACCGACAAGCCGCTTGTTGATGTCGTAGAGCTGCTCGACCAGCGCATCGATACGGTTCTGGTTGAGAGAAAGCCCCTTCACCAGCGAAACGAGGTCTTCCTTCAGCTTCTTGTAGGACTTTTCCTGAGAGGGCGAGAGAGCGCCGCTCGCCTGGAGGCGGTTCTCGACCTGCTGGTCCTGAAGCTTGCGCAGGCGGAAATACGTGTCGGCGATGAGATCGAATGTCTCCATCACCTGAGGCAGAATTTCAGCCTCCATCGCGGCGAGGGAGAGGTTGGCCTCGTCGTCCTCGTCTTCGTCTTCTTCCTCTGTGCCGACTGGGCGGGCTTCGCCGGGACGAGTCTGCTCACCCGCGCCGTTCGCCTTGTTCGTCGCCCCGCCATTGCCTTCGGAAGCGTCTTCGCCGTCCGGCGCGGCAACCGCAGCGGGGGCCTTCGCCTCGGGCCCCGCATAGGTCGCTTCCAGATCGACGATATCGCGCAGAAGGATGTTGCCTTCGTTCAGTTCGTCGCGCCAGATGATGATCGCCTGGAAGGTGAGCGGGCTCTCGCAGAGCCCGGCAATCATCGTCTCGCGGCCGGCCTCGATCCGCTTGGCGATGGCGATCTCGCCCTCGCGCGACAGAAGCTCCACCGAGCCCATCTCACGCAGATACATCCGCACGGGATCGTCGGTGCGGTCGCTCGAAGATTTCTTCTCGGTGGTGGCAACCTGGGTCTTGCCGGTTTCGGCGACCTCGGTCGAACCCGACGAATTGGAATCGTCGTTATCGTTGTCGTTGTCCGCCTCGCCCTCTTCGTCGTCCTCGACGACGTTGATGCCCATATCGTTGAGCATCGCCATCAGGTCCTCGACCTGATCGGACGTGACACCATCGGAGGACAGCATCGAATTCAGCTTGTCCATGGTCACGAAGCCGCGCTTCTTGGCGGCCTTGATCATCTTCTTTACAGCGTCATCAGACAGGTCCAGCAAAGGCCCGTCGGTCGCGGCTTCCGCGCGCTCGTCCGCAGGCGCTTCTTTCTCTCTGACCTTGGTCGCCATACGATTTATTCTCCGATTTCGGGCATCGCCACCCGGGTTCTGCTGCCGGCCGTCCGATCAGCGACGTCTCGCCTCCGCACGACACATCTCTCAGGCCGCTTTGACTTTACTAGGGCCCTCAGGCTCGCTTTCCGCCGTCCGCGGTCGTACCGAAAACTCGCAATCACATGAACGTTATTTCGCGTTCAGCGGCGGTATATGTGTGCCCGACCACCAAATGGCAATATTTAAACGCTTCAGCTTGCCGCAAGCGTGTGCGGCAACGTGCGCAGGAGGCAACGCCGCGACAGCCTGTGGCCGAAATGAAACGGAATTCTGAGCCTTTACATGGTCTTAATCGCGCGTCCCGACAAGATGCCGAATCCATCTATTAGGGCTTCCGTCGTCTCGAGGCGCTCGATTTCTGCTTTCACCGCGCGCATGTGCTCGTAGGCGCCCTGCGTCGGCTCTTCGCCGAGCAACCGTTCAGCCTGCTGAAGCTCTCGCGTCAACGCCTTGAATCGATGCTGTAGATTCAGCGCCTGGCGCAACGCCTCGCGGGCATCGTCCGGTGCTGCATCGGCAAGAACCGGCCAGAGTCGAACCTCCCGCGCCTTTCGCTCATAGGCTTCGAAAATCCCATCGGCGCCTGAGCGTTTCAGACCTTGGACTATGATGTCGCGGCTGTCGGGCGCGCTGTCGGCATAGATATCGAGGACCGAGGCTCTGAGGCGGGCGAGATCCGGCGCATCGATTTCCAGATCGGCGAAGTAGTCGAAGGCTTCATGCATGAGAACCGGGTGGTTCACGAAACCAACCACGATCGCGATCTCTCTTAAGGACGGCGCCGGCCCGCCGGCCGACCGCAGCAGGCTTGAGCGGGCGAGACGGTCCGAGATCGCGGGCCGCAACCCGGCTGCGGAGCCCTGCCGCCCTCCCCGGTTCTGCCCGCGGCGCTCGCCCGAATAGCCACCGCGTTCGCCGCGCCCGCCGTAATCGCGCTGCGACGATCCACCACCGAAAAAGGCAGACAGCCGCTGACGCATATCATTCTGGTAGTATCGGCGAACGCTCTCGTCGCCGATTTGCCGTGTCAGTTGGTTGAGGCGCGCCTCAAGGTCGGCCCGCGCTTCGGGGGTATCGAAAGTCGACCCGGCGGTCTCGCGAGACCAGACCATGTCCGACAACGGACGGGCCTGAGCCAGAACGTCGCGAAAGGCGTCCGGCCCACCATCCTTGACGAGATCGTCCGGGTCCTTGCCATCCGGAATCAGCGCGAAACGCAGGGATCGGCCCGGTTTCAGCATGGGCAGTGCCAGCTCGGCCGCCCGATGAGCTGCCCGCAGGCCGGCGCCATCTCCATCGAAACAAAGGACGGGCTCGGTCGAATTGCGCCAGAGAAGCTCGATCTGGTTTTCCGTCAGCGCCGTTCCCAGCGGCGCGACCGCGTGATCGAAGCCCGCCTGGGCCAGCGCGATCACGTCCATATAGCCTTCCACCACGATGAAGGTGCCCGCCTGCTTTGCTGCGCGCCGCGCGCCGGCGAGGTTGTAGAGCATCGCGCCTTTATGGAAGACCTCGGTTTCCGGCGAGTTCAAGTATTTGGCGCGTGCGTTGGGCGACATCGCGCGCCCGCCAAACGCTACGCAGCGCTCGGAGGTATCAAGGATCGGGAACATGATCCGGTCTCGGAAGCGATCGAAGGAAACCGGAACATCGTCACCATGGACGACGAGCCCCGCCGCCTCGATCTCGGCCTTCCCGACGCCCTTGGCCGCAAGATGCTCCTTGAGCCGGTTTCGGCCCTCCGGCGCAAATCCGAGGCCGAAGCGCTTCTGGGTGGCAGGCGTCAGACCCCGGTCGCGCAGATAGCCACGCGCTTTGGCTCCCTCGTTGTCCTGCAACCGTTCGCGAAAAAACTCCGAAGCAAGGCGTAGTGCGTCGAGGATCGTCGCACGCTTCTCCTCGCGCCGCTCGGCCTGTGGATCTCGCGCCGGCATCGGCAGCCCCGCCATGCCCGCAAGCCGCTCCACCGCATCGGGAAAGCTCATCCCGTCGAGTTCGGTCATGAAGCGGAAATGATCGCCGGAGACGCCGCAGCCGAAGCAGTGATAGCGGCCCTTGTCGTCCTCGCAGTGAAAACTCGGCGACTTCTCACCGTGGAAGGGGCAGCAGGCCCAGTGATCGCCCTTTGCCGGCCGCGATTTCCGCCGATCCCAGGTGACGCGCTGGCCGATCACATCTGAAATCGGAACGCGTGCACGGATGTCGTCGAGAAAGGAAGGCGGAAAGCGCATAAAGCTGATCTAAGCTATAGACGCCGAACACGGAAGCCGAAGTCTCACCACCTCCGGGCGATTATCGCGAGACCCTCACGTAGCTCTCGATGCCGACAGCTTGTCCAGCGGACAGGGAAGGTTCTTCTTGGCGCAGCGGCGACGGTAGAGGAATTCCCAGCGCTCCCGGCGACCCGTCTGTTCGAGCCGCGCCAGCAGAAGACGGAACAGCGCCTTGCGGTCGGCCTTCTTGCGGTTCCGCTTGAAGAGCTTCTTCTCGTCCTTCGTCAGGCCGCAGCCGACGCAAGGGCCCTTCCCAGGGCGTTTACAGATATCGATGCAAGGCGTCGGAGCCTTGCGCCACAGACCGGCCATCGGTGATTTCCCATGCTTCCTTGCGCGACGCGCCACTCGCCGCGCGAAGGATGTAAGTTTCAGAAAGAGCCAAACGCACAAATATGTCGGATGGACACGCTTTGCACCCGATCGGGAACAGGCAAAAGACAACACGTCGCGCCCTGGCATTCGTTGCGTCGCAATACTAGCTCTGCTAAGGAGAAATCAACAATTTCAGCAGTTTAGACAGGTTCTAAACTGGCAGATCTCAGGCCGGTTCATGCCATGACAGCAACAGCCCGCACACTCGCCTTTTCCCCGGAGAAAGCTCCGGAAGAAGCCGTCGTCATCCCGTTCGGCTCGCGTGGCTGTCCGACCGTCGATGCGCGGCCGAGCGAACTCTCGGCTGACGACCGCGATCTCCTCAACCGTCTGCGCTGGCTGGCGCTGAAGAGCCGCCTTCAGCCCAAGCCCGAGATCGAGCGCGCCTGCATGATGCTTGCCGGCAAAGGCCCCCGCGCAATCGAAACTGTTTCGAACGCCTTCTTCCGCGGTTTGGCGAAACACGGCACCAATTCGCTCGAGTTCTATCGCCCTGGCACCCGCTGGCCCTCGAGCGACGAGATCTGGCTGCTGCGGCTTCTCTCTGCGTTCCGGCAGGGCCGCGAGAAGGAGGGTTCAGCCCTCGTCACCTGGCGCATCGAGCCGCGGGGACGTCGGTGGCTTCGCTTCCTCGCCGCATCGCTCGCCGAACTCGTGACGCCGGCGGAGACGAGCGACGCCTGACAGAGGTGGTCGTTTCGAAGAGGCTGGCGCTGGCTTAGGGCGTATCCTCATTGCGACTGAGAGAATGGCGATTGAGGCTTTTCCGTATCAACGGAACGTCTATTCTCCCGCTCATGATCGCGAGTCGTTCCCCCAATGGCGGCGCCTGTGCTTAGGGCGCTCACCGGCATTCTTCTGTGTCAGCTCTTCGGCGAGGCGCTCGTGGCCGCGACGGGACTACCGCTTCCCGGCCCCGTCGTCGGCATGGCGCTTCTGTTCACGTTTTTTGTCGTGAAGGGCGGCATTCCCTCCTCGATCGCGACTGTCGGCGACGGCCTTCTCAACAATCTGGCCGTCCTCTTCGTGCCAGCTGGCGTCGGGATCATGCAGCATACGAACCGAATCGGCTCGGAGGGCTTCCAGCTCGGTGGAACGCTGATCGCGTCCACGCTCATCACCATCGGCGTCACCGCTCTCGTCATGCGCTTCTTCATGAAGGACAGCGCGCCGGAAAGCAGCGGCGAGGACCAAGATGGCTGACGAGATCACCGATATCTGGGTCTATCTCGCGACGAGCCCGCTGCTTGCCCTGACGCTTACACTCGTCGCCTATCAGATCGTTCAGGAAATCTGGACGCGCATCGGCCGCCCGGCCCTGCTAAACCCCGTGCTCGTCTCGGTGCTGATCATCGTAGGCGTGCTTGTAGGAACCGGCACGTCATACGATACCTATTTCGAGGGCGCACAGTTCATCCACTTCCTGCTCGGTCCGGCAACGGTCGCGCTGGCGATTCCACTTTATCGCCAGTTCGAGCGGATCAAGGCGAACAAGCTCGCGATCGCGGCAAGCCTTGCGACCGGATCGGTGACGGGCATCGCCAGCGGTCTGCTCTGTGCCGGCCTCTTCGGCATCGACCAGACAAGTTTCGTTTCCATCGCACCGAAATCGGTCACCGCTCCGGTCGCCATGGGCATTGTCGAACGCATCGGCGGCCTGCCTTCGCTGACCGCCGTCCTCGTCATCGTGACAGGGATCATCGGCGCGGCACTGGGCCCGGCTCTTCTTAATCTGATTGGTGTGAAGGATGCTCCTGCCCGAGGCATGGCGATGGGAGTCGGATCGCACGGCATCGGCACGGCATGTGCGCTTCAGGAAAGCGAGGCAGCCGGCGCGTTTTCAGGCCTTGCCATGGGGCTAAACGCGCTCGCGACAGCCATTCTCGTGCCGCTCGTCTTCTGGCTGTTCTTTTGAAAGTGCTCGGAAGAGGTCCGGCTAGCTAGCGCAGCATGCCCTTCACGACGGTCGAGGCCTTAGTGAAATCCATCTGGCCAGGATAGCGCTGCTTCAGCTTGTTCATACAGCGGCCGACATCGCGAAGGCCCTTGGCATCGATATCATCGACGGCCGAGCGACAGGCCTGATGCATGGCGCTGTCGTCAAGCTGTGCGGGAAGGAAATCCTCGATGACCTTGATCTCCTGGCGCTCCTGCTCGGCCAGTTCAAGGCGACCGTTTTCCTCATAGTTCTGTGCAGACTCGATCCGCTGGCGGCGCATGGTGACGAGAATGTTCAGGATATCGTCAGCATCGACCGGATCGCGTCCCGCCTCGCGGTTCGCCACGTCCCGGTCCTTAACTGCCGCCTTGATCAGCCGAAGGATGGAGATACGGGTCTTATCGCCTTCGTCCTGCGCTTTGGTCAAAGCCTCAGAAATCGTTTCGCGCATTGCGCAGGTCGCTTTCAACTTGGGTACCGTGGCCGTCCGAATATCGGAAACGCTCGCGGCGGGAGTCAGGATGTTACGCCATGCGGCTTTCTATGCAACGATGATTTCTTTGATCCGTCACACTACGGTCAATATGTTGCTTTCGCGCATGATCTGCCAATATCAGCCGGCGGCTTCGGCCCGTTTATCCCGTGGAATTCAGGATAGCGCGGCCATTCTGTGCTTGCGGCCTATGGCGGCGGCCCTATAGAGAAGCCCCGAATGCAACGCAAGCGCCCATTTCTGGAATGCAGTCGCCGGGTTCCGCCTCACGACCGCTTCACTAAGATGGTGAGCCGAGACGCTTTTTCTAGAACGAGACCGGACCAGGAGACCCGATTATGAGCGAGGGATGGACGAAACGCGTGACCACCGGACTGCTCGTTCTGGCGGACGGCACGGTGATCGAGGGCTTCGGCCTTGGCGCCGAAGGTGCGATCGAAGGCGAGGTCTGCTTCAACACGGCCCTCACCGGATATCAGGAAATCCTCACCGATCCGTCCTATGCCCAGCAGATCGTGACCTTCACCTTTCCCCATATCGGCAATGTCGGCGCGAATGCGGAAGACCATGAGGACTTCTCGCCGCTTGGCAATGCGGGTGCGGTAGGCGCGATCTTGCGCGCGGAGGTGACCGAGCCCTCGAACTACCGCTCGGCCGGCCATCTCGACGCCTGGCTGAAAGAGCGCGGCATCGTGGCACTCTCTGGCATCGACACGCGAGCTCTGACCGCTCTGGTGCGGGAGAAGGGCATGCCGAATGCCGTGATCGCCCATGATCCAGCCGGCAATTTCGATATTGAAGCGCTGAAGAAACGCGCACGCGAATGGGCTGGCATCGACGGCGCAGACATCGCGAAGCTCGTCGCCACCACGGATCGCTCGGTCTGGACCGAGAAGCCATGGCTCTGGGGCGACGAAAAGGCTGCCGAGACCCCGGCCCGTTACAAGGTCGTCGCGGTCGATTACGGCGCGAAGCGCAACATCTTCCGCCTGCTTGCAGGCCATGGCGCAGAGGTGACTGTCGTGCCACCGACGACCAGCGCCGAGGATATCCTCGCCATGCAGCCTGACGGCGTCTTCCTGTCGAACGGTCCCGGCGATCCGGCGGCGACGGGCGTCTACGCGGTGAAGGAAATCGGCAAGCTGGTGGAGGCCGGTATTCCGCTCTTCGGTATCTGCCTCGGCCATCAACTTCTGGCGCTGGCGCTCGGCGCCCAGACCAAGAAGATGCATCAGGGCCATCACGGTGCGAACCATCCGGTGATGGACTACACCACCGGAAAGGTTGAAATCGTTTCGATGAACCACGGTTTCGCGGTCGCGGCGGATACACTGCCGAGCGGCGTGACGGAAACTCACCGCTCGCTCTTCGACGGCTCGAACTGCGGCCTGCGGCTGACCGAGAAGCCAGTGTTCTCGGTTCAGCACCATCCGGAGGCCTCACCGGGTCCGCAGGACTCCCATTATCTCTTCAAGCGCTTCTTCGACATGATCGACGGGCATCGCGGCGAGCGAAACGCGGCCTGATCCGAACTCAAAGTTCCGCTACTTCAAACGAAAACAGGCACCCGATCGTACCGGTGCCTGTTTTCGTTTGCGCATCTGAATTTCGCTATCGGCCGGTGTACCGGTTCAGGCAGCCCGCATCTTGATGATGCCGAGGCGCGCCAAAAACCGCTTTAACGAGCGTCGAAATCCGCAATGAACGGTCGCATGCTGGTGCATGTCATGACGTCCGCGTTCTCCGCCATAAGACGAGCGGCCGACGATAATATCTGCAAGCATTTTCGTTTCTCCCTTTATCGTATTGTTTTGTTTTAGCGATCACAGCTTGACCGGACGTTGCGCGAGGTTTGCTCGCACCACCCGTCGATCCCGCGTGCCGCCTTGGGATTACGATAATAAGGCGCACTTGGTGCGCATTTTCAAGGGGTTAAAAGCGCACCATGTGCATTTTCTGCGCGACGAACCGTCCTATTCCGCCTTCTTCGCAGCAAGACCTGACATGAACTGCAGTCATTATCCCTGATCTCAGCATTCGGTTGACAAGAATGACGAACCGGAGAATGGCTCGCGCGTGGATGATCGACGGAGTTGCTGATGACGCCGACAGCCTTCAAAGCCTGGCGGAAGGGCCTGGGCCTGAAGCAGAAGGATGCTGCCGACAAACTCGGCCTGAAAAAGCGCGTCATCCAGTATTACGAAAAAGGCGCGCGCGGCGGAAAGGATGTCGACATCCCCAAGACCGTCGAGCTTGCCTGCTTCGCGCTCTCCATGGGCGTGGAGACCTATGACGGAAAGGCGCTGCCGGGGGCGGCCGAACTGGCCAAGAAGGATCAGGAACTGCCGTAAGGCTATCGAGACTCTGTGCGCGCGATCACTCTTCTTCTGTGCGCCGCAGCAAAAGCGCTCGATCTCCCCTTTCCCCATCCGCGACTCTTCCCTATAACGCGGTCTCAGCCTGAAGATTAGAATCGCCGGACCGCACCGAAGCGCTTGGAGAAGCCCTCGGCGTGGTGTTTTGCGCGACCCGATGAAGCGGATCAGACCCCATGCCCAAACGCACAGATATCAAATCGATCCTCGTCATTGGCGCCGGTCCCATCATTATCGGACAGGCCTGCGAGTTCGACTATTCCGGCACCCAGGCCTGCAAGGCGCTGAAGGCCGAGGGCTACCGGATCATCCTCGTCAACTCGAACCCGGCGACGATCATGACCGATCCCGATCTCGCCGATGCCACTTATATCGAGCCGATCACGCCGGAAGTCGTCGCCAAGATCATCGAGAAGGAGCGGCCGGACGCGCTCCTGCCGACCATGGGCGGCCAGACGGCGCTCAACACCGCGCTCTCGCTCCAGCGCATGGGCACACTGGAACGCTACAAGGTCGAGATGATCGGCGCGAACGCTGCCGCCATCGACAAGGCAGAGGACCGCGCCCTCTTCCGCGAGGCGATGGCGAAGATCGGGCTCGAGACCCCGCGCTCGGTTCTGGCCAATGCCGCCGGCCCGAAGGCGCAGGATCGAAAGGTCCACGAGGACAAGCGGGCGGTGATCCGCGCCGAACATGCCGATGACGAGGACGCACGAAACGCCGCCCTCGACAAGCTTGAGGCCGAGTGGAACCTCGGAGAGAGCGATCGCAAGCAGCGCTACATGAACCATGCGCTCGCAGCCGCGGCCCAGGCGCTGGACGAGGTGGGCGTTCCGGCGATCATCCGGCCGTCCTTCACCCTCGGCGGCACGGGCGGCGGCATCGCCTACAACCGGCAGGAATTCTTCGAGATCGTCGAGAACGGCCTCGACGCCTCGCCGACGACGGAAGTGCTGATCGAGGAATCCGTCCTCGGCTGGAAGGAATACGAGATGGAGGTGGTCCGCGATAAGGCGGACAACTGCATCATCATCTGCTCGATCGAGAACGTCGATCCGATGGGCGTCCATACGGGCGATTCGATCACCGTCGCGCCGGCCCTGACGCTGACGGACAAGGAATACCAGATCATGCGCAACGCCTCGATCGCGGTGTTGCGCGAGATCGGGGTCGAGACGGGTGGCTCGAACGTGCAGTTCGCGGTGAACCCGGAGACGGGCCGTCTTGTCGTCATCGAGATGAACCCGCGCGTTTCGCGCTCTTCGGCGCTTGCCTCCAAGGCGACCGGCTTCCCGATCGCCAAGGTCGCGGCCAAGCTCGCGGTTGGCTACACGCTGGACGAACTGGAAAACGATATCACGGGTGGCGCGACACCGGCTTCTTTCGAGCCGTCGATCGACTATGTCGTCACAAAGATCCCGCGCTTCGCCTTCGAGAAGTTCCCCGGCGCCGTGCCCATCCTGACGACGGCGATGAAATCCGTCGGCGAGGTGATGGCGATCGGCCGGACCTTCTCCGAATCGCTGCAGAAGGCGTTACGCGGCCTCGAAACAGGACTGACCGGCCTCGATGAAATCACCATCCCGGACACCGGTCAGGGCGACGATCTCAACGCATTGCGCGCAGCGCTCGGTACGCCGACGCCGGATCGGCTCCTGATGGTGGCTCAGGCCATGCGCATGGGCATGGACAACGACGCGATCCACGCCGCCTGCAAGATCGATCCCTGGTTCCTCGCCCGCATTCGCTCGATCGTCGATCTGGAAGCGAAGATTCGCGAGCATGGCCTGCCTCAGGACGAGGACAATCTGCGTTACTTGAAATCCTGCGGGTTCTCGGATGCGCGCCTTGCGACCCTTGCCGGCGTCAGCGAGGTCGAGGTCGCCGACAAGCGGCGGGAACTCGACGTTCATCCGGTCTTCAAGCGGATCGATACCTGCGCGGCCGAATTCGCCTCGCCGACCCCCTATATGTATTCGACCTATGAGCGCCCCTTCGCGGGAGCCGCGCGCTCGGAGGCCGAAATCACGGATGCTAAGAAGGTCGTGATCCTGGGCGGCGGTCCGAACCGGATCGGCCAGGGGATCGAATTCGATTACTGCTGCTGCCACGCCGCCTTTGCGCTCGGCGACGCCGGCTACGAATCGATCATGATCAACTGCAATCCGGAGACGGTCTCCACCGACTACGATACGTCCGACCGGCTCTACTTCGAGCCTCTGACGGCCGAAGACGTGCTGGAGATCATCTATGCCGAGCAGGATAAGGGCACGCTTCACGGCGTCATCGTGCAGTTCGGTGGCCAAACGCCGCTGAAGCTCGCCGAGGCTCTGGAGGCTGCCGGCATCAACATTCTCGGGACCTCGCCGGACGCGATCGATCTGGCGGAAGACCGCGACCGCTTCCAACAGCTCCTCAACAAGCTGGACCTCAAGCAGCCGAACAACGGTATCGCCCGCTCCTTCGAGGAAGCCAAGGCAATCGTCGATCGGATCGGCTATCCGGTGGTGATCCGCCCGTCTTATGTGCTCGGCGGCCGCGCCATGGAGATCGTGCGCTCCGAACAGGGCTTCGAGCGCTACATGCGCGAGGCTGTGGTCGTCTCCGGCAAGTCGCCGGTGCTCATCGACGGCTATCTGAAGGATGCGATCGAGGTCGACGTCGATTGCCTCTGCGACGGCGAGACAAGCTTCGTCGCCGGCATCATGGAGCATATCGAGGAAGCGGGTATCCACTCAGGCGACTCGGCCTGCTCTCTGCCGGTCCATTCCCTCTCGACCGAGATCACCGAGGAACTCGAACGCCAGACGCGGGCGATGGCCGTCGCGCTGAAGGTGGGCGGTCTGATGAACGTCCAGTTCGCGATCCAGGGCGAGGACATCTTCGTGCTGGAGGTCAATCCCCGCGCCTCGCGCACGGTGCCCTTCGTCGCCAAGACGATTGGTCGGCCAATCGCCAAGATCGCGGCGCGCATCATGGCGGGCGAGGATCTCGACACCGCGTTTGCAGCTTACGGCGGTAAGCCGGATGTGAAATCGCTCAAGCATATCGCGGTGAAGGAGGCGGTCTTCCCGTTCTCGCGCTTCCAGGGCGTCGACACGCTGCTCGGCCCCGAAATGCGCTCGACGGGCGAGGTCATGGGCCTTGCCAACGACTACGCCCTCGCCTTCGCCAAGAGCCAGCTCGGCGCCGGCGTCGACCTGCCGCGCGAAGGCACGGTCTTCGTCTCAGTGAAGGACGCCGACAAGGAGCGTATCCTGCCGACGATCCGGCGCCTCAGCGAGATCGGCTTCTCGGTGATGGCGACCGGCGGCACCCAGCGCTTCCTGACCGAAAACGGCATCGAGGCGATACGTGTGAACAAGGTGCTGGAGGGTCGTCCGCATATCGAGGACGCCATGCGGAACCGGCAGGTTCAGCTCGTCTTCAACACGACTGAAGGCGCCAAAGCCCTGTCCGACTCACTGTCACTCAGACGTGCCGCCCTCCTCCACAAATTGCCCTATTATACGACGCTGGCGGGCATGGAAGCAGCCGCCCAAGCCGTTGGCGCCCTCAAGAAAGGCAATCTTGAAGTCAGACCGCTTCAGTCGTACTTTACCGCTGCCTGAGTTTTCAAATGGCTTGTCGGCCCTGACCGGACCAGGGCCCGGCGACATTTCCAAGTCCGTTCAGCCGGTTGGAACCGAGCGATCATTTATCGCTCGGTCTGGCCTGTCTTTGTATTACCGGCAGCGCCGCGTTGACATCGGCCGCGCCGGCACGAACGATAAGAAGACGCGCCGGCGCCTCGTCGTTGGCCGTATCGAAAGGTGGAGGCCGAGATGCAAAAGGTCCCGATGACGACCCGCGGATTTGAGACGCTGAAGGAAGAGCTGCGTCGCCGCCAGCAGGAAGAGCGCCCTCGGATCATCCAGGCAATCTCCGAGGCACGCGCCCATGGTGATCTCTCCGAGAACGCCGAATATCATGCGGCGAAGGAAGCTCAGAGCCTCAACGAGGGCCGTATTTCAGAGCTCGAGGACGTCACCGCACGCGCCGAGGTTATCGACGTTACCAAGATGAAGGGTGACAAGGTGATGTTCGGCGCCACGGTCAAGCTCGTCGACGAGGAGACCGAAGAAGAGCGTCTCTTCCAGATCGTCGGCGACCAGGAAGCTGACGTGAAGTCCGGCCGCATCTCCATTTCCTCCCCGATCGCTCGCGCGCTGATCGGCAAGGAAGAAGGCGACACGGTCGAAGTCACGGCTCCCGGTGGAGCGCGGTCTTACGAGGTGCTGGAAGTTCTCTGGCAATAGGATTCGCGCTCCACGCTCGTTCCAGGAAATTGGGCGTGACAATGGAGGCGCACTGTTGACCTTCGTTCACTTCACGCCCGAGCAGCCCTTGGCATCAGCTTGAAATCCCAGATCAAAGCGCGCGAGACCCACGTTATCGCGCCCAATTTCAAGCGGCGTCTCTCCGGCGTCACCTCAACGATCGTGCAGCTTCTGCCGTTACAGGCGAAGCGCTTAGCAATCGCCTCCATGGGGCCGGACGTTCTGCCGGAAGGCGTGCCGCGCCTTTCATGGTCCGCCCTCCCCGCGCTCTGGAAAAAGCCCAAGGGCAGGCCGTTCCGCATCTGGCACGCCCGCCGCAACACCGAAATGCTGCCCGGCATCATCATGCGCGATCTCCTGCGCATGCCGCTCAAGCTCGTTTTCACATCGGCGGCACAGCGGCAGCACTCGGCTTATACCCGCTTTCTGATCAGTCGAATGGACCGCGTCATCGCCACATCGTCACGAAGCGGGTCCTATCTCAAGGTTCCCCATCGGGTGATCATGCATGGCATCGATTGCGACAGCTTCACGCCCGGCGGACCGATGCCCGCTCTGGCACCCAATCTCGAACACCGGCTGAACGGCAAGAAGATCGTCGGCTGTTCCGGCCGCATCCGTCATCAAAAGGGCACCGACCTCTTCGTCGATGCCATGATCGAAGTTCTGCAGGACCGGCCCGACTGGGTCGGCGTCGCTACAGGGCGCACGACGAGCGAACACGCGGAGTTCGGAAAAGACTTGCAGAAGCGTATCGATCGCGCCGGCATGACGGACCGCATCCTTCTGGTCGGCGAGGTCGACGATATCGCACCCTGGTTCCGACGTTTCGATCTCTATGTAGCACCGCCGCGCAATGAGGGCTTCGGCCTCACTCCGCTAGAAGCCATGGCGAGCGGAACACCGGTGGTTGCGACCGATGCCGGAGCATTCCGCGAACTGATCGTCGAGGGAGAAACCGGGACGGTGGTTGACAGCTTTTCGAGCGAGGCCATCGCGAAAGCCCTCGTCTCGTACATGGAAGACGACGCGAAGCGGAATGCGGCTTCGAAAGCCGCCCTCGCTCATGTCCGCGAGCATTTTCCACTCGAACGGGAAGCGGCGGAGATCGAGACCGTTTACGAAGAGCTCTGGTCCGGCGCGAACTCAGCCAAATCGACACGCGGTTCCCGGAATTCGTAGAATGTCCCACGTCCCACATGCAGCGGGACCAGCCGCAGCTGGGTCAGTGTCCGACGCCAGCCGTAGATCCAGTTGTTCGCCGTTGGCGCGAGCCGGCCGCGTGGCTCGTGGATTTGCGTCGCCGTGGCGATGCCTGGATCTATTCCCTTGGCCGCCAGCACTTCGGCCTGAACGGCAAGAGCCGGTTCGACCTGAGTGATGTTCAGTCTCCCGCTGGCATAGAGAAAGGCATCGGCCGGTGCGGCAGAATGCTGGAGTGCTGCCAGCAGCTTCTCCGCACCTTCTGGTGATACAATATAAGCCGCCGAGCCTGCCTTATCCCGCGCAATGTAAGAGAGTTCCCCTTCGTTGCCATAGCGGTGAAAGAACTTGCGCCGCGCATAATATTCCAGATTGATAAGATCGTACGGCGGCAATTCTCTGGCCAAGAACGAGGGCAGACGAGGAGACATCACGGCGTCATCCTCGAAGATTGCTAGGCGTTGATCCATCTCAACGGATCGTTGCCACAAGCTAGCATGCGAAAGAAGCAAAGCGACCTCGACGCGAGTTATCGGCCGCTCCCAGTTCCGCGACAACGTGTTGAAGCGCTCATCACTGAAATCATCGATTGATATTGCCTTGAAGCGGTTGAGCTTCAGGCCAAGCCGATCGGCCTGCCGCTCCATAAAGGCGCGCCGCTCTTTGGCTCGGTCGAGATTGATGTAGTGGGCCGAGATCATTTGAGCTTAGTCCTTCCAGGTCGCCGGGAAGAGCAGGATCAGGACCGTCACGAGTTCCAGGCGCCCGAGCAGCATCGTGATCGACAACACCCAAAGAGCGCCATCAGGCAGCGAGGAGAAATTGCCGGCCGGGCCGATGATCTGACCGAAACCGGGGCCGACATTCGCAACCGCGGTCAGTGTGCCGGAAAAAGCCGTAATCAGGTCGAGCCCGTACATCGAGAGGACCACTGTGCCGAGCAGCAGCGTTCCGAAGAACAGGAAGAAATAGATCGTCACGGTCTGGATGCCGTCGGGCGCGATCTCGTTACTGCCGTAGCGCATGCGGATGACAGCATGCGGACGTACCAGCCGGCGGAAATTGGCTTCGACGACCTGATAGAGGATGTAGAGTCGGTTTGCCTTGATGCCCCCCGTCGTCGAACCCGCGCAACCACCAAGAAAGGTCGCGAGGAAGAACACGCCGATCGCCGCGTTGGACCAGAGCGTGTAGTCCTCCGAGGCATATCCGGTTGTGGTGATGATCGAGACGAGATTGAAAGCCGAGGAAACCAGCGCCTCCTCGAAGGGCGTGCCATTGATCATCCGCCGGGAAATCGCGATCGTCAGACTGAGCACGAGACAGAGCGCGAGAAACACCTTGATCTGCGGGTCGCGCCAGAGCTGGAAGCGGCGCGGCAGGAAGGCGCGGATATAGATGATGAACGGCATCGCCCCAAGGATCATGAAGACTGTCGAGGCAACCAGAATCCGGTTGTCTTCGAAATAGCCCATCGAGGCGTCATGGGTGGAAAAGCCTGCTGTCGCGAGCGTCGTCATCGCGTGGTTGACGGCATCGAAGAAGCTCATGCCGAGACCTGTATAGACGACCGTGCACAATACGGTCAGCACGACATAAGCCGCGACGAGCCCGCCCGACAGCTGGTTGATGCGGGGCAGGACCTTATCCGACTTGTCGGAGCTTTCCATGTGGAACAGCGCCATGCCGCCGGTACGAAGCGTCGGCAGAATGAGCAGCGCCATGCCGATGATCCCGATACCGCCGAGCCATTGCAGCAGCGAGCGCCACATCAGGATGCCGCGCGGCAGGGCGTCGAGGCCTGAGATCACGGTCGAGCCGGTGGCGGTGATGCCCGACATGGATTCGAAAAACGCGCCCGCAAGCGTCAGGTTGAACGAGGCGACATAGAGAGGGATCGTGCCGACGACGGCGCCGAACACCCAGACGGACGTCACGATGAGAAAGCCCAGCCGCTGGGTAAACCGCGGTCGGTCTCCGCGCGTTGCAACAAAGATCAGCGCACAGATCATGCCGATCAGGGCGCTTGAGCCGACGAAGACCTTCCAGTCCTGATTACCGTCCGCGATATCGACGAGCGCAGGGATCAGCATGGCACCCGCGAGAGCCAGCCCGAAACTCGACGTCACATTGGCGATCGTCCTGAAAATGGTCGGCTCTCCCCAAGAACCACCCGCCAATGCTCGTCATGGCCGGTACAGGATCAGAACCCATCGGATACAGTCTGCGGAAAAGACCGGCAACGCCGGTAGACCTCGCAAGGCGGTGCATGTTGCCGGGCTGCATCCCTCTGCGCCCGCGCTTCGGGGTCAGTCCGTCCAGGTGGCCGGAAAGAAGAGGATCAGAACGGTCACGAGTTCCAACCGCCCGAGCAGCATCGTGGCGGAGAGGAACCAGAGAGCGCCATCCGGCAAGGAAGAGAAATTGCCGGCCGGGCCGATGATCTGGCCGAAGCCCGGTCCTACGTTCGCCAGGGCCGTCAGCGTTCCCGAAAAAGCGGTCTCGAAGTCGAGGCCGAACAAGCTGAGCACCATGGTTCCGACAAGCAGGGTACCGAAGAACAGGAAGAAGAAGATCGTGACAGTCTGGATCCCCTCGGGCGGGATCGGGTTCGCCCCGTACTTCAACCGGATAACCGCATTGGGCCGAACCAGCCGCCGGAAATTGGCTCCGAGGAGCTTGGATAGAATATAGAGCCGGTTCGCCTTGATGCCGCCGGAGGTCGAACCAGCACAGCCGCCGAGAAACGTCGCGAAGATGAAGATACCCAGCGCTGCGTTGGACCACAGCGTATAGTCGTCCGAAGCATAGCCCGTCGTGGTGATGATCGAGACCAGATTGAAGGCCGACGAAACGAATGCTTCCTCGATTGAGCTGGCATTGTAGACCCGCCGCGTGATCGCGATCGACAGGCTCAGCACCACGCAGATGACGAGGAAGACGCCGATCTGCGGGTCGCTCCACAGCTGGAACCGGCGAGGCAGGAAGGCCCGGATATAGAGAACGAACGGAAGCGCTCCGAGCACCATGAAGATGGTCGCGACCGTCAGAATCCGGTCATCTTCGAAGTAGCCCATCGAAAGGTCGTGGGTGGAGTAGCCGCCCGTCGAGAGCGTCGTCATGGCATGGTTCATCGCGTCGAAGAACGTCATGCCGAGCCCGGTATAGGCAATCGAGCAAAGCACCGTAAGAACGACGTAGGCGGCAACCAGACCACCCGAAAGCTGACCGACTCGCGGCAGAACCTTGTCCGACTTGTCGGAACTTTCCATGTGAAAAAGCGCCATTCCGCCGGTTCGAAGCGCCGGCAGGACGAGCAGCGCCATGCCGATGATGCCGATGCCGCCCAACCATTGCAGCAGCGAACGCCACATCAGAACGCCGCGCGGCATGGCGTCGAGACCCGACAGAACCGTCGACCCTGTCGTCGTCAGACCGGACATCGATTCGAAAAACGCGCCCGCATAGGTGACGTTGACCGACGAGATGTAGAGTGGAACGGCACCGATGATTGCGCCTACGACCCAGACGGAGGTGACGATCAGAAAGCCGAGACGCTGTGTAAAACGCGGGCGATCTCCCCGCGTTGCCGCCGAAATGAGAGCGCAGATGATTCCGATCAGGGCGCTCGATCCGATGAAGACCTTCCAGTCCTGATTATGATCGGAAATATCGACCAAGGCGGGAATCACCATAGCGCCCGCAAGCGCTAAGCCGAAATTCGACGTGACGTGAGCAATCGTCCTGAAGATGTTGAATGCCCCCTGATATCGAGGCCGAACGGAAAACCTCGATTTTTTGCGCTGCACGCAAGTCCTTATAACGCGATGGATCGCCTCGCAACGCAGCTTCGACGTGAGTCCGTGTCTGCGCATGTTGCGAGGCCGGAATGTGTCACTTATTGAATGGTCAGTCGTAATCGACCATTTCACGGAAACACTCGTCACTCACCAAGAGAGCACCCTATGACCGAGCGGCATACGGAAGTCCTCATTCTGGGATCAGGTCCGGCAGGCTACACGGCAGCGATCTACGCCGCGCGTGCCATGCTCAAACCTTTGATCATCTCGGGTCTGCAGGAAGGCGGACAGCTGACGATCACGTCGGATGTCGAGAATTATCCGGGCTATGCCGATCCGGTTCAGGGTCCCTGGATGATGGAGCAGATGAAGGCACAGGCCCTCAACGTCGGCTCCGAAATCGTCAACGATCTCATTGTGGATGCGGACTTCGAAAGCCGGCCCTTCCGGCTGACGGCCGATTCGGGCACTGTCTACACCTGCGACGCGCTGATCATCGCGACGGGTGCCCAGGCGAAATGGCTCGGGCTCGAAAGCGAGGCGAAGTTCCAAGGCTATGGCGTTTCGGCCTGCGCGACCTGCGACGGCTTCTTCTACCGCGGCAAGGATGTCGTCGTGGTCGGCGGCGGCAACACGGCCGTCGAGGAGGCGCTCTATCTGTCGAACATCGCCAAAACGGTGACGCTGGTTCACCGCCGCGACGAGCTGCGCGCCGAACGCATCCTGCAGGAACGGCTGTTTGCGAGCGAGAACATCCACGTTCGCTGGAATGGTGCGATCGACGAGATCCTTGGTCAGGACAAGCCGATGCCGGGCGTCACTGGCGTGAGGATCAGGGATACCCATACAAACAAAACCGAAGAGCTTTCGGCCGATGGCGTTTTCATCGCAATCGGCCATGCGCCTGCGGTGGAATTGTTCGAAGGCAAGCTGAAGCAGAAGGCCTCGGGATATCTCTGGGTCGAACCGGGCACGGTGCGGACCTCGATCGAGGGTGTCTACGCGGCAGGCGATGTTGCCGACGACGTCTGGCGTCAGGCCGTCACAGCGGCAGGCATGGGTTGCATGGCGGCCCTTGACGCGGAACGCTGGCTACAGACCCGCGCGATCGAAAGCCAGAAGAAAGCCGCCGCCGAATAATTTGCGTGAAATTTTCGGGCGATGGATTATGTTGCAGTGCAGCAATCATGACGCCTATCGACAGAACGGACCACATCAATGGCCCTTGACTGGGATAAGCTGCGCATTTTCCACGCCGCAGCAGAGGCCGGCTCCTTCACCCGAGCCTCGGAAAATCTCGGCCTGAGCCAGTCGGCGATCAGCCGACAGGTGGCCGCGCTCGAGAGCGAAGTCGGCGTACCGCTGTTTCATCGGCACGCGCGCGGCCTGATTCTTTCCGAACAGGGCGAAATGCTGTTCCAGACGGCGAACGATGTGCTTCAGCGCCTCGAAGCCGTGCGCATGCAGCTGACAGAGACCAAGGAAAAACCGAGCGGCAAGCTGCGGGTGACAACGACGGTCGGCCTCGGTTCCGGCTGGCTGACGGAGCGTTCGAAGGAGTTTCTCGAACTCTATCCCGACATCGAACTCCAGCTCATGTTCGACAACGAGGAGATCGATCTCACCATGCGCCGGGCGGATGCGGCGATCCGGCTGCGGCAGCCGCAGCAGCCGGACCTGATCCAGCGCCGTCTGTTCACGGTGCATCTCCATGTCTACGCCGCGCCGAGCTATATCTCGCGCTTCGGCACTCCAGAGACGATCGACGACCTCGATCAACACCGCATCATCACTTTCGGCGAACCGGCACCACCCTATCTTCGCAACCTCAATACGCTGGAAACGGTGGGTATCGAGAACGGTCCTCCGCGTTCGCCAATCCTGCAGATCAACAATCTGATCGCGATCCGCTCGGCAATCGAGAGCGGGATCGGCCTCGGGCTCTTGCCGGACTACATGATCGACCAGCGCACCAAGCTGGTCCAGATCCTGCCTGAGATCGAGATGCCGACTTTCGACACCTATCTCTGCTATCCTGAAGAGCTCAGGAACTCCGCGAAACTCAGGGTTTTCCGCGATTTCCTTATTTCCAAAGCACGGACCTGGGCTTTCTGAACGGGCTCAGGCCACCTTCCAGGAACCCGCGTTATCCGTTGCGCGTCTCTCATCAATGACATCCGATTATTTTCCGACGCTCGCGTCAGGGCCGGCAGCGCTCGACGAAAGCGGCCTTCCCAAGCGGATCGTCGCGATATCCGACATTCACGGAATGGTTGGGCATTTCGATTACCTGATCAATCGCCTGAGCGAGATGTCGGCCTTGGAAGACTGCGCGTTTTACATTCTTGGCGACATGGTCGATCGCGGGCCGGACAGCCGCGGCGTCATTGATCGGGTCGTCACTCTCATGGATCGCAGGCCGGGCTCACACACCTTTATCGGCAATCACGACATGTGGTTCCTCCAGTTCCTGAAGAACGAAATGGATGCCGAGGACCTCCAGGTTTGGCTGCCCCAGGGCGGGGCCGAAACGCTGGAGAGCTATGGCGTGCAGGAAGGCGGTACGATCGAGGCCGCCCGCCAACGGGTCTTCGAGGTCTCGCCGGATCATTGTGACGTTCTGGCGACCGCCGAACACATCGCGCTCGTCGGCGAGTTCGCCTTCGTCCATGCCGGTGTCGATCCCCATAAACCACTCGACCGCCAGACGCGCCACGATTGCGCGTGGATCCGTGCTCCCTTCATGCGGCATGAGGGAACACTGAGCCATGTCGTCGTCCACGGCCACACGCCACAGAAGGGCAATCGCCCGACGATTACCGAGAATCGCATTTCCATAGATACCGGTGCAGTCTATGGCGGCCTGTTGACCGCCGCGACCATCGATCGTGAAAACCGGACGCTGGATTTCGTTTCGACCGACGGCAGTCAACTGCGCTCGAACCAGCCCCTCCGGACGGATCGCGGCTTCGGCACTGCCCTCGAAGATTATTCAACCGGATGCTTTGCGGCGTCCGCCTGACCTCCATCGCAAAAAAGAGCCCGCATTCAATTCAACGCGGGCTCCGATACCAGATCTCAGTAGGTTTCTGGCCTTACATCGCAGTCGCTTTTTCCGAGATCGAAGCAAGGCCTGCATCATAAATGCCGCTGACCGCACCGGTAGCGTCCTCGTCGCTCGCCCCTTCGGCCGCATCGAAAGTGCCTTGCCAGGAAAGCGTCGAAGTCTCGCCTTCACCGGATACCGAAATGGTCGATTCGTAGTCGGCCACCGGCAGCGGGCTCTCGACGATCCTGTAGGTATAGGTCATCGCTTCATCGTCCCGCGAAACGAGTTCCTCGACAATCGATCCACCGCCTTCGAGAGACAGTGTTCGGCGAGTTGCGCCTTCCGCTTCGCTTTCTTCACATGACGCGACCGCCGGATGCCAATCGGCAATGGCGCAGAAATCCCCCACGGTCGACCACACCTTGCTTGGTGCGGCATTCACGTCCGTCTCTTTGGAAACGTCGAGCGCCAACGCCGGTGTTGCGAGTAAAACGAGGCCTGCGAGCGGCAGTCCGAATTTGAAAGTGTTCATTAGTCAATCCTCCCGAATATGGGTTCCACCGCGATTGAAGCTAAAGCGGAGCGATCCACGGCAGCAGAGTGGTACAGTCTGTCGTAATGGCAATATCATTCAGCACTGCTCTTCGACCTTTGTCGAATGTCGGGCGCGCACGAAAAAGGGCCCCGACATGATGCCGAGACCCCGAAAAACCGCCGACGTTTGGCGATAAAGTTTATTAGTTCTGGAGGTCGACGGACTCTTCCTGAACTGCCGTGCTCTGACCTTCCGGCTCTTCGCCCGGCGTGAATGTCGCGCCCGATCCCGGGACGAGAATGTCATCACCTTCTCCGGCCATATCGCCCGTCGTTTCAGCCGAAATGCCACGTGCGACTTCGTCGCGCTCATCCGCCTCGTTCTGCTCGGCGAGGGTCTCGCTGCCTGGAACGATAGTGTCGCGGACCGGATCTGCGGAAGGGTTCTCAGTCTGAGCCGGCTGAATCGTGCTCTGCTCGGCGACGTTATCACGCGTCGCCGCATCGTTTTCTTCCATCATCGTCTGACTGCCGGGAACGATGGTTTCGCCGGTCTGAGCCATAGCCGGAATGGCAAAAGCCGAAACGCCAGCGAGAATGGTTGCGGTACGGAGCGTCTTCAACATGATTTTTGTCCTTTCTAACAGCGCCTTTGAAAGCGCTTTTTTTTCCAAGCCTTGTTCGGCTTTTATGTCGTGGCCCGCTTGCGGACCGTTCGAGAAGAAGACGCATGAGCGGGACATTCGTTGCGTCGCAAAAGGTGACAGCGCGTCTACATAAGAAGAACAATGGATGACAGTTCAACGACAACCTGTCTTTCTTGTAATTTTAATCACAACGACGTCATCTAACCTCTTGAATTGAGTGGTTCATGCCAAAAAAAGCTTTGAAATTCGACAGTGTAAAACGCGATGGAGCGAAAGCGACGAAATCCACATGCGGTAATGTTTGCAGCTGCCAATAAAAAAGCCCCGGCACAGGGCCGGGGCTGCATTGTCGCTGACGCTGTATGGAGGCACGCTCAACAGCGCGCCGTCTCATTCAAATTACTGAGCAGCGTTGCCTGTAGCGTCCTGTTCGACTTCCTCTTCAGCCGACTCGCCGGAGAATTCGGCCGAGGAGCCGGGAACGACCTCACCGTCATCCTCAGCTTCCATTTCGGCGCCGCCTTCACTTTCGGCGGTCACTTCGCGATCCATCTCTTCGTTTTCGGTTCTGCCGGTATCACTGGCAGGCACCGTCGTATCGCTATCCGAGTCGGCGATAGGGGCATCCGTTTCAGCAGCCGGCGCATCCGCAGTCGCGTCACGCTCCGCTTCTTCCTGATCCTCGACAGCCGTCTGCGAGCCCGGAATTTCCGGCTCGTCGGTCTGAGCAATCGCTGGAATGGCGAAAGCCGAGACACCAGCCAGGATGGTTGCAATGCGAATCGTCTTCAACATGATGGTCCCTTTCCTTGAACAAAGGCCGGCTTTTCGCCGGTATTGTGGAGCGCCCCGATAATCAGAGGCGGACGTTGGCGGAATAACTTTCACCAGCGTCTTTGGTTGCATGCGGACGACTAACGCCTGCGTGAGAAATGGTCGCAGGGGCGCAAACCTTCATGTGCGTTTGCATAATTTCTTCCACCAGATGGCTATCTACTTACTCACCGAAAAATAGCTTCATATAAGAGCTTTGATCGGCATATACGCCGGTAGCCCCCAATCGTCGGCGTGACGGCACGCGTTTTACGACAAGTTGATCCTGGTCCGCTATTCATCGGCGTCTCAAAACGGCATTTCGGGCTATCGCCGCCTGCCGTTGAGAATTCGGCGCGACCAAAGATCGCGCCACAAAGAGAATACTGTCGAGGAACTCCCAGCCATGGTCGGACTGGTCAGCAAAGCCAACGAGGACCGCGTCGTTCTGGCGATCGGCATGATGCTAGTCGCCTATCTCGGCTTTTCAGGTATCGACACCAGCGCAAAATGGCTGGGCGCTATCGGGCTTCCTGCACTCCAGATCGCGTTCATGCGCTACTTCGTCCATTTCGTTATCTCGACCGGGCTGATCGCGAAAGACGGCGTCGATATCGACCGGTTCCGGTCGGAACATTTCGGTCTGGTCGTTCTGAGAGCCGCCTTCCTCGCAGCCTCGACAACGGCGAATTTCGTTGCGGTCCGCTACCTGCCGCTGACGCTTACCGCGACGATCATGTTCTCGTCGCCGATCATAATCTGCGCTTTGTCAGGACCTATTCTCGGCGAACGGGTTGGGCCATGGCGTTGGGGCGCTATTCTCTTGGGATTTGTCGGCGTGATCGTCGCAATTCGCCCCTTCGAAGCCGATTTTCACTGGGCGGTTTTCCTGGCCCTGATCGCCGCCCTGTCGATCGCACTCTATACCCTGCTGACCCGCAAGCTTGCAGGCAGCGTGCATCACGAAACCATGCAGTTCTATAGCGGGCTCGTCGGCACGCTCTGCCTAGCACCCTTCGCCGTCTATTTCTGGGAAATGCCGGAGACGTGGTTTTCAACCATGCTTCTCGTGGCCACCGGCATTTTCGGCTGGTTCGGCCACGAGCTGCTGACACGCGCCCATGGCTATGCCGTCGCCTCGGCTCTGACGCCCTTCACCTACGTCTTCATCATCTACCTGACGATTGCCAGCATCCTCGTTTTCGACGAGTGGCCGGGACCATGGACTGTTGCAGGCGCCGCGATTGTCGCTGGGGCCGGACTGATCATCTGGTTCCGCGAACGGCGACTGGAGCGCAAAAGACGGAAAACTGCGCCGTCCGCTACGAATGCTGGAGTTCGCTAGCGCGGCTCCTGGCCGGGAACGAGTCCACCTGAAGGCGTCGAAGCCGACATGGACGGCGTCACGCCGTTTGTCGTCGGAACCCCCGAAGGTGCTCCGCGAGCATCCCCAAAGCCGAAGAGCCATGGAATTCCGTTGCTCACCGGCCTGAGAACGACACGCCCGTCCGGCAGCTGAACCGGCTGGCTATTACGACGTTCGCGTTCCGAAAGCCGCACGCCCACGATATCGTATCCATCGCGATCGACCGCACGTAGTTGGGCTGACGCAGGACCAACCGAAATTGTGGGAATGGCGAGAGCGGCCGAAACGGCCAACATTCCGAGAGTGCGCATAGGGGTCTCCGTTCGATACCGTGAATATCACTCGGTAGACGGTGGCGCGCTCCAATTGGTTCCCGCGGTGCGGCCTTCTCCGCAGGTCGTCGGTACACTCTCGCTCGCGGAAACCGCTCAGAAACGGGTCGGAATGTCGTCGCGAACCGGCTCGCCGGGATGGAGTTCACTCAGGAGACGATGTATCGGGCCCCTCACCTTCGATATCCGCGGTCCGTCGATCGCGCAGAACATCGTGAAGAGGCGGCCTTCCGAGGTCCAGAACCAGATCGGTACCGTCAGATTTCCCTGCCGCGAATTCGGCGAATAGATGCGCCGCGCGAAGCCCTCCTCTTCGATTTTGAACGTAACCGGATTGTCCCGGGCCGCCCATTCGCTGACCGGTAGGGAGGGGTCCTCTACGACGCCAGCTTCAATCTCGTTGAGCTTCGTGCCCAGCCAGGTTTCGACCGAACGCCAGGGCCAGACCTTGGGATTGGTGACATCCTCTACCTTCAACCACCGCGCGCCGGCAGGCCGGGGTGGAGCAGCGGCATAGAGGCAGGTAAATCCGCCGCCGCAATCCGGTCCGTTGCACTTGAAGTGCTGACCCACATCCATCGTCGCATCTGCCGCGGGCCCCGCCGACCAGCCGGTAACCGACTGCGCATGGGCGGAAGAAACGGCGAGCGAGGCGAGCAGGCTGAGGAAAAAGAGGCTTGCGGCTTTGATCATCACACGAAGTCTCGGGTCGTTAAAGCAATCGGAGAACCTCCGATCCTAATATCCGTGACTTGCCGTGAACTGGTATGAGCCGCGAAGCTCTCAGAGGGCGAGCAATTCGCTGTTTTTACTGGCGCTGCTGGCCCGGAACCACGCCGCCGGAAGGCGTTTCAGGCGAAGCCATTTCGCGTGCTGCCATGCCGTTATTTGCGGTGCTGCAGGCCGATACCATCAGAAGTGCAGCAACCATCGGAAAGAGTAGAGTTTTCATTGTAGTCTCATCCATTCGAAGGTTTCAGGAGCCGCGGGCTCGACCGATCGTCGACTTGCGCTTCACGCGCGCTGCGCGACGACGAGGTGGCCGGGCGCCGGCTCCCCATCCTGCAAGCGAACGGTGATGGCTTCGAAATGTTCGATTGAAAATCCGTGGTCGAACAATGTCTTACGAACGTAAGCTTCACCATGGTGGAAACGCTGAGCCCTCCCGACCGCAAATGGCCGGCCTTCAAGCTCGTTTTCGCTCATTGTTTCGGTGGAGAAGGCGAATGTTCCGCCGGAGACGAGCCGATTTGCCGCAGCCCCGAATAACGCGTCCAGCTCGCCGAGATAGGGAACAACATCCGTTGCGAGGATGAGATCGTAGCCGGATTGCGAATGCTCGCTTTGAAGAAAAGCGATCGCTTCGGCAACGAAAAGCCTGTCGTAGACCTCCTTCTCGCCGGACACCCGCACCATTTCCTCGGAAAGATCGACGCCAATCATATTGTCGCACAGATCGGACAGTGCCTCCCCGGCTAGCCCAGTGCCACAGCCAAGATCGAGAAGGCTCTCGAACCGTCTCCCGGTTTTACGCAGAACACCCGCAAGCAGCTCGGGAACCCTGTACTGAAGCTGGCGAACGAGAATGTCCTCGAAATCCTCGGCATGCTGGTCGAAGAGCGTCGCGACATAGGCGCTTCCGGCGCTGGCAGGCGCGTCGCGGAAGCCAAGCCCGGCGAGGCGAATTTCCGCTCCGACATGGTCGGCCGGATCGATTTCCAGACATTTCAGGTAGGCGTTGGCGGCGGCCTCGTGGTCGCCGCTCTTTTCGGCGGTCAGCCCGGTTCGATAGACCTCACCGAGCGCATCAGCATCGAAATCAGTCACGATCGTATATCAGACCGTCAGCGATTGATCGGAATGCCGCGGTTCGTCGTCGGCGTATCGTCAAGCAGAGGCTGTGGGTTGGAACTCGAGGTCGAGGGCGTTGCCATGCCGATCGCGCCGACATTGTTTTCAAGCCCTCCAGGCCCGCGTCGGCGAACCTTGCCGACACCGTCATTCAGATCCACACCCGGCAGACCGTAGAACTGACCGCGCTGCCCGAGAGGGATACCGGCACCATACTCGACCACCGCTCCGCCGCTCGGCATTGGCGCATTGTCCATCGATTGAGCCGAAGCCTGCGGCGCGAAATCCGAAAAGGCAAAAGCGGAAAACATGGTCGAGGCGACGAAGATCGGCTTGTAGGTCGGCATCAATACGCTCCAAAAGGTCCTGATTTGTAACATGCAGACGCGCTCATGCGTTCCCTCGCTTCGTACTCTGGTGCAAGCGGCGACCCGAGCAAACCCGATCTATCAGCCTATCAGCTCCGAGCGCGCCCCAAACAAGGCTCCCAGGCCGTGCGCAAATCGCAGCAGCTTTTCAGCTGATATCGAATTGAAGACCGGCGGTATGGACGCGTTGCCGGCTGCAAAATCGCCCACCCGCTCGTCGCTCATCGGGATATGGATGAACCCGTAATGGCGAACACCGAGGTTTTCGGCGTTGTGTGCCAGCCGATAGAACGTATCATTGCAAAGATAGGCACCGGCGTCGCTCGACCATTCGAAGTCGATCCCCTCGGACCTCAGCAATGCGGCCAACTCGGCCCAAGGCAGACGGCTCTCGTATTTCGGCGGCCCCTCGAGAATGCTGGGACCGGCCGGAAAGCCGCCCGATGCGTCCTTTCGTCCGAGTTCCCGCCGGTTCTGCGCTAGAAGTTCAAGCCTCAAACGCTCGGCGGTGATGTGCAATCCGAATAGGACGACGGTTTCCGGGCGCTCCCGCTCGATCGCCTCGCGCAATATCTGCCAACTCTTGTCCCAATCCACAGGAAGAAGGACGGGATAGACTTCAGCTGACGGAGCCGGCCGCTGCGTCAGCATCTCGATCAGATCACCCGATGGATTGTAAGGAGCGCCGGGAAACGGCGAAAAGCCGGCGAAAATTGTTTTCATGTATGCGTAGACCGAGAACAGTGCGCCTTTATTGGAACGCGCCCTATATAAGCGACGCTCCGCGTTGGAAAAGTTTTACTTGCCAATAGCTCGCATCGCATGCATCCTCTTTGTGTTCGGGCAATTTCGCGAACGCTAGGTATGGACGATTTGCGCATCGGAAGCGCTTCTTCCGAGCGGCGAGAGCCGCGATGAGTTGGTTCCTTCCTTAAGTACAAGACTTGCCTGCCGCTGCCTACGGGCGACAATGAATGCTAAGGATCAAGGGTTCCTACCATGGCGCAGACCGGTACGGTCAAATTCTTCAACACCGAGAAGGGTTTTGGTTTCATCAAGCCCGACAATGGCGGTGCTGATATTTTCGTTCATATCTCCGCCGTTCAGGCATCGGGCCTCGCCGGGCTCGAAGAAAATCAGAAGGTCTCGTTCGAAACCGAGCCGGACAAGCGCGGGAAGGGCCCGAAGGCGGTCAATCTCGAGCCGGCATAACCAGCTCGAAGCGGGTTTTCCCGAACAAGTTTCCTTTAACGCGGCGGAGCCATTCGCGCTTCGCCGCACAGTTGCGTGTCAGAAGGGCTGCCCCGACACTGATGCGCGACGACAGCATATCCTTCCTCATTCAGCCCGACTGTACGGCGCGCATCCCGGCGCTTCGCCGGCATCTCGCCGCACTCAGCTCCGCTCTCAGCCCTTTACCACGATCGTTCCGCTGACCTCGATACCGAACCCGGTCAGGCCGACATAGGCCCGCTCGTGCGTCGCGATCTCGCGGATCGAGCGGATTTGAAGATCGCGCAGGATCTGGGCACCCAGCCCGACCTCGCGCCAGCGCTTGCGCCGCGAAATTGCCGACTGATGCTTCTCGCCATCGGCATGATCCACCACGGCGTCGCCGAGATCGAAATCGTCCACCTCCGGCGTTCTCAAGAGCATCAGCACGCCGTGTCCGACCTTCCCGATCTCGTCGACGGCAACTTCCACCCAGGTCTTCGCGCCGCGCGTTCGGCCGAAGAGGTCGGTCACCGGCTGTTCGCGGTGGATGCGCACCGGCACCCCCTCGCCTTCCCGGACATCGCCGAAAATCGCGACCACATGCTGGAGATCGTCGAACGGTGTCTCGTAGATCCTGATCTGTCCCGTGAGCCCGCCGATCGCCATCGTCTCTTCGCGCACGGCCTTGACGAAAGATTCGCGGCGCACGCGCCAGGCGATCATGTCCTCGATGGAAACGATCTTCAGGCCATGCTGGCGTGCGAACGGCACGAGCTGTGGTAGGCGCATCACCGTGCCGTCGTCGTTGACGACCTCGGCCAGCACGCCGACCTCCGGCAGGCCTGCAAGTCGGGCGAGATCGGTGCCAGCTTCCGTATGCCCCGAGCGCGTCAGCACACCGCCGTCGCGTGCAATCAGCGGGAACATATGGCCCGGTCGGAGGAAGTCCGAACCGGCGGCATTGTCGTTGGCGAGGGCACGGGCCGTATTGCTACGCTCGTCCGCCGAAATTCCCGTGGTCATGCCGTGCTTGTAGTCGACCGAAACGGTGAAGGCAGTGCGCATCGGGTCGAGATTGTTGGCGACCATCGGCGGCAGGTTGAGCTTTTCCGAGCGCTCGCCCGTCATCGGCACGCAGATGATGCCGCTCGTATGGCGGATCATGAAGGCCATGGTCTCCGGCGTCGCCTTGGACGCCGCCATGATGAGGTCGCCCTCATTCTCCCGGTCGGCGTCGTCCACCACGACGACGAGCTCGCCGTTCCGGATCGCCTCGATCGCTTCTTCGACCTTGTCGAGCGTCAGATCGGTCTCGCTCATCGTCCAGCCACTTTCATGCTTTGCCGATCATTCCGCCGGCGCGTTGAGAATCGGGTCCAGAGGGCCGATCTAGTCGGTTTCCCCGCGAATTTGAATGGCGAGGGCCTCCATAGGCCTCGCGTTTCGCTCGCGGAGCCCTCGCGCGTAAGTGACCGCGAAAGGTCGCACGCTTACAAATCGTTACGCCAGCACAACGCTTCTGCCGTATAACCGCCAGTTACAGCGTGTCCGGTGGGGCGCGAGCCAACGCCTTTTCTTGTCGATAAACACCGTACGGACGTCAATGCTTTCGTTTCTCAAACAGATCGTGGTCACGGCGCTCATTCTCGTCGTCGGACTTGCCGGACTGGTCTGGGTGAAGCCGGAAATCGGGCGAATGATCCTCGCATCGGATATTCCCTATAGGGATACGATCCGAGAAGTCATGATCCTGATCTCGCCGCAAGCAGGTGAGGCCGCGCCCGAACAGTCCCAGGGTCCTGGCCGCGGAGCCTTTGGCGGTGGCGGTGCAACGCCCGCGATCGTTTCGCCGGTTACACGGGAACTCAGCCGGACCAACCTCAAGACGCTCGCCAGCGCGGAAGCCATCCGATCCGTTACCGTCGTCCCCGACAACACATCCGGCGTCATCGAGGAGGTTCTGGTCTCATCCGGCGACCAGGTGAGTGCCGGTCAACCGCTGGTCCGGCTCGAGAGCTCCACCCAGGTAGTCGCCGTCGACCGCGCGCTCCTCATGGCTCAGGCCGCGGAAGATAAGCTCGCGCGCTTTCGGCAACTGCGCCAGCGCAACGCATCGACGAACGTGGAAGTAAGCGACGCCGCCCGCGAGCTGGATTCAGCGCGGCTCGACCTGCGGGAAGCGCGGATTGCCCTGTCCAAGCGGGAAATCAGCGCGCCGATCGACGGTCGGATCGGCATCGTCGAGGTCGAACGCGGCAGCCTTGTCGAAGAGTCGACGGAAATCGCCACGATCGACGCACGCGATCAGCTCAAGCTCGTCTTCTTCACGCCGGAACGCTTTTTGACCGACATCGATGTCGGCACCGACCTGACGGCAGTCCCGGTCGCGCGGCCCGACCAGACCTATCAGGGCGAGATCGCCGCAATCGACAGCCGTGTCGCCGAAGACAGCCGCACGGTTCGCACCGAAGGCGTCATCGTCAATCGCGATGACCGGTTGCGGCCGGGCATGTCCTTCACCGTTAGCGTTGCCCTCGACGGCGAAACCTACCTCGCCACCGATCCGCTGGCCGTCGTCTGGGAGCGCAACGGCCCCTTCGTCTGGGTGGTGCGCGAGGACAAGGCTATAAAGGCGCCGGTCCGGATCGTACAGCGTGACATCGACCGGGTCCTCATCGTTTCCGACGCGCTCGATGCCGGCGATCTCGTTGTCGTGGAAGGCATCCAGTCCATGCGCGAAGGGCTCGATCTCGACGTCGAAGTTCGCGAGATCGCGCCCAGCGCGGACATGAGCCGGGCGAACGAACCGATCGTTGCAGCCGAAGCGCGCCCGGATCAGCCGCAACAACAAAAAGACGAAGACGAGCTTCCGCGCCTCGGCAGCGGGGAGGAGCGCTCCGGCGTTCCGGTACCAGAATCGGCCGACCGGAGCGGATCGTGAGCGAGACGAAAGACAAGCCGAGCGCGCTCGGCAGCTTCGCCGCTCTGGTCGTCACGCGACCGGTACTGACGATTGTCCTCAACCTTCTCATCGTCGTCGCGGGCCTTGCGGCCCTCAATGCGGTCGAGGTTCGCGAGCTTCCGAACGTCGATAGGCCGGTCGTCACGGTCGAGGTCGACTTCGAAGGTGCATCGCCGGAAACGGTCGACCGCCAGCTGACGAGCCAGCTCGAAAGCGCGGTGTCCCGCGTTTCCGGCATCTCGTCCATTTCGTCGAAATCCGAGTTCGGCGAAGCCCAGGTGACGATCGAATTCAACGATACGGTCGATCTCAATGTCGCCGCCAGCGACGTGCGCGATGCCGTCGGCCGCATCGCCGACAACCTGCCGGAGAACGCGGAGAACCCGGAAATCGTGAAGGCCGATGCCGACGCCCAGGCGATCATGCGCCTCGCGATCACTGCACCGGGCATGAACATCGAGGATCTGACGACTCTGGTCGACGACCGGATTACCGATCAGCTGTCGGCCGTCGAGGGCGTCGCCGCCCTGCGGGTCTATGGCGAGCGCGAACGCCAGATCTTCGTCGACGTCCAGCCGGATCGGCTTGCGACGCGCGGCCTGACCGTCGGCGACATCGCGACATCTCTCGCCAACGCCAATCTCGATGTGCCGGCCGGTCAGCTGGAGTCGTCCTCCCAATCGCTCATCGTGCGCGCGGACGCCAATATCTCGACGCCGGAAGAGTTCGAGGCGATCTATCTCAACGACCGTACCCGGCTCGGCGATGTCGCGAGCGTGCGCTTCGGACCGGACGACGCAGCGACCTCGTTGCGTGTGACCGGCATCACCGGCATCGGTCTCGCGATCATCCGACAAGCCGGCTATTCGACCCTCGAAATTTCCGATGCAGTCCGTACGGAAGTAGACCGTCTCAACGCCTCCCTGCCCGACGGCGTGACGATGCAGGTGACCAGCGACGACGCGATCTTTATCAACGGCGCGATCTCGGAAGTTCAGTTCACGCTGATTCTCGCCGTGATGATCGTGACCGGCGTCATCTTCCTTTTCCTGCTGAACATCCGCGCCACTCTGATACCCGCCGTCACAATGCCGATCGCTCTCATCGGCGTGGTCGCCTTCATCTATATGGCAGGCTTTTCCATTAACATCCTCAGCCTGCTTGCCCTCGTTCTGGCGACGGGCATGGTGGTGGACGACGCGATCATCGTTCTGGAAAACATTGTGCGGCGCCGCGATATGGGTCTTACGCCCCGCGCGGCGGCCGTGGTGGGTGCGCGCGAGATGTTCTTCGCCGTCGTCTCCACCACCGCGACCCTCGCAGCCGTCTTCGTGCCGATCTCCTTCCTGCCCGGACAGGCGGGCGGTCTCTTCCGCGAATTCGGCTACGTTCTGGCGGCGGCAGTCACCATCTCCTCCTTCATCGCTCTGACGCTCTGCCCGATGATGGCCTCGATCCTCCTGAAGGACCTCTCACGGCGACGCCGGCCAAACATCTTCGCGCGCTCAGTACAGGGCCTCGGCGGCTGGCTTGCGGGCCTTTACGCCTTCAGCCTGCGCCGGGCGCTGAATTACCCGATCGCGACGGTCGGCATCGCCGTTCTGTTTTCAGCCGCCGCTTATCTCAGCTTCCTTCAGCTGCCGCAGGAACTGACACCACCGGAAGACCGCGCCGTCGTTCTCCTTCGGCTTTCGGCACCGCAGGGCGCGAGCCTCGACTATACCAACGCCCAGATGCGCAAGGTGGAGTCGATCCTGACGCCCTATGTCGACAGCGGCGAGGCCGACAATGTCTTCGCAATCTCCGGCTTTGGCGGTTCGAATTCCGGCTTCATGGTGCTCTCGCTCGTTGGCTGGGACGAGCGCGTCCGCGGCCAGGGCGAGATCGTCTCGGAGATCAACGGTAATCTGCGAACCATCCCCGGCGTGCGCGCCTTCGCGATACAGCCCAATTCGCTCGGCATCCGCGGCGGCGGAGAAGGCCTGCGCTTTGCGGTCGCCGGCCAGAACTTTCGCTCGCTCGCCGAAACCGCCGATGCCATTGTGGCCGCGATGGAGGAGGACGGCCGCTTCGGCCGCGTTCGCCTCGGCTCGGAAGCGACCCAGCCGCAGCTTTCAGTCTCCATCGACAGGGAGCGCGCCTCCGATCTCGGCATCGGCATCGACGGCCTCGCGACCGCGATCCAGGCCCTGCTAGACGGCCGCCGGATCGGCCAGACCTATGTCGCTGACAAGGAAGTTCCGATCCGCCTGATTGCTTCGACCGATCCGATCAACGATCCCGGCGATCTCGAAAACGTCTTCGTCAAGGCGGGCGACGGACGGATTGTGCCGATCTCGACCATCACCAGCATCTCCGAGGAAGCGGTTGCGCCGGAGCTCACCCGAGAAAACCGCGCCCGGGCCGTTTCCATCTCCGCCGACCTGCCCCAGGGCATGGCGATGCAGGATGCCTGGGAAGACGTGCAGGCCGTCGTCTCCGACTATCTCGAACCGAGCCAGCGCCTTGTCCCGCTCGGCGAACTCGCAACCATCGGCGAGACGAACAACGGCCTTGCCCTCGTCTTTGCCTTCGCGCTTATCGTGATCCTGCTTGTCCTGTCGGCACAGTTCGAGAGTTTCATTTCGGCGCTGATCATCATCGCAACGGTTCCGTTAGGCATCGCCTGCGCAGTCTTTGCCCTCGAATTCTTCGGCACGACGCTCAACCTCTACAGCCAGATCGGGCTCGTACTCCTCGTTGGCATCATGGCGAAGAACGGGATTCTCGTCGTCGAATTTGCCAACCAACTGCGCGAGGAAGGCAAAAGCGTTCGCGACGCCGCCGAGCAGGCCGCGACAATCCGCCTGCGCCCCGTCATGATGACCATGATCGCGACCGTCGTCGGCGGCCTGCCCCTGATGCTGTCCTCCGGCGCAGGGGCCGAAGCGCGACAGGCCCTCGGCATCGTCATCGTCGGCGGCCTCGGCCTCGCAACCATCTCGACGCTCTATCTCACCCCGGTCGCCTACCTCCTCCTCGGCCGCTTCTCGACGCCCAACGCAGAGAAAACGGCGCGGCTGGAAAGCGACCTCCGCGCTGCGGAAACCCAGATGGTGCCGGGGGAGTAGCCACGATAGCGCGACCGCGCTTCCGACCGCTTAATCCCAGGCGCGGATGCGTTCAAAGGTTCGACGCAACAGCTCGGGCAGGCGCTCTGCGGCTACCATTGCAGGGCGCGCGAGTTCACGATCGAAGTCCTCGTAGGCATGCATGGCGCGGTGGCGGAAACTGAGGGCAATCTCCAACTCGCGCAGTGTTTCGCGATCAATGACGGCCGGACGAGCAGCGTCATCGTCTCGCGGCACGGCAAGTCGCTTTAAAAGTGTCTTGTGCCAGTGGGGACCTGCTGGCGGATCTTCTCTAAGAACGGCGAATAATTTCAGAAATGCCGCTTCTGCGGACGTGTATCCAGATTGCATGGCGTGCATGAGGGCCATTCGCGCGCGATACCCGTTCACGCCCTGATCGCTGAGGTTGTCTGTTTCATCAATATAAAGCGCCATTTCAAAGTGGCGGATAGCTGATTCGAAATCGCTCTTGATATCCAGCCAGCGGGAGTCGCTCACGGCAGAACCCTCATTCCCGCGCCGTTCCTCGCCATGAATGCCTCACTCAATTCGGAAAGATGAAAGGCATCGACCGGCAATTTTTCCGAATAGCAGAGGTCCTCGACGAACAAGATGGCATTGCTTTCCACTTCCGGCGGGAAGTCCACGATCACATCGAAGTCGCTGTGATAAGTCATCTCGCCAGATGCCGCCGATCCGAACACGATGTATCGACCGTTATGGCAACGGCCATATTCGGCGAGGGCTGTAAGGATGCGCTCGGCTGACGCTCGACGTCGGCTCGCTTCTCTTTCCTTGCGTTCCGTTACTGTGACGAGTGCCATTAAGCCAATCCGTTTGCTCGGCCTGAGAATAAGAGTGCATTTTGGGCCGGGCAAGTCGTTAGCGTCACCCGTAACCGGCGGAAGGTCGACCGCCCGCTCACACGGAAACGACACCGGCAAAACCGCCGATGCCGCTCAATTTGCATCGATGCGCCGCCAGTCAGTCCTCGTGCACCATCACGATCGTTCCCAGCGGAGGCAAGCTGAGGGAGATCGAATAGGGCCGACCGTGCACCGAATGCTCCTCGGCTTCCTTGCCGCCCATATTGCCGACATTAGAGCCGCCGTAGATTTCCGCATCGGTGTTGAGGCGTTCCGTCCAGGTGCCCGCCTTCGAAACGCCGACACGATAGTCATGGCGAGGAACCGGCGTGAAGTTGCAGACGATCAGCACGGTACGCCCAGCCCTGTCCTTGCGGGCATAGGCGAGGATGCTCTGTTCGACATTCGCCGTATCCACCCATTCGAAGCCGGCCGGCTCGCAATCGAGTTCGTGCAGAGCGGGAATTTCCCGATACATGTGGTTGAGATCGCGCACGAGGGTCTGCAGACCCTTGTGGCGGCTGCCGTCCTCGTCGACGAGATGCCAGTCGAGGGACTGGTCGTGGTTCCACTCCCGCCACTGGCCGAACTCCTGCCCCATGAAGAGCAGCTTCTTGCCGGGGTGGGTCCACATGAATCCGTAATAGGCTCTGAGGTTCGCGAACTTCTGCCATTCGTCGCCCGGCATCTTCTCGATCATCGAGCCTTTGCCGTAGACCACCTCGTCATGGCTGATCGGCAGAATGAAGTTCTCCGAATAGGCATAGACCATGCCGAAGGTCATGTGGTGGTGGTGGTAGCGCCGGTTGATCGGCTCTTCCTGCATGTAATGCAGGGTATCGTGCATCCAGCCCATGTTCCACTTGAAGTGGAAACCAAGACCACCGGCATAGGTCGGGCGTGAGACGTCCGGAAATGCCGTCGACTCTTCGGCGTGCGTCGTCGCCTTCGGAAAATATTCGCCGACGCGTTCGTTGGTATCTTTCAGAAACGCCATGGCTTCGAGGTTTTCCCGGCCGCCATGGATGTTCGGCTCCCATTCGCCCTCATTGCGCGAATAGTCGAGGTAGAGCATCGAGGCGACGGCATCGATTCGCAGCCCGTCGATGTGGAACTGATCGAGCCAATAGAGACCGTTGGCTACGAGGTAGTTCTTCACCTCGGGCCGGCCGTAGTCGTAGATCAGCGTGTTCCAATCCTTGTGGAAGCCACGATTGGGGTTCGGATGCTCGTATATCGGCCTGCCGTCGAAGAGCCCTGGCCCGTGCGCGTCAGTCGGGAAGTGGCCCGGTACCCAGTCGACGAGAACGCCGATGCCCTTCTGGTGCATGGTATCGACGAGGCGCGCAAATCCCTCGGCAGTGCCATAGCGCGACGAGGGCGCGTACATGCCGATCGGCTGGTAGCCCCAGGAGCCATAGAACGGATGCTCGGAGACCGGCATCAGCTCGACATGGGTAAAGCCCATTTCTTCGACATAGGCGGCCAGCTTCTCGGCGATCTCGTCATAATCGAGGAAGCGGTTTTCCGGTCCGCGCTGCCATGAGCCGAGATGGACTTCATAGATCGAGATCGGCTTTTCGCGGTCCTGCCATTCGGCTGAATGGGACTGGAACTCCTGATCCTTCCACTCGTGCTCGACGAGGCCCTCGACGACGGATGCAGTCGAGGGCGCGAGTTCCTGGCGAAAACCAACCGGATCGGCCTTCAGCGGCTGCATCGCCCCGTCCGGCCCGATCACCTCGTATTTGTAGACCTCGCCCTTGCCGATATGCGGGATGAAAAGTTCCCAGACGCCACATTCGTGGCGCTTGCGCATGACCGAGCGACGGCCATCCCATGAATTGAAGTTGCCGACCACCGAGACGCGCCGAGCATTGGGCGCCCAGACGGCGAAGGCCGTGCCCTTCACGCCGCCATTGTCCATCGGATGGGCGCCGAGCTTCTCGTACATCCGGTAGTGGTTGCCTTCGGCAAGAAGATAGACGTCCTGCTCGCCGAGGATCGGCCCGAAGCGATAAGGGTCTTCTTCCTCCCACGCCTCGTCCTTGTGGGTGTAGCGCATGCGGTAGGGCATCTGGGCGGTGAGGCCCGGCACGAAGCCGGAATAGAACTCCTCCGGCCCGAACGGCTCCAGCTTGCCGAGTTCCTTGCCACTATCGTCGATCACCGTCGCGCTGTGCGCACCCGGTCGATAGACGCGGACGATCGAGCCGCCCTCGACCTCGAAACGGCCGAGAATGGAGAACGGATCGCCGTGGACACCACGACCGATCTCCCAGGCCCTGCTTTCGTCGGGGCGGTGATCGATCCCGGAAGCGGTGTTGGTCGAGCTCATTTCAATACCTGTCTTTTCTCGAGAAGCGCGATGATGCCGCGGAGCGGGATCGACAGCCAAGCCGGACGCATGGCCGCCTCATAGCGCAGTTCGTAGAATGCCTTCTGAAGCACGAAGAGATCGAGCAGCTGCGCCGTCGCGTCGTCTTCGAGTGAGATGCCGGACGCTTTGCTCCAGTGCTCGAGGAACTCTTCCGTGACCTCGTCGCGCCAGGTGAGTGACATCTCGCGCAGGCGCTCGGCGGTCTGCTCGTCCACCGGGCCGGCGCGGTCGCGCGCGGCGAAGGCGGCATAGTCGAACGAGCGGATCATGCCGGCGACATCGCGAAGCGGCGAGAACTTCTCGCGGCGCTCTTCCAGCGTGCGGCCCGGCTCACCCTCGAAATCGAGGATGACGACGTCGTTCTTGGCGACCAGAACCTGGCCCAGATGATAGTCGCCATGGATGCGGATCTTATGGGCGCGAACCTTCAGCCCGCCGAACCGATCGAACCAGGTAAGGATGTCCTTTTCGGCCGAGACCAGTCGGTCGACCGCTTCGATTTCGTCGGCCGGAAGGTTGGGCTTGGCCTCGCGCAGAATGTCGAGCGCCTCCTTCGCCTCGGCCTTGGCGTCGCCGACGAGCTTCATGTAGCGCTCGTCGTCGAACGGCTCTGGGTCGAAGGCTTCGTCGCCGGTCACCGTCGAGAGGGCGGCATGCATTTCACCGGTCCGCCGACCGAGCACCTCGCCCGGATCGATCTGGATCATCAGCTGCTGCTCGGCGGCGGCCTCATCGTCCTGAACACCGGTGTCCTCGCCCTGATGAACATAGGCATGATCGCGCAGATAGCGCGCGAGCGCGTCGACGATCACGGTCCAGGCATCGCCCTGGTTCTGGATCTGCTCGAAGAGTGCCGCGATCGCGGTCCGCGTGCCATCTTCGCGCACGAGTTCGATTGAGCCGTAAAGTGCGGGCGCCGCATCGAAATCGGTCTTCTCGGTCAGGAAGCGCGTAACCTCCAGCTCCGGCTGGATGCCGTCGCGCAGACGGCGATAATATTTGAGGATCGCCTGTCCACCGATCAGCACCGAGGTGTTCGACTGCTCGCCGGTGAGAACGCGGATCGCATCCGTATCGACGAGGAGCGACTGGGCGAGCCCGTCCTTCTCGGTCTTGGAGGCTTCGACGACAAGTTCGCCACCCGTGAGATCGATATTGGTGTCCGCCGCGATCAGCGACACGACGATCTTTGCGAACTCTCCACTGCGCGTGCCGTCTATCAGCGCGCCGATCTTCGGTCCCTGCCTGACCTTCGCGATCGTGTAGGGCAGGTTCGGTTCCTGGGCGCTGAGGTTGTGTTCGCCCCAATTGACCGAAAGGGGCATGAGGTAATGCTGCTCGCCATCCTTGGCCGGTACGACGACCTCGGTGAAGAGATGACGCCGCGCATCCGGCGTTGGCGGACCGAGCACCTTCATGTCGATGCGCTTGGGATTGTCCGACTTGGCGGCGAACCAACGTTGATTGCCGACGAATTCCGGCAGCGCGGATTTGAGTTCTGTGAGGTTGCGGCCCCCTATGGTCGACTGGAGGTCGCCCGGCGCGACCAGCGTCGAGAAGGCCGGTAGCGGCGTCGGTGCATCGGGGCGGTTGGTGGAAGGCGCAGCCGAAAGATCAAACCAGAAGAAGCCGTAGGCCGGCAGCGTGAGCATATAAGGAAGCTCGCCGACCTGTGGGAACGCCGAGAGACCGAGCATCTCCACCGGCGTTGCGCCGGCATGTTTGGAAAGGTCGAGTTCCACCGCTTGCGCCGAAGACGAGAGATTGGCGACGATCAGCACCTTCTCGTCGCCGTACTCGCGCAAGTAGGCAAGGATCTTGCGATTCGAAGGCAGGAGGAAATCGATCGTACCACGCCCGAAAGCTTCCTTCGTGCGGCGCACCTGGATCAGCCGGCGCACCCAATTGAGCTGCGAAGCCGGGTTCTTCGACTGGGCCTCGACGTTGAGCGCCTGATAGCCGTAGATAGCGTCCTGGATCACCGGCAGATAAAGCCGCTGCGGATCGGCGCGGGAGAAGCCGCCATTGCGGTCCGCCGACCATTGCATGGGCGTGCGGACGCCGTCGCGGTCGCCGAGATAGTAATTGTCGCCCATGCCGATCTCGTCGCCATAGTAGACCGTCGGCGTGCCCGGCATCGACATCAAGAGCGCGTTGAGAAGCTCGACCTTGCGCCGGTCATTGCCCATGAGCGGGGCGAGACGCCGGCGAATGCCGAGATTGATGCGGGCACGAGAGTCGGCGGCATAGGTCGACCAAAGATAGTCCCGCTCTTCCTCGGTCACCATTTCGAGCGTCAGCTCGTCATGATTGCGGAGGAAGATCGCCCACTGGCAGTTCTCCGGAATCTCTGGCGTTTGGCGCATGATGTCGGTGATCGGATGCCGGTCTTCCTGGGCGACCGCCATGTACATGCGTGGCATGAGCGGGAAGTGGAACGCCATATGGCATTCGTCGCCCTCGCCGAAGTAGGGCCGCGTATCCTCCGGCCACTGGTTCGCCTCGGCAAGCAGCATCCGGTCGGGATAGTGCTTGTCGAGATCGGCGCGGATCGCCTTCAGGACATCGTGGGTCTCGGGGAGGTTCTCGTTGTTCGTCCCCTCACGCTCGACGAGATAGGGGATCGCATCGAGCCGCAGCCCGTCGACGCCTTTGTCGAGCCAGAAGTGCATCACCGAGAGCACTTCTTCCATCACCTTCGGATTGTCGAAGTTGAGGTCCGGCTGGTGCGAGAAGAAGCGGTGCCAGAAATACTGCTGGGCGACGGGGTCCCAGGTCCAGTTGGACGTCTCGGTGTCGGTGAAGATAATACGGGTGAGATCGTAGCCCTTGTCGTCGTCCGCCCAGACGTAGAAGTCGCGCTCGGGCGAACCCTTCGGCGCATGCCGAGCGGCCTGGAACCAGGGATGCTGATCGGAGGTGTGGTTGATCACCAGCTCGGTGATGATCTTCATTCCGCGCTTGTGCGCTTCCTCGATCAGTCGCTCGACATCCTCGATATTGCCGTAGGACGGATTGACCGAACGATAGTCGGAGATGTCATAGCCATCGTCCCGCAGCGGAGAGGGATAGAACGGCAGAAGCCAGATCGCCGTGACGCCCAGCTCCTGAATGTAGTCGAGCTTAGACAGGAGGCCGGGAAAGTCGCCCACCCCATCGCCGTTCGTATCGGCGAACGTCTTCACATGGAGCTGGTAGATGATCGCATCCTTATACCAGTCCGGGGCGTCGGGATCGATTCCGCCCGACGGGTCGAGCGCTGCGGCGGTGACGATTTCATTCATCGAGCAAGAGGTCTTTCGAGCGTTCGTATGGGTTGTGGCGCAAAGGGTCAGATGCCGGACGGGCCGGCGTCAAGGCGTCAAGCCGAAGTCAGCTTGAAGACGGCATAGGGGCATTCCTGCGGGTCGAGCCACCAGTGCTGCACCTTGCCGTGCCAGGCGACCACCTGCCCGCTGGCAAGGTTTTCGGCCTGAACGAGGCCGTCGTCGCCCAAGCCGAACTCCCACAGTGGCACTTCGAAATGGCCGCCCTGCGGATGGTGCGGATCGAGATTGACCATGAAGAGCAAGTAGGAGGAGCGATCCGCCGTGCGTTTGCCATAGTAGAGGACCTGATCGTTCCAGAAGTTGAAGAAGGCGAGCGAGCGGAAGTCCTGCATGGCCGGCTCGTTGTTCCGCAGCCGGTTGAAGAAGGCGATGTCGTCGCGAATGTTCCCCTCGGCCTTCCAGTCGAAGGCGCGGATCTCGTATTTTTCAGAGTTGAGATACTCTTCCTTGCCCGGGACCGGCAGGAATTCGCAGAGCTCGAAGCCGGAATAGACGCCGTAATTCCCGCCGAGGCTGGCCGCCAAAGCCAACCGTGTGCGAAAACCGGGCCGGCCTGAGGTCTGGAGATAGATCGGATTGATATCCGGCGTATTCACGAAGAAATTCGGCCGCATGTAGTCGGCGCATTCCTCCGTGGTGAGCTCGGTCAGATATTCCTGAAGCTCCCACTTCTCGTTCCGCCATGTGAAGTAGGAATAGGACTGGTTGTATCCGACCTTGGCGAGGCGCTTCATCACCTTCGGGCGCGTAAAGGCCTCGGCAAGGAAGATGGCCCCCGGATCAACCTTGCGCACCTCCGCGATCACCCATTCCCAGAACGGGAACACCTTGGTGTGCGGGTTGTCGACCCGGAATATTCGCACGCCCTTGTCGAGCCAGAACAGGAAACTGTCACGCAGCTCGTACCAGAGGCTCGGCAGTGCTCCACGATAGAAGTGGACGTTGACGATGTCCTCGTACTTCTTCGGAGGGTTTTCGGCGAACTTGATCGTCCCGTCAGGGCGCCAGTCGAACCATTCGGGATGCTCCTTGATCCAGGGGTGATCCGGCGAGCACTGGATGGCATAGTCGATCGCGATCTCGAGCCCGTGCTCCTTCGCCTTCGCGATCAGATGCGCGAAGTCCTCGAAAGTGCCGAGTTCGGGATGAATGGCATTGTGCCCACCGTCCGGCGAACCGATCGCATAGGGACTGCCCGGATCGTCTTCGTCCGGCGTCAGGGTGTTGTTCTTGCCCTTCCGGTTGGTCTTGCCGATCGGGTGGATCGGCGGGAAATAGAGGACGTCGAAGCCCATCTCCTGAATGTCCGGCAGACGCTTCTCGACATCGGCGAACGTGCCGTGGCGTTCGGGGTCGCCAGACTGGGAGCGCGGGAAAAGCTCGTACCAAGCCGAGAACGCTGCCGCCGTACGGTCCACCCAGACTGGAATATCGCCTGGAAAGCGCGACAGGTTCGTTCTGTTGCCCGCCCGTTCGAGCAACGCGATGGTCTCCGGGTCCATCATCAGCGAATATTGCGCGGTGGAGTCGCCCTGCCCCGCCGCCTTTTCGAGCCGCTCGTGGAGCGTGACGAGCGCCTTCTGGTCTTTCTTGTCGCCGCGCCCGGAGCCCTGCGCCGCCTTCACGAGTTCTCGTGCTTCGGTCAGCTCGAGATCGGTCAGCTTGTCGGCATCGAGCTTCTTCTTCGCCTCGTCGCGCCACGTCGCATAGAGATCGCGCCATGCGATGATCGAATAGCGGTAGGGGCCGGGTGTCTCGAACCGGATCACCGCCTCCCAGCGATCGTTGACGAGGAAGGTCAGCGGTTCTTCAGCCCAATTGGCCGATCCGGCCTCACCGTAGACGACGGCCGCCGCGATCTTGTCGTGACCGTCTGAGAAGACGTCCGCCGAAATGGTCAGGTCTTCGTTTTCGACCCGTTTGACGGCGAACCGTCCGCCGTCGACCATCGGCGTGACGCCCTCGATCGCGAGCCGATTTTCCGCCAGCTGCATCAGGTCCGCCTCGAACGGAGGCATCAAGGGCGTTTCGTCCTTCCTTTTTTTCCTTTTTTTAGGTTCGGACGTTTTCGCGTCGGACATGGGCGATGCCTTCCGATTGCCGGTTCCAAGGAACGAAGCCTGCGCCGGTGCTTACGAAGCCGGCCATGGATTTCTGATGAAAAGGGATAGGAGCGCGCCGTCCCATGTCCAGCACTGCTTGCCGCTTTAATCGCCACCAACGCGCCGAACGGTCGGGCATCAGACCAAAATTGCGACCGGACATGGGCTCTGTAGCACCCGCCTAAATGCGGTCAGTTCTGCGATTTACCGACCACCACCTGCCGCTGTTCGCCAAGCCCGCCGATCCCGAGGGTGATGATGTCACCTTCCTTGAGGAATTGCGGTGGCTCCATGCCGGCACCAACGCCAGCCGGCGTGCCGGTCGTGATGACGTCGCCCGGCTCCAGCACCATGAACTTCGAGAGATAGGAAACGATGAAAGCCGCCGAGAACAGCATGTCGCTGGTCTTGCCGCGCTGTCTGATCTCGCCGTTGACGCTCAGCCAAAGATCGAGCTTTTGCGGGTCGCCGAGCCGGTCCGGCGTCACGAGCCATGGCCCCAGCGGACCGGTGAACGGCGAGCTCTTGCCCTTGATGAACTGGCCGCCCCTCTCCTTCTGGAAGGATCGCTCCGAGATATCGTTGCACAGACAGAAGCCCGCGACATGGTCCATCGCTTCGGATTCGGAGATATCGTAAGCCCTGTCGCCGATGACGATCGCAAGCTCCACCTCCCAGTCGAGCTTGGTCGATCCCGGCGGAATCGGCACGTCGTCATGTGGACCGCAGATCGAGGACGGAGCCTTCGAAAACACGAGCGGTTCTTTGGGCTTCTCCGCGCCAGTCTCCGCTGCGTGGTCGGCGTAGTTCAGGCCGATCGCGATAAAGTGACCGACCCGACCGACCGGGCTGCCGAGGCGGTGCGAGGGGTCGATCTTCGGCAGGCTCTTCGGATCGATCGCAGCCAGCCGCTCCATGCTGTGCCGTGACAGGACATCGCCGGCAATGTCGTCGATTTCCGTCGAAAGATCGCGGATCACCTGCTCGTCGTCGATGAGCCCGGGCTTTTCAGAGCCCATTTCGCCGTATCGCAGTAGCCGCATTCTCAATCCCCTATGGTCGTTGCAGCCGGATGTTTCGATCCGGCACGACCAACATTGCGCCCCGCCGCGTTCAGTCCAGCGCCATGTGACTGAAAAGAACTGCTTGCCGGCCACAAGATTGGCGGAAGACGTCGAACGATCCAGGCTTGACCCGCACGCGAGAGTGGCGCTTAGTTTTGAACCAAAGACCAGAAGACACTGTTCACCGAGTGTTCAGGTCGCGGGGAGCTTTATCGAGATCCCCCTTGGATGAGGAAATCCGATGTCGTTCTTCAAATCCTTCAGTATCAAGATCGTGGCGCTGGCCCTTGCCTTCTCCCTCGCGCCCGTAACCATGCCCGCCGGCGTAACGCTGCCCGGTATCGGCGTCAGTGCCGCAAAAGCCGATCCCTATTACCGCGGCTATCGCGGCGGACGGCATTATCGCGGTGCCCGGCATTATCGCGGCCACCGCCGGTACGACCATCGCCGCAACTATCGCCATCGTCGCGGCAATGCCGCAGCAGCTGCCGTGATCGGCGGCATCGTCGGCCTGGGTGTCGGCGCTGCGATCGCCGGCCAGCCGCGCTATTACGAACCGCGCCCGGTCTATCGCACCCGCCCGGTCTCCCGTCACTACGGTTCTCCGCGTCCATGGACCGGCGAGTGGTACCGCTATTGCGCCGCCAGGTATCGGTCTTTCGATGCACGCTCGGGTACGTTCCAGCCCTATCACGGTCCGCGCCAGCTTTGCCGTTAAGCGCATAGATCGACAGATCGAGTAACGAATTACGCCGCCGACCCATCGGGTTCGGCGGCGTTTTCATTTCACCAAGAGGAGGAGTGCCACTCAGGCCGGCGGTTCGCGGCCGATCCGCTCGAACCAGGCCGCCTCGTCGATCACCTCAATCCCGAGTTCCGCGGCCTTGCTCAGCTTCGAGCCGGCGCCCGGCCCCGCGACCACGAGATCGGTCTTCTTCGAGACCGAGCCGGAAACTTTGGCGCCTAGCCCTTCCGCCATTTCTTTCGCCTCGTCCCGCGTCATTTTCTCGAGAGAGCCGGTAAAGACGATGGTGAGACCGGAGACGGGAGAATCATCGGAAGCAGTCACCGTCATCCGCTCGTTCGTGGTCGAAACGCCGGCCTTGATGAGCGCATCGACCGCCTGGCGGTTATGCTCCTCGGCGAAGAAGTTGATCAGCGACTGGGTCGCGACCGTGCCGATATCGCTATCCGTCGTGAGGCTCAAATAGGGCTGCGCAGGCGCCGTACGCTTCGCTTCGAGAATCGCAGAGCGGACGCCGGCCGGATCGCCAAAGCTCTCTTTCAGGCTCTTGCGCCGCGTCACGTTGAGCCCCGCCGCAGGATCGCGAGTCGGATCGTAGGTCTCGTCCTTCAGCTTCGCCTCGTCGAGGTCGAGGAGCTGCTCGAAGCTCTTGTCCCCGATACCCTTCAACGCGGAAAGCTCTACCCAGGCACCGCCCGGCCTGCCCTTGGCAGCCGCATCGACGCCCTCGATCAAGGCCGCGACATCGGCGAAATGGCGAGCCAGCGCCTTTGCGGTCGTCTCGCCGACGTTTGGAATACCGAGGCCGAAGATGAAACGCTCCAGCGGCAGGGTTCGACGTGCGTCTATCCCGTCGAAAAGGTTCTGCGTGGTCTTCGTGTAGTCGTAGCTTCGTTCGTCGTTGCGCGCTTTCGGTTCTCGCCCTTCGGCCCTTGCAGCCTCATCCTCGGCCGCTTCCCGCTCGCGGCGTGCAGCCAGTGCACGCTCTTCGAGAAGGGTCTTCGTTTTCTCGAAATCGAGGGTGAAGATATCGGCGGGCTGTCGCACGAGGCCCGCGTCGAACAATGCTTCCACGAGCGTATCGCCGAGCCCCTCGATGTCGAAGGCGGAACGCGAGGCGAGATGCTTCAGCCCCTCGCGCCCCTGCGCCGGACAAGTGAGCCCCGCCGTGCAATGGCGCTTGGAGTCGGGGCGTCCTGTACGGGGATTCATCTCCCGCACGGCATTCGAGCCGCAGACGCCGCAGTGTGTGGGGAAAGCGTATGGTTCGGCATCCGCCGGACGTTTCGCGGCGACGACGTCGATGATTTGCGGAATGACGTCGCCGGCACGCTGGACGACGACCGTATCGCCGATGCGAATGTCGAGGCCGCTCGGGCGGATCGTCTCGCCATCGGCATCGATGCCAGCGATGTAATCCTCGTTGTGCAGCGTCGCATTGGAGACGACGACGCCGCCGACCGTCACCGGTTGCAGCCTTGCTATCGGGTTGAGAGCACCGGTGCGCCCTGTCATGACATCGATGCCTTTGAGGACGGTCGTCACCTTCTCCGCCGCGAACTTGTGGGCGATCGCCCATCGCGGAAACCGCGAGACGAAGCCGAGCTCCTCCTGCAGCGCCAGGTCGTCGACCTTGTAGACGACGCCGTCGATGTCGTAGCCGAGGTTCGCCCGGTTCTCTTCGATATGTCGATAATGCTCGATCAGTCCATCGATCGTCTCGAAGCGCTGCATGAGCTCGTTGACAGGAAACCCGAACTTGCCGATCGCCTCGACCACCTCGGTCTGCGTCTCGCCCGGCAGCTCACTTGTCTCGCCCCAGGCATAGGCGAAGAAGCGCAACGGCCGCGATTTCGTCACCGCCGCATCCTTCTGGCGCAGCGATCCGGCGGCAGCGTTGCGCGGATTGGCAAAGCGCGGCTTGCCAGCCGCCTCCTGCCGCTCGTTGAGGGCCGCAAAATCGGCATGAGCCATATAGACTTCGCCGCGCACCTCGAAGACCTCCGGCGCTCCCTCTAGACGCACCGGGATATCGTCAAGCGTTCGCGCATTCGCGGTCACATCTTCGCCCACCGTTCCGTCGCCCCGGGTCGCGGCAGTTTCAAGCTCCCCATTCACATAACGAAGCGACAACGAAAGACCGTCGATTTTCGGCTCGGCGGTGATGCCCAGCCGGTCGGTCTCCTTAAGCTTAGCCATGCGCCGCACACGCTTGGCGAAGTCGGCGACGTCCTCTTCAGTGAAGGCGTTGTCGAGAGAGAGCATCGGCACGGCATGGCGTACCTTGGCAAATGCGGTCGAGGGCGCGGCGCCGACGCGCTTCGATGGCGAATCCTCGCGGACACGCGATGGAAACCGCTCCTCGATCGCGGTATTCCGGCGGCGCAGGGCGTCGTAGTCCGCATCGGCAAGCGTCGGCGCATCCTCGCCGTAATATGCGCGGTCGTGCTCGGCGATCTCGCGAGCGAGCCGCTCCAGCTCCGCAGCGGCTTCCGTTTCGTCCAGTTCCTCGACCGGTTTTTCGGCCATGCCTCGCGCTGCTCCCGTCACCCGACTCGTTCGAAGGGAGTTCCATAGCGCACCTAGGCCCGGAGTCGAATGCTTTGCGGCGGTGATACCCACCCTGCCTTGCCGGCTCCTCGTCCCTATCTTAGGCTGAGTGTATGGCGACTGAAAGGAGACCGGAAACGTGCCGCGAGAACTGAATGTCACGCTGCCCTCCGAGATGGTGAGCTTCATCGAGGACGAAGTGCGTTCTGGCGCCTACGACACGACAAGCGATGCCGTTGCCGAAGCCCTGGAAGAATGGATGTCTGCGCGCGACGCGGCAAGCCGCGAGCAGCGTCTCGAAGAGATTCGTGTGAAAGTGAAGGTGTCGCTCGCCGATCCGCGTCCTTCGGTGCCGATAGATGAGGTGAGATCGCGGCTGAAAGACCTCTACGAACGAGATCTATCAGAACGCTGACCGAGCATGCAGCCACTTCCCGTCCGATTCTTGCCGTTGGCACAGACGGACCTCGAAGACATTTATCGCTTTGTCGCCGTGACGGCGGATAATCCGAGACGCGCAGCTCTCTTCACCGACCGCATCGTCGATCGTGCCGAGAAGATTGGCGATGCACCATACGGCGGCGTCGCCCGTCCCGATCTCGGCGAAGGCATTCGGATGGTCCCGTTCGAGAAATCGGCCGTCATTCTCTATACAGTCGGCGATGAAGAAGTGCTGGTCGTCAACGTCTTCTACGGCGGCAAGGATTATGCCGCCATCCTTAACGCAGGCCCGGCTGCAACAGACTGAAGACCACAACCTATAGCCATTCCGGCTGCGGCAGGTCGAGCGCGAGAAGCCGCGTCGCAATCCGCTTGCGCACCGCAGGGAATTTCAATGCGGCGGGCAATCCGAACCGCAAAGCAGCGCCCAACCAGCCCGGCGGATCACTGATCGTATCCGTCATCGACCGGGTCTGTTCGAGAACTTTCTTCACGCTCGGCATGCGGCGCATTTCGTATTCGCTGGCGCGGCCTTCGCTGAGGAGAAACGCCAACCAAGCTGCATCCCATATACCGAGATTCATGCCGCGGCCGCCCACCGGCGAATGCTCGTGCGCGGCATCGCCCGCGAGAAAGACCATGCCCCGCGCCATCCGCTCTGCGCGGTGAAAGGCGACCTCGAAACTGGACGTCCATCCAACCGAGGCGACATCGTCGCGATCCTTCAGAAGCGCCTCGGGTTCATCGATCACGCCGATGAGCCGACCGAAATCCGGGCCGAAGGGCAGGATGGCTCGCGTCCCTGCCGGACCTCCCAAAGAGAGCCGGATATGATCGGCGTCGATCGGCGTCTTTAGACGAACATCCGCCAGCGCGAATTTCGTCGGGTAACGGTCGCCAAGCCATGGCACATCGAGAAGCCGGCGCACGGCCGAATGCACCCCGTCGCACCCCGCCAGCGCATGGGAAGCGATCCGCTCTCCGGTCGAAAGGATGGCTGTCGGCGCTCGGGTATCTTCCAAGCCGGTCAGCGACACGCCCCATTCCACATCGACGCCCCGTTCAGACAGCCAGTCGATCAGCGCACGCTCTGTCCGCCCTTGGGGCAGCGAGAGAATGAACGGCGTCGGCGTATCCGCGGCATCGAGCGAGAACTCAACCGCCGGCCGTCCAGCCCAGCTGATGCGGACACGGCGGATCGGCTGGCCCTCCGCCACAAGCCGATCCGTGACGCCGGAGGACTTCAACACCGCAAGCGTCGTCGGCATGACTGCCAGCGCACGGGATTCATCGATCGAGGTCGGCCCCTCGCCGCGATCGACGATCCGCACGTTCATGCCCCGCCTGACAGCCTCGACGGCAAGCGCCAAGCCAACCGGACCGGCCCCGGCGATGACCAAAGGTCTGTCGGCGGGCGCGACCATTACACTCTTAGGCCGATCAGCTGGGCGGCAGCCGCCCGCGCCTCGTCGGTCACGGTTTCGCCCGCCAGCATGCGCGCGATCTCCTCGCGGCGTGTCTCGCTCTCGATCTCGACGACGCGTGTCGCGACCCGATCGGCCTCGGCGGTATCCGCCTTCGAGATCAGAAGGTGGGTCGCCGCCCGCGCGGCAACCTGCGGCGCGTGGGTCACGGCGAGCACCTGCACGGTCTTGGAAAGCCGCGCGAGCCGGCGTCCGATCGCATCGGCGACGGCACCGCCCACGCCAGTGTCGATCTCGTCGAAGACCAGCGTCGGCGCCGATCCCCGATCAGCCAGGGCTACCTTCAGAGCCAGTAGGAAACGCGAGAGTTCGCCGCCGGAGGCAACCTTCATCATCGGCCCGGCGCGCGTGCCCGGATTGGTCCGCACGTGGAATTCGATCTCGTCGATCCCGCTCACACTGCCGCGTTCGCCGGTCTGCGTCATGTTGACGATAAAGGCGGCGCGTTCGAGCTTCAGATCGGGCAGTTCCGCCATCACCGCCTCGGTCAGCGTTTCGGCCGTCTCTTGACGGCGCTCCGAAAGCCGGGTCGCAAGGCCGTCATACGTCTTCCGCCGCTCAGCCACCTCGGCTTCGAGCTTGTGGACACGCTCTTCGCCCGCATCGAGTTCGGCAAGGTCGCCGACCATTTTCGCGGTCAGATCGGGCAGTTCGTCCACGGGTACGGAGAATTTTCGGCTGGCCGCGCGGAGGGCGAACAGACGCTCCTCGGCCTCCTCGAGCGCGCGCGGGTCGAATTCCAGCGAACGCATCGCGGTTTCGAGTGCCATCTGTGCATCGGACAGCGCGTCGACACCCGTTCCGAGACGCTCGATCACCTCGTCAAGCAGGCCCGGCACTTCGTCGCGCTTGCGGTCGAGCCGCTTCAGGAGATTGACGAGGGCCGGCATTGGCGAGGTCGGCCCGGAGAGTTCGTCATTCGCATCGTTGACGTCCGTCGCGATCTTTTCCGACTTCATCATGATCGCGCGGCGTTCGGCGAGTTCCTCTTCCTCGCCTGCCACCGGTGCCAGTTCGGAAAGCTCCTCGACGCTCGCGCGAAGATAGTCAGCCTCGCGCGCGGCTTCTTCGACCTTCTTCAGATGCTGGTCGAGTTCGGTCCTCGCTCGGCGCCATGAATTGAAGGCCGCACCCACCTCCGCAACCATCGGCTGGAGCCCCCCGAAGGCGTCGAGCAGATCCCGGTGTGCGTCTGCATCCACCAGAGCGCGATCGGCATGCTGACCGTGGATCTCGACGAGCGCCTCGCCGAGCTGACGCATCAGGCCGACGCTCGCCGGCCGGTCGTTGACGAAAACCCGCGTACGCCCGTCAGCGTTCTGGACCCTGCGCAGTATGACGTCGCCGTCGTTGTCGTAGCCGTTCTCGGACAGAACCTCGCGAACCTTATGGGCACCGGGCACATCGAAGACTGCGGTCACCTCGCCGCGCTCCTCGCCATGGCGCACAAGTGAGCCATCCCCTCGCCCCCCAAGGGCGAGCGAAAGCGCGTCCAGCATGATGGATTTGCCCGCACCGGTCTCGCCGGTCAGAACGGCGAGGCCTTCCCTGAGGGACAGGTCCAATCGTTCGATGAGGACAATATCGCGAATTGCGAGGTGAACGAGCATTTACGGGCTTGGGTCGACGCGAAGAAAAAGCGAGCAGAGGCCGCACGGAAATCGATCCGCTTCGGCTGGCCTGTAGATAGGCGAAAGCTGCCGGCTTGCATATCCTTCCAACGCAAACGGCCCGCCGAAGGGCGAGCCGTTACTAGAGGCTTAGCACGGCCTCGGGATAGGGCTTCGATCAGCCGCGACCCTGCAGAAGCGCGTAGGAATCCTTGTACCATTCGGATTCCGGATAATTCTGGCCGAGCACCGAAGCCGAGGCCTGGGCTTCGCGGACGAGACCCATCGCGTAATAGGTTTCGGTCAGTCGCGCGAGCGCCTCTTCCACCTGCCGGGTTTCCGGATAGACGTCGACAACGTTTTTGAAGCGGTTGATCGCCGCGACGTATTCGCTGCGTTCCTGATAATAGCGTCCGACCTGCAGTTCCTTGCCGGCCAGCTGGTCGCGGGCGATGCGCAGCTTGGTCTGGGCATCCGCGACATATTCAGAGTCCGGATAGTTTTCGATCACGGCGCGCATGGCCTGGGCCGTGCGACCGGCCGCCGTCTGGTCGCGGGTGATGTCCGGGATCTGCCGCCAGTAGGAAAGACCCATGATGTACTGAGCGTAGGCCGCGTCCTCGGTGCCCGGATAGAGCGACAGATAGCGCTTGGTGGAATTGATCGCTTCTTCGTAGTCGCCAGACCGATAGCTCGTGAACGCGCCCATCACGAGGGCCTTGCGAGCCCAGTCGGTGTACGGGTGCTGCCGATCGATCGCCCGGAACTTCGCCGAGGCCTCTCCGAGATTGCCGCCTTCGAGATTGGCGAGGCCCTGATTATAGAGGACCTCCGGCCGCTCGGTCTGCGCGGCGAGCGCCAGCACGTCGACATCGGAGCCACCGTCGGACATGCAACCGGATACAAGAGCGGCTGTCGAAGCCAGCGCAAGGCTCAGCGAAGCTTTGCGGATAAACGCGCCGAACGTCGTCATCATCCTCTGATCATCCCCCTGTCGGTTTCCCCTGTCGCGAATGCGGTCACATTCTTGCGGGAAAAACTCAATACCCCGATCCGCTTCAGATCGGTGCGAGACGGCGTTTTTATGACGATGTGGCTTCGTTCGGACATGCTTTTGCCGGATGGATCGTTGCGCCAAAGGCGCAAACCTCCGTCAAAGCATCTGCGGGCCGTAGGCGGGAGCCGCGACCGCAACCAGCGGCGCATGACGGACCGGATCGATGCGGCGAGCGGGAAGCTCGACGATCTCATAGGCCGTCGGGTCGGACAGCAGCGCCTGAAGCGCCATCGCGTTGAGACGGTGGCCACCGCGATAGGAAGAATAGCAGCCGAGGATGCGAGCACCGGCCAGAGCCTGATCGCCCACGGCGTCAAGAGCCTTGTGACGCACGAACTCGTCCTCGTAGCGAAGACCGTCGGGATTGACGATGCCGCCGTCGACATCGATCACCACCGAGTTTTCCAGCGAGGAACCGAGAGCGTAGCCGGCGGCCCAAAGACGCTCCACATCCTTCATGAAGCCAAACGTGCGGGCTTTCGCGAGATCGCGCTTGAAACGCTCGGGCGTCAGGTCGGCCGCATAGGACTGCCGGCCGATCGCCTCACATTCGAAATCGATCTCGACCTCGAAACGCGTCGTGTTGTGCGGGCGATACTCGGCGCGGGCACCATTGTGCTCGACCGTAACCGTCTTCAGGATCTTGATGTAGCGGCGCTTGACCGGCTGACTGACGAGACCCGTCTCGTCGATCGCGGTGATGAAGGCCGAAGAGCAGCCGTCCATGATCGGCGTTTCGCCCGAATCGACCTCGACAATCGCGTTGTCGACACCGGCGGCATAAAGCGCGGCCATCAGGTGCTCGATGGTTGCGATCATGACGCCGTCACCATCGGCGATCATCGTGGAAAGATCACCGAGGGGGGAGTTCGTCGAAACCGCTTGAATGTCGCGAACCGCGCCATCGTTCAGGCGGCGGCGGAAGATGATGCCGGAATCTGCGTCTGCAGGGGTAAGGTTCAGAGAGACAGGCATGCCGCTGTGAACACCAACGCCGTCGAAACTGATTTGTGCGGCGATCGTCTGCTGGTACATCAACACTTGGCGCAACCTTTCCCACCATGCATATGAAGCGACTGGGCGCCTCATGAAGCGGTCGGTGGATTTCCCCTCGGATCCGGAATCCATTGGCGAGGCACCCCCATGCCTTGCCGATCCCGGTGTCGTGAATGATTACCTAGAATGAGGCTTCCAAATAGCCAAATCACGCTTCTTTACTCCGTGTTACCGGTAAAGCTTCAGGTCAGATTAGAAAACTTTTGTTTACAATAACTTACGACGAAAAAGGCCCGCCGGTAAAACCGACGGGCCTGTGTCCAATCTGCAATAGACGCAGTGTTTAGTTAGCCTGACGCCTCAGGAAGGCGGGAATCTCAAGATGATCTTCCTCGGCCAGAGACCGCGGCTGAGGCGCCGGACGAGCCGTGGATTCCACAGCCTGGCGGCGGGGAGCAGGCTGCGGTGCCGCCGGCCTCGATGCTTCGACCTTGCGCTGCTCGGGCGCTGCGAGCTCCTCGACCTCTTCGCGGCGGGACAGACCCGTCGTCAGGCGGCGCAGGAGACCCATCGGTCCCTTGTCGTCATTCGAGTATTCGGCCTGGGCTGCACGGTTCTCGATCTCGTTCTTCACCACCGGGGGGAAGTCTTCGATCTTTGGCATGCGTGCCTGGGCCGACGGACCGGCCTGACGGCTTGCCTCGGGTGCGACCTGGGCGATCTCGGCCGCGAGAGCGGCCGTGAAATCGTCGTCCATTTCGAGGTCTTCATTGCCATTGGCGCGCGGCTGCGGAGCCGGGGCAGCAGGCTTGGGGGCCGGGGCGGCCGCGACCGGAGCCTCGACACGCTTCTTCTCGGCGACCGGAGCTGCGGCAGGTGCCGGCTTTGCCGGAACCGAAGGCGTTGCTGCAGCCGGGCGCTGGGCCGGCTCGGAGCGCAGCATCGGCTTGTCCTCGACAATCTTGTCGATACCAGTCGCAACAACCGAAACCCGGATAACGCCTTCGAGATTCTCGTCGAAGGTCGCGCCGAGGATGATGTTGGCGTCGGAATCCACTTCTTCTCGGATACGCGTTGCCGCCTCGTCGACCTCGAACAGCGTCAGATCGCGGCCGCCGGTAATCGAGATAAGGAGGCCCTTGGCGCCCTTCATCGACGTCTCGTCGAGCAGCGGGTTGGCGATCGCGGCTTCGGCGGCGGCGAGCGCACGGCCCTCGCCCGAAGCTTCGCCCGTGCCCATCATCGCCTTGCCCATCTCGCGCATCACGGAGCGAACGTCCGCGAAGTCGAGGTTGATCAGGCCTTCCTTGACCATGAGGTCGGTGATGCAGGCGACACCCGAATAGAGCACCTGGTCGGCCATGCCGAAGGCATCGGCGAAGGTGGTCTTGTCGTTGGCAATCCGGAACAGGTTCTGGTTCGGAATGACGATGAGGGTGTCGACATTCTTCTGAAGGTCTTCGATGCCCTGATCGGCGATGCGCAGGCGGCGCTGACCTTCGAAGTGGAACGGCTTGGTGACGACGCCGACCGTGAGGATGCCCTTCTCACGAGCCGCCTTGGCAACGACCGGAGCAGCGCCCGTGCCGGTGCCGCCGCCCATGCCGGCGGTGACGAAGCACATGTGCGAGCCGAGCAGGTGATCGCAGATTTCATCGATCGATTCTTCGGCGGCCGCACGGCCAACTTCAGGCTGCGAGCCCGCGCCTAGACCTTCGGTGACCGCGACGCCCATCTGCACGACGCGTTCGGCCCTGGAGGAACGGAGCGCCTGCGCATCGGTATTCGCGATGACGAATTCGACGCCCTCGAGCCCCGCGCTGATCATGTTGTTGACGGCATTGCAGCCACCGCCGCCGACACCGAAGACGGTGATGCGGGGCTTGAGCTCGGTGATATCGGGCTTGTTGAGGGTGATGCTCATTGCCTTGATCCTCTCTCCAGGTTCCAAAGGCCGTTCTTGCCGCGCGGCCGGATGATGCTTCTTGGTCTCGGGCGACGCGCGGCACGCGCCGTTTCTTCTTCAAGGTGCCGGTCCGCCGCCTCGGGCCGAACCGGCGGTGTTCAGATGCTTCGTCTCAGCCAGGTTCCAAATCGGCCCGCCTTGGTCGACTGGTCGAACATGCGGGCGGCGATCGATGTCGTCGCGACGGTCTCGCGATGCACCACCTGCGGATAGATCAGCAGGCCGACGGCCGCCGAGAACGCAGGCGATTTGTGCGCGGTCGTCAGCCCGGCGACGCCGACGGGGCGGCCGAGGCGGACATTGCGCTGAAGAATGGCCCGGGCCGTGTCAGGCAGACCGGATAGCTGGCTCGCACCGCCGGTGAGGACGACGCGCTTGCCGATGACATGGCCGAGATTGGAGGCGTTCAGACGGTCGCGGACGAGTTCGAGGATTTCCTCGACGCGCGGCCGGACGATCTTCGAGAGCGTCGCCCGCGTGACGGTGACGGTCTCATCGTTGCCTTCCTCGCCGAGCGAGGGAATGGTGATGACATCGTCTTCGTCCGCCAGCTGCGGAAGGGTCGATGCATTGACGACCTTCAGCCGCTCGGCATCCGCGGGATGGATCGAAAGGCCCCGTGCGATATCCATCGTGATATGGCTGCCGCCGATCGCCACCTGATCTGCATAGACGAAACGGCCATTGTGGAAGATCGCGATCGTCGTCGTGCCCGAACCCATGTCGATCGCGGCCGAACCCATCGCGGCCTCGTCCTCGACGAGCGTTGCAAGTGCACTGGCGTATGGCGTCGCGACGAAAGCTTCGACCTCGATATGCGCTTCGTTGAGCGCGGCTTCGAGATTGCGGAGCGGTGCCTCTTCGGCGGTCAGAATATGCATGTCGGCGCTCAGCGTTCCCGCCGTCATGCCGACCGGATTTTCGACGCCGCCCTCACCGTCGATCGCGAGATCGAACGGCACGGAATGAAGCGCGAGGCGCGTCGGCTCGAACTGAATGCGCGCGGCCTGGGATTCGACGAAATCGACATCTGACTGGGTGATCGCCGCAAGCGGATCGAGCGTCGCGCTGCCGCGATAGCTCTTGAGCCGGCCAGCAGTCAGCGAGACGATCAGCGAGCCGACCGAAAGACCAGCCGAAGCTTCGGCTGCGTCCACCGTTGCGCGGATCGCCTTCGCAGCGGCCTCGATATCGATGACATTGCCGGATTTGACACCGCGCGAGCGCTGATGGCCGACGCCAAGCACCTCGATCGTGTGGCTCCGGTCGCGCAGCACCTCGCCTTCCGGGCGCGGGCGCAGCTTGCCGATCATGCACGACATCTTCTCCGAGCCGATGTCGAGAACGGAGACGATCTGCGTGCGCCGCGAAGACAAAGGCTTCATGCGCGGCACGTCTGATTGTTTGCGGAAGAGGAAACTCATAACCCTTTAGCCCTTCGACCGCTGCTTGAGGATCTTCTTGCGCTCTTTCAGCGCAGCGTCCCGGCGCTCCAGCGCCTCCGGCGTCAGTTTGACGACGACGCGGTCCGCGACCCGCATATCGACGGCAAGAATGTCGCGGCCCAGCAAGTTTTGCTCTCGATCCATACGCGCGACCTCCGCCAGTGCCGCGATCGGCTCTTTCTCCGGCAGGCGGATCGTCACCCCATTATCGAGGGCAAGATCCCATCGCCGGTCCCCGACCCTAACGTAGGCTTTTACGCTTGCGCGAAGCTCGGGAAACTCTTCCATTTCATCAAGAATTCGCGCTGCGGCGGTCGGCGCCCCCTCGCCTACGACGACGGGGAGAATGTCGAAACGACCCGGTGCGAAAGGCACGATGGCGGTGCCTTCCCGGTCGACGATCGTGAAGCTTTCGCCTCTCTGCCAGACCGCGTAGGGGCGGTGCTCGATCAGCTCGATGCCGATCCGGTTCGGGTAGTATTTCGAAACCGATGCACGCTCGATCCAGGGCATCGCCTCGATGCTCTCCTGTGCGAGAGCCGGGTCGAGACTGACCAGCGTCTGCGCGCCGGTGCCCCAAAGAGCCTGCAGAATATCGATCTCGGAGGTTTCGGTATTGCCGGAGACTTCGATCGTCTCGATCGAAAAACCAAGCGGGATCGCGAAACCGTCGATCACCGCCGTGGTGTGACCACCCAGAACGATACCGTAGGTGATCGAACCGGCGACAAGACCGCCGGCGACATAGCCAAAGCGCGGCAGCCGCAGCTCGGCCATCCGGCCCGCGAACTGCTCGATCCGCGCCGACGAACGACGTGCCAGAGCGAGAACCGACCCGATCGGGTTGAGCGTGCGCCTTACCTCTCGCATGACGCGTCCTCCACCATCCAGCGGACGAGATCGGCGAAGCTATGGCCGGATTTCGAGGCGATGTCGGGCACCAGCGAGACAGGCGTCATGCCGGGCTGGGTGTTGATCTCCAGCCAGGCGATCTCGCCGCCCTTGCCGAAGCGGTCGTCATAACGGAAGTCGGAGCGTGTCACGCCCCGGCAGCCCATCGCGCGATGGGCAAGCAGAGACCATTCCTGAATCTTGCGGGCGACATCACCCGGAATATCGGCCGGCACGATATGGATCGAACCGCCGTCGGAATATTTGGAATCATAGTCATAGAAGGCGTGGCCTTCCGTCGTGATCTCGCAGACATCGAGCGCGACGTCTCCCATCACGGCGCAGGTGAGCTCGCGCCCGTGGACGAACTGCTCGATGAGAAGGTCGTCGCCGAAGACCCATTCGGACGAGGAGAGTGACTGCGGCGGGTGCGACTGGTTCTCGCGCACGATGATGACACCGAAGCTCGACCCTTCCGCGATCGGCTTGATCACGTAGGGCGGGCTGAACGGATGCTTCTCGGTAATGTCCTGGCGCTTGACCACCTTGCCCTTGGCGACCGGCACGCCGGCCGTCATCGCGACGGTCTTGGCGAGCAGCTTGTTCATCGCCAGAGCCGACGCGGTCACGCCGGAATGGGTGTAGGGAATTTCGAGATATTCGAGGATGCCCTGGATGCGGCCGTCCTCGCCGTAAGGCCCGTGCAGGGCGTTCAAGGCGACATCCGGCTTCAGGTTCGCCAGCGTTTCGGCGACCGACCGATCGACATCGACGCGCGAGACCTGAAAGCCCTCGCCTTCGAGCGCTTCCGCGCAAGCCTCGCCCGAGCGCAGGCTCACCGGCCGCTCGGAGGATAAACCGCCCATCAGTACCGCGACATGCTTGGCCATCGGTTACCAAAACCTCTGCATTCAAGTTCAAAACGACCATCGCAGGGATTTGGTTAAACGGTGGTTAACGCGCTCAATTTGTGGAAAGGTCTAGGAAACGATCCTCAACGAAATCTTATGACGGCGCTTTTGTGTGGCAGCCGCGCAGCACTGTGGCGGATTGGTTACGACGGTTGATTTGATCGGGGAAGCTTGGGAGGCCTGTGCGCGGAAACCGAGGCGCAATGGGCCGATGCCCCTCGATACGGGAACGCCCTCGGCCCGTCACCCTCGGGCTCCGCCACTGGGATCCAAGCGTTTGTGCGGCAAAACGGAATGCCGACGGTTCTCAGATGAAGACGCCGTGAGAATCCCTGGATGCTCGGCACGGCGGCCGAGCATGACGGAGATCGGGGCGGGGTCTTACGCCTACCCGGAAATCTTCGAGAAATCGGCCACCTTCTCACAGGCCGCGCGGATGCGGGCGAGGAGCGCGAGGCGGTTGGCGCGGACAATCTCGTCCTCGGCGTTGACGAGCACCTTGTCGAAGAAGGCGTCCACCGGCGCACGCAGCTTCGAAAGTCCGGCCATGGCCTGTCCATAGTCGCGGGTTTCGAGCGCCTCGGCGACCTCGATCTCGGCGCGATCGATCGCTCCGGCGAGCACCTTTTCCTCCTGCTCGCCCTTGGCGGCGATCAGGTCGGCATCGACGTCAGCGCCGATCGTGGTGCCCTTCTTCTCCTCGGCGGCGAGGATATTCGCCGCACGCCGATAGCCGGCGAGAAGGTTCTGCCCGTCCTCGGTGCCGAGGAACTGGCCCAGCGCCTCGACGCGGCGCGTGATGTCGAGAAGGTCATCGTTGGCCTGTTCGCCAGAGCCCGAGAGGACTGCGTCAACGAGATCATGCCGCGCGCCGGAATCGCGGAGCTGAACCTTCAGACGGTCGTGGAAGAAGGCGAGGAGATCGTCAGGAACGTCGAACTTTCCGAAATTCAGCACCAGCCTGTTCTCGACCAAAATCCGGATCACACCCAGCGCCGCACGCCTCAGCGCATACGGGTCCTTGCTCCCCGTCGGCTTCTCGTCGATCGCCCAGAAGCCCACCAGCATGTCCAACTTGTCCGCCAGCGCGACGCAGATCGCGACCGGGTCGCGCGGGACCTGATCGCCGGGGCCGAGGGGCTTGTAATGCTCCTCGATCGCCGCCTGCACCGATTGATGCTCGCCTTGGAGCCGGGCGTAATAGCGGCCCATCAGGCCCTGAAGCTCGGGGAATTCGCCAACGGCTTCCGTCGGCAGATCGGCCTTGGAGAGCACTGCCGCGCGGCGCACCGTGCTCTTCAACTCGCCCGCCGCGAATGTGTCTTCGCTGGTCGCCACGCCGTTCGCGGTGACCTGAGCCGCAATCTCGCCGGCAATCGCTTCTGCCAGCGCCGCGATGCGCTTGACGCGCTCGCCCTGCGTGCCGAGTTTGGCGTGGAAGGTGACGTCGAGCGCATCGAGTTTCGCCATGCGCTGGTCGAGCGGTTTCGACAGATCGAGCCCGAATTTCTCGGCCGAGGGCTTGAGGCTCTCCAGATCCGGCAGATCTGCCTGATCTGTCTCCCAGAAATAAAGCGCATCGGAAAGCCGCGCCCGGACCACCTTGCCATTGCCGCGCGCGATCTCATCCCCGCCATCGCTCGCCTCGATATTCGAGATGAGGACGAAGTGATTGGACAGCTTGGTGTCTGCGCCGACAGGCCGCGTCACAAAGCACTTCTGGTTCACCTTGATGGTGAGCTGGATCACCTCGGGCGGGATTGCGAGGAAGGCCTCGTCGAACGTGCCCATCAGCACCACCGGCCATTCGACCAGACCGGACACCTCTTCGAGCAGCGCCTCGTCCGGCACCACTTCCAGCCCCAACGCGAAAGCCCTGTTCTCCGCATCGGTGCGGATCATGTCCTTGCGCCGCTCGGCATCGAGGATGACGTGGGCCTTTTCCAGCTTGTCGACATAGTCGTCGAAGCGGCGCACGGAGAAGCTTTCGGGCGCATGGAAGCGATGGCCCGCCGTCGTGTTGCCCGAGCGGATGCCGGAAATCTCGAAGTCGACGACCACCGGCTCTTCGGTCTCAGGACCGAAGGTGCAGAGGATCGACTGGAGCGGCCGCACCCAGCGTAAAGAGCCCGGTTCGCGCGAGGCCGGGCCCCAGCGCATCGATTTCGGCCATGGAAAATTACGGATAATGCCGGGCATTGCCTCGGCGATGATCTCCTCGGCCGGCCGGCCGGGCTTCTTGATCACCGCGACGTAGAAATCGCCCTTCTTCGGGTCCGTGCGCGTCTCGGCTTCCTCAATGGACGAAAGACCGGCCCCGCGCAAAAAGCCCTGGATCGCCTTTTCAGGCGCATCGGTGCGCGGGCCCTTGCGCTCCTCGTTCACGTCCTTGGACGATGCGTCCAACCCGCGCACATCGAGCGTCAGCCGACGCGGCGTCCAGTATTCCCGCGCGCCCTCATAGGTGAGCCCCGCCTCCACCAGCGCATCGGTGACGAGCTTTTTGAGGTCCCCCGCCGCCTTGCGCTGCATGCGGGCAGGAATTTCCTCGGAGCGAAGTTCGAGAAGAAGGTCGGGCATTGTCAGAAATCGATTTCGTTGAGTCCGCCGCCTTGCACCATGCCGCCCGAGGGAATGCAAGCGCCAGCGCTATGCTTCAGTGTGCGAAGTCCGGCTTGCCGTGCCGATATGCCGATCCTCCACTTCGAATCCATGTTTGGAGGAGGTCATGGCACGACCGGCAGAAGGGCAGACCGAAGTCCGCCTGAAGCGGCGGACACCTGCGCGTTCTCGATCGAAGAACTCAAAAGCGCCATTTCGAACGGGATCCAAAACGGGCAGAGTCGCCTCGCCACCTTGAATGAGGTCAAAGCGGACGGTCGCAGCGCTTGAGGAGCGAGTCGAGCGCTTTGAATTCTCTCAAGCGCTCCTTCCCGAGCTGGACGGCTTATTGCCGTCCCCCCAGCGTATCGCACGCACCGAAATCACCCGTCTCGTAGCCGCGCCGGAACCATTCCTGCCGCTGTTCGGACGTGCCGTGGGTAAAGCTGTCTGGCACCACGGTACCCTGGCTACGACGTTGCAGCGTATCGTCGCCGATCTGAAAGGCGGCATTCAGCGCCTCGTCGATATCTCCGGGCTCCACATAGCCGGCGGCGCGCGTTTCGTGTGCCCAGATGCCGGCATAGCAGTCGGCCTGGAGTTCGACCCGCACCGAGAGAGCGTTCGCCTCGTCCTGCGGCAGGGTGCGGCGGGCCTCGTTCAGCTGGCCGAGAACGCCGGTGAGGTTCTGGATGTGATGGCCCACCTCATGCGCCACCACATAGGCCTGCGCGAAATCGCCGGGCGCATTGAGCTGCTGCTGAAGCTGCTCGAAGAATGTGAGGTCAATATAGAGCTGCTGGTCGCTCGGGCAGTAGAACGGGCCGGTCGCCGAGCCCGCGATGCCGCAGGCCGACTGGACGCGATCGTTGAAGAGGACGAGTGTCGGCTCGGGATATGCCTCGCCGGCCTCCTCGAAGCGCCGGCTCCAGACATCTTCCGTGTCGGCGAGAACCGTCGCGACGAAATCGTCCGTCTCGCCCGGCGTCGACTCGACACCACCTCCGCCGCCGGTCTGGGTGGTCTCGTAGCCGCCCTGCCCGCCCGGATCGCCGCCGAGCAGTGCGAGCGGATTGATTCCGAAGACGAACCAGGCAATGGCGCCGACGACAATCAGCGTGACAAGACTGCCGCCGGACTTGACCGGAATGCGAAGCCCGCCGCTCCCGCGCGAAAAACCGCCACCGCGCCCCCGCCGATCTTCAATGTTGCTCGACTGCCTTCGCCCGCGCCAGCGCATGTTCGCCATTCTCCCGTTGTTCGGAGAGAAATTTCCGCAAGGCCGGAGAAGTCAATGTTACAAACGATAGGTTTTGATTGGACGCGTCAGGAGCTCGCCAGACAGAGAACCGCCGCCCTCGGCAGGCTATTCCTTTAAAGTAGTCAGGCCGCCGCTTCGCCCGCCTTCACATTCGCCCCGCCCGCATCCGTCATCAGGAACGCTTCACCGCATTGGCGGGCAAGGTTGCGGACGCGCAGGATGTAGCTCTGGCGCTCGGTGACGGAAATGACACCGCGGGCATCGAGCAGGTTGAAGGCGTGGGAGGCCTTGATGCACTGATCGTAGGCGGGCAGCACGCACTTGTGGAGCGACGCGCTCGCGGCCGGAGCGTTGTCGTTGCCAGCCACGGCCGGTGCACCGGCCTTCAGGATCGCCGCGCACTGGCGCTCGGCCTCGTCAAAATGCCGGTGCAGGATTTCGGTGTCGGCCATCTCGAAATTGTAGCGCGAATATTCCTGCTCGGCCTGCAGGAAGACATCGCCATAGGTGAACTTTTCAGCGCCCTCGCGGCCGTTGAAGTTGAGGTCGTAAACGTTGTCGACGTTTTGGACATACATTGCGAGGCGTTCCAGCCCGTAGGTCAGCTCCCCTGCCACCGGCGCGCATTCGATGCCGCAGACCTGCTGGAAATAGGTGAACTGGGACACCTCCATCCCGTCGCACCAGCACTCCCAACCGAGGCCCCACGCGCCGAGCGTCGGGCTTTCCCAATCGTCTTCCACAAAGCGGATGTCGTGGAGAAGCGGATCGATCCCGATCGCCTTCAACGAGCCGAGATAGAGTTCCTGAAGGTTGGACGGGTTCGGCTTCAGGATCACCTGATATTGGTAATAGTGCTGGAGCCGGTTCGGATTTTCGCCGTATCGCCCGTCCTTCGGCCGACGCGAGGGCTGCACATAGGCCGCGTTCCAGGGTTTGGGTCCGAGCGCGCGCAGGGTGGTCGCCGGATGGAAGGTGCCGGCCCCAACCTCCATGTCGTATGGCTGGAGCACGACGCAACCGTAATCGGCCCAATAGCGGTGCAGCGTCAGGATCAGCGCCTGAAAAGAACGGCGCGGGTCCATGTGAGGGGCCAGATCGGACATGAAGAGCAAGCTTTCGTCGGGCTAGGTGCACGCCCGTGCGGGCGGCGCGTTCGCCAAGCGAGTTGCCACGGGGGGGCGCAGAGGGTCAAGCTTCAGCCGGCTAGAACCGAGCTCGCAAAGACCATTCCGGCAGAAAACCTGCCAGACCGGGTGGTCAGTCTTTCTTCACCCGGTAGACCCCGTCCTGTCCCCGCACCAGCGTTCCCTGTGCTCCGGTGCGCGTTTCGGCTTCCGCACGACGGTTGCGCTCGGACAGCTGCTCCGCATCGCGCTTCATCTGCTTATAGCCATAAAGCGCGGCGGCCCCTACGAGGCCAAGAAGAAGAAACTGGGGCATCAGATCGATCACGTGACAGGTTCCGAGGTCCGGTAATATGCGCGCTTGCCGAACCTCCGACAAGCGTTCTTTCACTTATATGGGCACACCGAACGCCGCATCCGTTCAAAGCGGTCTGAAATTTTTGTCAGAAGCCGAAGCGACCCCAAAGCGCCCGCTCTTCCGCCAGCGCGTAAATACGGTCGACGGCACCTGCACCGATTGCCTCGGCCGAGGCCGGAAACTGCGCCGAGAGGCCGACGCCGGGCTTGATCCGACCCAGCAGGCCCGTCTTAGCCGAATAGAGTTTCGGCTCGGCTTTTTCGCCGTAGAGCTCGCGAAGCACGCCGTGAAGATCGCCAATACGATCGACCAGTCCGAGATCGAGCGCCCGGCTGCCGGACCAGAAGAGGCCGGTAAAAAGATCGTCGTTGTCGGCGAGCTTCTCTTTCCTCGCTCCCTTCACGAGATCGATGAAGGTGCCGTGGACATCGAGTTGGAGCGCCTTCAGCCGTTCGACATCTTCAGGCTTTTCCGGCTGGAATGGATCCAGCGTCACCTTGTTCTTGCCCGCGGTATGGACCCGCCGCTCGATGCCGAGCTTGGAGATCGCCTCGACGAAACCGAACGATCCCGAGACGACACCGATCGAGCCGACGATGGAGGACGGATCGGCGATGATCTCGTCGCCGGCGCAGGCGATCATGTACCCGCCGGAAGCCGCAACGTCCTCCACGAAGACCAGCACTTTCTTCTTTTTCTCCACGGCCAGATCGCGGATGCGCTGGTAAATCAGGCGCGACTGGACCGGAGACCCACCCGGCGAATTGACGATCACCGCGACCGCCGGCGCGCTCTTATGCCCGAACGCCTTTTCCAGCATCGGCGCGACGCCTGCGATCGAGAGCGTCTGGCGACCGATCCCGCCCCCCGAAGCCATGATCGCACCCGATAGCCGCACGGTCGGGATCTGGATCTTCTCTTTGCGGAAGCGTTTTGGGACGAATTTCTTCAACGGGTTTGCCACGGTCGATCACTTTTCTGAGGAGTTGTGCGCTGCGGCGCATGTATGATTCGCCGCGCGGTTCGCAAAGGGAAACGGTCCGCGTGCCGCATCGATTCTCAGCAGGGCCGGCTCTAACCGGCGCCAGCGCTGATGCAAAGCTTCTGACTCATCACCGCAATTGATGGATTTATCAAAAAAAGTGGTATCTGCGACCTAAAACTCTCTTAGCCGGCTTGACCGGCACGGATTTTGAGCATCCAATTCATTTGACGAAAATATGGCCTTTCAAGAGTTCACCTCTCTTGCAGAGGTAAATCGAGCCGATGTGCGCCGCGAAATAAGAATGTGGCGTGCATTCAAAGCTGTTTGAATTGGTCGCCCGCGCGACCGACAGGCGCGACGACTTTCAAGAAGCCGGGAGTTTCACTTTCAATACAGGACGGTTGCGAGGCTGCAATCGTTTCAAGGCACAATTTGGCGATCTGGTCATCGCCGCGGGAGCGTTTAATCGCGCGAATACTTCCTCGAAAGGAGCTCTCTTGACGACGACATTGGTAATCGGGATCGACGGCAGCGCCGCAAGCAAGAGAGCGCTTGCTCATGGTCAGAGGCTATCGAAGCTCATCGGCGACTGCACCCTACTCCTCGTATACGTGATCGAGTGGTCACCCTACACCTTCCAGAGCGCCGAAGAGAACGAGCAGCGTCATAATCGCCGCGAGGAAGAGATCGACGTGGCAAAGTCGCGGGTTCTTGATCCCATGATGAAGCAGGTGGTCGCCGACGGTTTCAAGGCCGAGTGCAGGGTACGGCACGGCGATGCCGCTGAGATTCTCAACTCCGTAGCGGTCGAAAACCACGCCGAACAGATCATCGTCGCCCGCGGCTCCGAAGGCGGCTTCGCCTCGCGCTTCTTCGGCACCGTCTCCGTCAAGCTCGCGACCTCCGCCAGCGTGCCCGTGACAATCGTTTCCTGAGGATTTGCCCTATGACACGACGGCTTCTCACACCTGTCGCCCTGCTTCTCCTATTCGCATCGAATGTGACCGCCTTCGCCCAGGAAGGAGCCGAAGGCGCAGGCATCGACGCGGCGGTCAACAACGCCTTCGGGCTCGCGACCGGCTGGTTCGTCAATCTCATCTTCGCCCCACTGCCGGGCACGTCCTTTCCGTGGATCGTCTTGTGGCTGGTCGTGGGCGCGACGATTTTCACGTTCTATTTCGGCTTCATCCAGTTCCGCGCCTTCAAGCACGCGATCCAGCTGGTGAAGGGCGACTATTCCGATCCCAACGATGCCGGTGAGGTCAGCCACTTCCAGGCGCTCGCGACGGCACTGTCCGGCACGGTCGGACTCGGCAATATCGCGGGCGTCGCCGTTGCCATCGGCATCGGCGGACCCGGCGCGACCTTCTGGATGATTCTTGCCGGCCTGATGGGCATGGCATCGAAATTCACCGAGTGCACGCTCGGCGTGAAATACCGAAACGAATACTCCAACGGCACCGTCTCCGGCGGCCCCATGTATTACATGCAGAAGGGCTTTGCCGAGCGCGGCAAACCCGGCGGTAAGTTCCTCGCCGTTCTCTTCGCCGTCTTCTGCATTCTCGGCGCGCTCGGCGGCGGCAACATGTTCCAGGCCAATCAGGCCCATGCACAGCTTGCCAACATTTTCGGAGATTTTCCGGGCTGGATCACCGGTGTCATCTTCGCCGCTGTCGTCTTCGCCGTCATCGTCGGCGGCATTAAGTCGATCGCGCGCGTCACGGAGAAGATCGTGCCCTTCATGGGCGTCTTCTACGTCATTGCCGCCCTGATCATCATTCTTGCGAATTTCGATCAGATCGGAACCGCCTTCGGCCGGATATTCGAGGGCGCATTCACCGGTCTCGGCGTCGCGGGTGGCCTCGTCGGCGCGCTGATCCAGGGCTTCAAGCGCGCGGCCTTCTCGAATGAGGCCGGCGTTGGTTCTGCGGCGATCGCCCACTCGGCGGTCAAGACCAAGGAGCCGATCACCGAGGGCTTCGTTTCGCTCCTGGAGCCATTCATCGATACGGTCGTGATCTGCACGATGACAGCCCTCGTCATCATCATCTCCGACCAGCTGATCACCGATCAGAACGGGATGTTCCTCCTCAACGACGATGGCCAGACCATCCAGACGGTGGGAGATACATCGGGCGTCGCCCTCACCTCGGCGGCCTTCGCGACGGCGTTCTCCTGGTTCCCCATCGTGCTTGCGATCGCGGTGATCCTGTTCGCCTTCTCGACCATGCTCTCCTGGTCCTATTACGGCCTGAAAGCGTGGACCTACCTGTTCGGTGAAGGCAAGACGAAGGAAATCACCTTCAAGGTAATCTTCTGCATCTTCGTCGTGATCGGAGCGGCAGCGAGCCTCGGGCCCGTCATCGACTTCTCTGACGCCGCAATCTTCGCGATGGCGGTCGTCAATATCACTGCGCTCTACGTGCTGATGCCGATCGTCAAGAAGGAGCTCAACTCCTACTGGTCGCGGCTGAAGACCGGTGAGATCAAGAAATACAAGGGCGCCGGTTCCAGCGATACGCAGCCGGCCGAATAGGCGGCTCCCACTGGAGAGAACCTTCGAACATCAAGAGCGGCGGGTGTTTTGGCACCCGCCGCTTCCTTTGAAAGATACGAGTTCAGGCCTTCAGCCGCGGACTCTGAACTAGCCTTCGCCAGACGTCGCCGAAGAGAGCATTGCCGATCGGTTCGATAGAAAGACGACCCTGCACCGTGGCTGGTTCGATCGGCCCCGGCACTCGCGACGGACACTCGAAGCCGGCATAATCTCCATCCGCCGAGGCACCGGGTACATCGCCATTGCGGAAGAACCGCATCGCTCTCGAGACGGTGCCGTTCTCATCAGCCTCGATCCATTGCTCGGCGACCTCGCGAACGCAGTCATTCGCGTAAACGATCTTGACGCAGGTCCGGCTCGCTCGACTTGTCACAGCTTCGTTGACGCCCACGCTGTTTCGGCCAGCCAAAATGAGCGAGCCCTTCGGAAACGCGGCGCGAGAAATTGCTTGTCTCGCCGCCCTCATCGAAGAGGTAACGTAAGGGAAGAAAAGACAAGTCGTCCTTGTACCCCTTGCGCCAGGTTAGGATCAGCCGGGTCGCTGCTTCGCCAGGATGGCCGTGGATCGGCGTTATAGCCGGTCCGCCGATGCGCCCGGACAGAACAGGGAGGCAGGCCGGCAAGGCCGCCGGCGGCAGGACTGCCGCGAACCGCCCGCCGTCTTTGAGAAGAGCAAGGCTCGCCTTCATCCATCGCGCGAGAAAATCCTCGCTCGGTGCGTTCATGGCGGCGGCGCGAATCGGATCGGGCGAAGGTCGCTGCCCCGGCAGGTAGAACGGCGGGTTTGTCACGACGAAATTGGCGAGCCGAATGCCCCTTTCTACCTCAAGTCGTCGTTGTCCGAATGAGAAAATGTCCGTCTCCAAAACGGAAACACGACCGGCGAAGGCGGCATTGCCATCATGGTCGAGACCCGCGCGCGCGCAGGCTGCCATGAAAGGCTCGTTCTCGATCAGAGTCACCCGAAGCTTTGGCGCCCGAGCCGCAGCCGCGAACCCGACCGCACCGGCGCCGGCTCCGATATCCAGCAAATCGCCGGTCGCCCCTTCGCCAACGGTCGCGGCCAGAAGCAAGGCGTCGAGGCCGGAGCGATAGCCGGTACGCCTTGGCTGCACGAGATGGAACCGCCCTTTGTAGAACGCGTCGGTCCTCGTTTCGGGCGCGTCGGCGATGACTGCTTCGCCGTCAGGCTCCGGTCGAAAGTTCATGGCCGAGCTCGGAATCGCGCATCAGGCGTCGCGCCTTCTCCAGCTCGTCGGCCTCGACCATGACCCTCCGCGGTAAAGCACCGATGGATCCGTCGAGAATACTCATATGCTGGTCGGCCACGAAATGCGGGATATTTGCCTCTTTGAGAAGCGCATCGACGAACGAAATCAGGACCGCGTCATTGGAGCGCATCAGTTCCTTCATGCAGTTTCGTCCCATCTACCCCGTGTCCAAAGAGCGCGGATAACGCCCTTACCCGTTTTTTGCCTTACGGACGATATCCATGTTGACGGGCAAGTCCGGGGAAATGCAAGTGCGACCCGAACCCTGTAGAACCATCCGCCGGGCTGGCGTAAAGGTGGTTCCGCACTAGGATGAACACCAGAGCTTCGAAGGTTGGCAACCGATCCACCTCGAACCCTGCGATCGATTGGAGTGAGAGAGTGGTTGCTGCGAACCGCGTCGAGCACACGCAAGCCCGCCCGACGATCGACACGATCGTATCGGTCACCCAGCGCGACATGGCGCGCGTCAACGACCTGATCCTCTCAATGGCCGGCTCGCGGGTCGAGCTGATTCCGGAAATTGCGAACCATCTGATTTCGTCCGGCGGCAAGCGCCTGCGCCCCATGCTGACGATCGCTTCGGCCATCGCGCACGGCTATGATGGAGGCGACTCCCATGTGAAGCTCGCGGCCAGTGTGGAATTCATGCACACCGCAACGCTCCTCCACGACGATGTGGTGGACGAGAGCGACCTTCGCCGTGGCAAGAGCACGGCGCGCACGATCTGGGGCAACCAGGCAAGCGTCCTCGTCGGTGATTATCTTCTCGGCCAGGCCTTCAAGATGATGGTCGATGTCGGCTCGATGACGGCGCTCTCCATCCTCTCCGATGCTTCGGCCGTGATCGCCGAAGGCGAGGTCTGGCAGCTGGCCGCTGCCAAGCGGATGACGACGAAGGAAGAAGATTATCTCGCCGTCGTCGATGCCAAGACGGCCGCGCTCTTTGCAGCTGCAGCCGAGGTCGGTCCGGTCATCGCCGGCAAGGATATGGCGGCACGTGAGGCGATGCGCCGCTATGGCCGCAGCCTCGGCATCTCGTTCCAGCTGATCGACGACGTGCTCGACTATGGCGGCGTCGCCGCAGATCTCGGCAAGAACACCGGCGATGATTTTCGTGAAGGCAAGATCACCCTTCCCGTCATCCTCGCCTATCAGGCCGGAAACGAGGAAGAAAAAGCGTTCTGGCGCTCGGCCATGGAAGAAGGCCGTAACGACGACATCGCCCTCGCCAAGGCCGTCGATCTCATCGATCGTCACGGAACCCTGAAAGCCACCATCGACAGGGCGCGAGCCTATGGCGCGGACGCGTATGATGCCGCCGAAAGTCTGCCGCCGTCCCTCGCCCGCGACGCTCTACTCGATGTCGTTGAATTCTGCATTGCCCGCATCCGGTAACCGCGTTCGATGCATACCGCCTTCGTTTATCCCGGGTAACGACTTTCGTCCCAATACGGTCATTGTCACAGTGCATATGCGCCGTAACGATATGAACTTGCATTTTTGCCCTGCTTGTCGTCCTGTCGCCGCCTGCAACGGCTCGTTCGGACATCCCGTCGGATGTCAAGGCATCAGAGGCCGGAAGAAAAGGGACCACCCCCCGTGTTCTTGAAACGCCTTTCCCACTTGTCCGCCACCGCAGCGCTTGCTTTCGGTCTCTCCGCTCTGCCATCCGCAGCGCAGGAGCAAGCCGAGAACGACCTGCCGGGCGTGCCACCGCTCGCCGCGCAATCGCTATCAGGCGCGTATCTCGCGGCAAAGCAGGCCCAGCAGACCGGCGAACTGGAGGAAGCGACGATCTTTTTCGATCAGGCCCTGCGTCTCGATCGGGACTCCGAGCTTCTGCGTCAGGATGCGATGCTGGCTTATCTCGCGGGTGGGCGATTCGACGACGCGATCGATCTTGCGACCGATCTTCGCGACAGCCCGACGAGCGGAAAGATCGCTCGCATCGCGCTCGGTATCGACGCCTTGCGCAAGGGCCAGTTCGATCGCGCGATCGCAGAATTCGATATCGTCGATCCGTCCGATCTCGACCTGCTTCTCCTCGGCGAACTGACTGCCTGGGCGGAACTCGGCGCTGGTCGTGTCGACGAAGCTCTTCTGCGCATCGACGATCTCGAAGAGGCGCCCTGGTACGAAACCTTCAATTTCTATCAGAAAGGCCTGATGGCTGAGGTCGCCGGTCGTGAAAAGGTGGCGCGCCGGTCCTATGGGCAGCTTGTCGATCAGCCTGCCCTCGCACGCTCTTCACCGGACGCCTATCTTTCCGCCGCAGAGAGCCTTGCCCGGGTCGAAGCACGCGCCGGAAATCAGGAAGCAGCGCTTGCGGCGCTCGACAAGGGTCTCGATCTTGCCCCGAATTACGATCCCCTTCGTGGACTGAAGGACCGGATCGAGCGCGAGGAGACGATCGAGCCCTCGATCGCAAACGTTCAGGAAGGCAGCGCGGAGGCTCTGCGCATTCTCGGCCAGACGATCAATCGCGGCGACGGTCAGGAGGTCGCTCTTCTCTATTTCCAGCTCGCCCACGTTCTCGAACCGCGCAATCCCGGCATCCTGACGGCGCTCGCCAGCATCGCCGAAGCTGGCGAGCAGTATGATCGCGCGATCGCCTATTATCGGGAGATTCCGGAAAGCTCGGCGTATCGGCGCACCGCTGACCTCCAGATCGGCCTCGACTACTGGTATGCCGAGCGCAAGGGCGAAGCGATTGAGCACCTGCGCCGGGCCACCGAGACCTATCCGGACGACATTCAGGCCTATACCGCACTCGCCGACGTTCTCGCCGCCGACAAGAAATATGAGGACGTCACGGCCGCGCTCAACACCGCGATCAAGCTTGCCGAACCGATCGACGAACGCGACTGGAATCTTTTCTACCAGCGCGGCATCTCCTTCGAACGCCGCGGAATCTGGGACAAGGCCGAAGCCGACTTCAAAAAGGCGCTCGATCTGTCGCCCGATCAGCCGCAGGTTCTGAACTATCTCGGCTATTCCTGGGTCGACAAGAACGAGCACCTGGAAGAAGGGCTCGACATGATCCGCAAGGCCGTCGAACTGCGCCCGAACGATGGCTACATCATCGATTCGCTCGGCTGGGCCTATTACCGCCTCGGCCGCTACGAAGAAGCTGTCGACGAACTGGAACGCGCGATCCTGCTGACCCCGACCGACCCGACGATCAACGATCACCTTGGCGATGCCTATTGGCATGTTGGACGTGAACGTGAGGCCCGCTTCCAGTGGGAGCGCGCCCTCAACGGCGATCCCAAGCCCGAGCCGGACGCGATCGAGCGGATCGAGGCCAAGCTCGAAGGTGGGCTCGACGCTGTAACCGACGAAGGCGGCACGTCGGGCGAGGATCAGCCGCAGCAGACAGGCGCGAACGAGGCCGAGACAAAGCCTGAGAAAGCTGCGTTCGAAGCGGCCGAGGAGAAGAGAACAGAGCCGGCCTCCAAACCGGCTCCCGCTGACAACGAGCAGACCAACTGACCGGGCTTTGAACAACAACCCGTTCGAAGGCGAAATCGCCGCGCCTGCCAAGATCAATCTCGCCCTGCACGTCGTGGGCCGGCGAGGCGACGGCTATCATCTTCTCGAAAGCCTCGCGGTCTTCGCCGATCGCGTGGCAGATCGTCTGGCGATCGAGCCGGCTGCCGAAGACAGACTCGTCGTCGACGGCCCATTTGCGGCCGGCGTGCCGACAAATGATCGCAATATCGTCCTGAAAGCGCTTTCCCTCGCTCGCGAGGAAGCGTCTCGCCTTAGCTTCGAAATCCCGCCGCTTCTCATCAGACTCACCAAGGCCTTGCCGCACGGCGCCGGCATCGGCGGTGGCTCGGCCGATGCGGCGGCACTCCTGCGCAGGCTCGGCTCTTTGTCTGCAGACTTGCCTGAAAATCTGGGGAAGCGAGCTGCCGAACTCGGGGCCGACGTGCCGATGTGCATGATCGGAAGACCGCTCATCGCTCGGGGCATTGGCGAAAAACTCGATCCAATCGAGATCGGCTCGATGCCCTCGATGGTGCTCGTCAATCCGGGCAAGCCGGTCTCGACGCCGGCGGTCTTCAAGGCGTTGCAGAATCGCGAGAACCTGCCGCTACCCTCCCTGCCCGAAGGCGGTTTCAAGTCGAGAGAAGACCTCTTTGTCTGGCTCGATGAGACCCGTAACGATCTTCAGGAAACAGCGACCGCAATCGAACCGGCGATCGGCGATGCTCTTGAGCAGCTCGCGGCCACAGGTGCCGACTTTGTCCGCATGTCGGGATCCGGATCGACCGTCTTCGCCCTTTATGAGGGTGCCGATCATGCAAAGCGCGGCGCAGAATCCATAGCTGAGGCTCGGCCGAATTGGTGGATTGCAAGCGCCTGACCGAGCAATTCCTTTAGCGCGATCGGTGGAACGCGCGCCTTCGCCGACAGTTCGGTTATCATGAGGCGACCGCAGAGACCTGGGGAGTGAATCGAGCCATGCCGCCCACCATCGATCAATCGGATTCCGACCGCTCCTTCATTTCTCTGTCGATCGCGATCCTCACCGTGTCCGACACGCGCTCCGAAGCCGAGGACAAATCCGGCAATCGCCTAGCAGGCCGGATCGAAGAGGCAGGCCATAAGCTTGCGGATCGCAGGATCGTCCGTGACGAGCGAGCGGCCATCGCCGAAACGGTCAAAGCCTGGGTGGAGGACGATAGCGTCGACGTCGTCATCACCACCGGCGGCACGGGCTTCACCGGCCGCGACGTGACGCCCGATGCTCTGGAGCCGATGTTCGACAAGCGTATGGAGGGCTTTTCCAGCGTCTTCCACCGCATCTCTTTCGACAAAATCGGCGTTTCCACCATTCAGTCGCGCGCAACCGCCGGCCTTATCGGCAAGACCTTCGTCTTCGTGCTGCCCGGTTCTCCCGGCGCCTGCGCCGATGCCTGGAATCACATCCTCAAGCCTCAGCTCGACTACCGTCACAAGCCGTGCAACTTCGTGGAAATCATGCCGCGTCTCGACGAACATCTGCGCCGGGGCGGACGCTCGGTCTAGCCCGCAGCGGTCGCGGGCCGAAGCTCCGTATCAAGCCGCTTTGCAGCCAGCCCCTTAGCGAGTTCCGACAAGGGCGCTTCTCCGCGCTGCTTGATCAAGCCGATCGCCTGCGCCTTCTTCAGAAGCAGGCCATCCGCAAGCGCGCTTCGGCGTTGCGTCAATCTGGACAGGAACCCGGCTCGATCACGCTTGGCGGTCCGAAAGCGAGCCGCCTGCGGGCCACCCGATGGCCCGTTGCCGTTGCCGATATGCTCGATGATTTCGTTCGTCCATCCGGTCGTCGGACGGCTACCTTTTTCCAGCCAGAGCAGCCATTCGGCCCGGTCCTGCTTGATCGTCGTCTCCAGATCGTCCGGCGCGATGACACGGCAGCCGCATTGATCGGCGACCGAGCGTGTGTCGTCCGTCATGCCGCGATCGATCAGAACCACGTTCTTGACCACGCCTTCGATGGAGCCGGAAATCAGCTCGGAAAGCGTCAGGGCGAGATGGCGGTCGTTGGAACCGCAGTCCATGTAGATGGTCAGCATGCCCAGACATGTAGGATCGCAAGCCTGTGATAGGCAAGCCTCTTCAAATGTTCTTGTCTTGTTCTCATTTTAGCTGTAAAGCATTTGTTCACTTGTTCACGCATTGTTCGAGGACCTGTCATGTTTGATATTGCAGCTGCGGACCGCGCCGCCTTCGATGCTTCGCTGGGCGTCGACATCGCCAACCGGATCATCGACGAGGGTGGCAGACGGATCGGCCCGTCTCGGCGCCGCGGCCGCGGTGCCGGCATCAATCCCAGCGGACGGTATGAGCCGTTCGCCCGCGATGCCTTTGACGATGGCTGGGATACGCTGGAAAATCTCCCAGCCTTCAAGACCGACGTTCAGGTGGAAAAGCCGCGCACGATCATCACGCGCAATACCTCGCCCGACATCTCCTTCGATCGCTCGGTCAATCCATATCGGGGCTGCGAGCACGGCTGCGTCTACTGCTTCGCCCGGCCAAGTCATTCCTATATGGGCCTATCGGCCGGCGTCGATTTCGAGTCCAAGCTCTTCGTCAAGCCGAATGCCGCCCAGCTTCTGGAGCGCGAACTCTCACGGCCGGGATACGATGTTCGCTCGATCGCGATCGGCACGAACACCGATCCCTACCAGCCGATTGAAAAGCGCTACGGCCTGATGCGCGAGATCCTGGAGGTTCTGGAGGCTGCGAACCATCCGGTCGGCATCGTCACCAAGTCGGCGCTCGTCCTGCGCGACATCGACATCCTCTCTCGCATGGCCGACAAGGGTCTCGCCCGTGTCGCCCTGTCGGTGACGACGATGGACCGCAAGCTCGCCCGCACCATGGAGCCGCGCGCTTCGACGCCGCAGAAGCGGCTCGATGCGATCCGCACGCTGAACGAAGCGGGTATACCGACCATGGCGATGACCGCGCCGATCATTCCAGGCCTCAACGACTCGGAAATCGAGCGCCTGCTGGAGGCTGCTGCGACTGCCGGAGCGAAAGAAGCCGGCTATGTCCTCCTGCGCCTGCCTTTGGAAGTCTCGCAGATATTCAAGGATTGGCTCCTGCGGCACTATCCCGACCGATATCGGCATGTCCTCTCGCTCCTGCGCTCGATGCGCGACGGCAAGGACTACGACGCGGAATGGGGCAAGCGGATGCGGGGCACGGGGCCCTATGCCCATCAGATCAAGCGACGCTTCGATCTCGCGGCCAAACGGCTCGGCCTCAATCAGAATCGCCAGTCCCTCAGGACGGATCTGTTCACTGCACCGCGCGGCGCCGGTGTCCAGCTATCTCTCATTTAGAGAACAAAACAGGATCACGATAAGCCGCTATCGTGAAACAAGGTTGTGCGTCGCCACCACCATGAACAGCGCGCGGCCTTGAGGAGAATCGGAGTTTGCGCAAGTCTTGCCGCACCATGGCTCGCCCTTCTTCTGATTCTCCGCCCCCTCCCATCACGACAGCCGTCAGATCGGCGACTGTCCGCACCCGACAGAAAAATGGATCCACAGGCGGGGTCTCGCTCAAGCCGAAGCCTGACTTCTCGCGCGAGTCGGCGCTTCTCGAAGCTGGCGCCGAATGGATCGCCGGGGTGGATGAGGTCGGCCGCGGTCCGCTCGCCGGTCCGGTCCTTGCGGCCGCTGTGGTGTTCGAAAACGCCGAAACGATACCGGACGGTATCAATGATTCCAAAAAGCTGACGGCGAAAGCTCGCGACCGGCTGTTCGAGGAAATTCTTGCGACCGCCCATGTCGCCATCGCCTCGGTCTCGGCAAGGGAAATCGATGTCATCAACATCCGTCAGGCCACACTGAAGGCGATGACCCAAGCGCTCGGACAACTCGCAATCCAGCCCGCTCACGCACTCTTCGACGGAAGAGATGTCCCGCCGTCCTGGGCCGCGCGCGGGACGGCGATAATCAAGGGAGACGCGGTCAGCGTCTCGATTGCAGCGGCCTCGATCGTCGCCAAGGTCCAGCGCGATCGCATGATGCAGCACGCCGACCGGGTCTATCCCGGCTACGGCTTTGCCTCGAATGTGGGCTATGGCAGTGCCACCCATCTCACCGCTATCACCGAGCTTGGGCCTACACCGATACATCGCATGAGCTTCCGCCCACTTCGATAGGTATCGAGCTTTTATCTCGGTCTCTTCTCCAATGAGATCGAACGCCGGTAACCACTTCCCTGTCTGCTTTTCTTGAGAGCGCCACGGCATTCTTTTATCGGCGAATATTTGAAAGCCCTGCTCTCGAATGACCGACGGCAGTTCGAGCTGCGTTAAAGCCCTTCGCCGAGTGTTGACCGACCCTGCGGCTCAATTCATTCGTCCGGCAGGATCAAGCGATTCATAGTCCTTGCCCGCAGGGGGGCGGGCGGAACATCGGTTTCCAGCTTCCCGTCTCGCTTCAGCAGGTTTAGCGTTCCCGATGATCGAGATAGAGGCGCACAGCATCCTGAACATGACGAAACCGATCCCCGCCGAGATGCTTGCCGCCATACCACCGTGTGACGACGACTAAGTGATCGAGGAGTTCCGCGCGCTCCAGCATGCGTACGATCACCATGCCCGCGCCCGCTTCACCGTCATCGTTCTTCGCGGGTCCGCTCTCGGTGAGAAAGGCCCAGGAATGATGGGTCGCCTTGGCGAATTTCTTTTTGCGCTTCAGCGAATCGACAAGTGCTTTCGCGTCCGCCTCGCTCGAACAGGGCGCGCCGGAGACCGCGTATTTCGAGCCCCGATCCGAAATGATGTTTTCGAGGACGAGCATGATTAGAGCCTGCCAAACCAATGCGCTTTAGCCAGAACATCCGATCCGATATCAAAATCGAAACGGGCGCCAGCAAGTTTCCACATCGCGCGCGGACGCGCTTCCGAGAAGGCAGTCTAAAACGAAATGGGCCCGGACGAACGCCCGAGCCCAATCAAAAAATAACAGCAAAGACCGCCGATCAGTTCAGACGTTGACGCACCGCCGCGATCGATTCCGAAACCGACTGGCCCGCGCCGTCACGCTGCGAAATCACTCGGGCTGCGGCCGCAACCGCGATATCGACCGCAGTCGCGCGGATTTCCTTGCGGGCATCGGACTCAGCCTGTGCGATCTGGTCTTCGGCCATCGCCGTGCGGCGCTCGACGAATTCCTTGTTCTTCTTAGCCGTCTCGGCCAGCATCTGCTGGGCCTCGCGCTTGGCCGCCTCGATAATGTCCTGGGCTTCCTGCTCGGCTTCACGGCGACGACGCTGATATTCGGCCAGCTGCTGCTTGGCCTCTTCCTTCAGCTCACGTGCCTCTTCGAGCTCCGACTGGATTCGCTTCGAGCGCTCATCCAGCGAGTCGTTGATGCGCCGGAAGCCCTTCACGTAGACGACCACCGCGAAGAAGGCAAGAAGGGCGATAAACGTCCAGAATGTATTGTCCATTCTCTTCTCCTTAGCCCCGCGTTTCAGCGACGGCCGATTCGACCTCGTCGCGCGAGACGTCGATCTTCACGACATCACGCAGGATCGTCTCGGCCACATCCGTCGCCATCACGTTCATCTCGTCCATGGCGGAACTCTTCGCCGTCGCGATGCGGGCACGTGCTTCGTCGATGCGGGCGTCGAGTTCGGCCTCCAGCTTGTTGCGCTGGGCGTCGGCCTCATTGCGGGCTTCGTTGCGCGCTTCCTGCGCTATGTTGTGTGCGCGCTCGCGGGCCTCCGCAAGCTCCTGCTCGTAGGCAGCCTGCGCTTCGTCGGCATCCTGCTTGGCGCGCTCCGCCGCCTCCATGTCGAGGGCGATGCGGTCGCGGCGATTTTCGAGAATGCCGCCGACCCGAGGAACGAGAACGTTCTTCAGAACCCAGTAGAAGACACCGAACGTGATCGCCAGCCACAGAAGCTGGGAGGGAAAGAATTCGGAATTGAACGGCGGAAAGCCGGCTTCGTGGCCGCCAGCGCCACCCGAGGTCTCGCTGTGCGTTCCTTCCGTTGGATCGCCATGGCCCTCGCCGGCCGATCCCGCTTCCTGCGCGAAAGCTTCGGTCATGAACATCAAATCACTCCGCCGAATTCCAAAGACCGGCGGCTGAAGCCGCCGGCCGTTTCATGCCTGAAATCTGCTCTTGTCGTCTGGATCAGACGGCGAAGAGGAGAAGCAGGGCGACGAGGAGCGAGAAGATGCCGAGCGCTTCCGTCACGGCGAAGCCGAAGATGAGGCGGCCGAACTGGCCGTCGGCTGCCGACGGATTGCGCAGGGCACCTGCCAGATACTGGCCGAAGATGGTGCCGAGGCCGATGCCCGCACCGCCCATTCCGAGGCAGGCAAGACCGGCGCCGATGAACTTCGCTGCTTCCGCTTCCATGTGAGGACTCCTTTTGAATTTGTCTCGTGTGCGGACTTGTTTGCGGCGGCTTTCACCGCCCGTTGTTTCCTGGATGAAGCTGTGACCTAGTGTGCGCCCGGATGGACAGCATCATTGAGGTAGAGGCAGGTCAGCACCGCAAAGACGTATGCCTGCAGGGCGGCGACCAGGAATTCGAGGGCCGTCAGTGCGACAGCCATGAGGAACGGCAGGATCGAACCGACGACACCAAGCGCGCCGAACGCGCTCAAGGAGACGACGAAGCCTGCAAAGACCTTCAGCGTGATGTGACCGGCAAGCATGTTCGCGAAGAGACGAACCGAGAGCGAAACCGGCCGCGACAGGAACGAGATGATTTCGATCAGCACGACGAGCGGCATCAGTATCGCGGGCACCCCTTCAGGCACGAACACGTTGAAGAATTTCACGCCGTGCTTCTTGATGCCGTAGCCGACGACCACCGCCATCACCAGCATCGCCAGGGCGAACGTGACAATGAGATGGCTCGTCACCGTAAAGAAGTACGGGAACATTCCGATCAGGTTGGCAACCAGAATGAAGGTGAAGATCGAGAACACGAAGGGGAAGAAGCGCATGCCGGCCGTGCCGGCCGCGTCCCGCAGCATGTTCGCGGTGAATTCGTAGGTGAGTTCCGTCATCGACTGCAGGCGGCCCGGAACAAGACCCCGGCCGCGCGTCGAATAATAGATGAAACCAGCCGTCAAGCCGGCTGTCGCCACCATGAAGAGCGCCGAATTCGTAAACGAGAAATCAAGTCCGCCGATCTCGATGGGAACGAGCGGAAAGATATTGAATTGGTGAATCGGATCGGTCGGGTCTGTTGCCAAACTCTGAGGTCCTTGTCGAAACGTCTATCGCGTCCTTGCGAGCCGGCCATGGCAATAGCCGCTGAAATTCGTCTTCGCAACACCCCATCTGGGCCGATGAGGCGCGATATCTAGGAATCCTTTGCGTTTTCCGGCGGACGATCGGAATTCTCACGGTGTTCCATCGGTTTGGCCGGCTTCGGACCGACTGAACGCAGCACGTTGCGAATGCCCGCCGCGAAACCGAGCATCAGAAAGACGATAAGCCCGAAGGGGCTCGTCCCGGCATATGTGTCGATAACGAACCCAAGACCGCCTCCGACAATGATCCCTGCGGCGAATTCGCTCGCGAGCTTCAGACCCTCGGCGATTCCCTTCATGCTGGAGCCAGAGCCGCTTTGCCGTTCGGCCTCATGGGCGCGGGTGGCCGAGCGCGCGGCAAGTTTCTTCTCAAGCGCGCTGCGCCGTTCGGCCCATTCCTCCGGCGTCCTTTTCACCGTGGGAGACTGAAGGTCATCGTCGCGATTCGGCTCGCCCTCGTCGTTGCTCGCGGAACTCACATCTCTCTCCAGATCATCAGGCCGTTCAGTGCGCCGACTTGTCGCTCTGCTTCTCGCTAAAGCCGGAAAAGCCGGTACGCATCAAGCTTGCTATCGTCGTAACGACGAGGATGCCGATGATGACGACGAGCGACCATCCGGTGGTGATGTGCGGCACCCATTCGATCGGCTGACCGTCATTGAGGAAGGGCAGCGTGTTCTTCTCCATGGCGTGGAAGACGAGCTTTACGCCGATGAAGCCGAGAATGAGGGCGAGGCCAAAGCCGAGATAGACGAGCCGGTCGAGAAGCCCGCCCAGCAGGAAGTAGAGCTGGAGAAGGCCGAGCAGGGCAAAGGCGTTGGTCGTGAAGACGATATAGGGCGAGTTCGTCAGCCCGTAGATCGCCGGGATCGAATCGAGCGCGAACAAAAGATCGGTCATGCCGAGGGCGACGATGACCACCATCATCGGCGTCATCAGCCGCTTGCCGTTCTCCCGAATGAAGAGCGCATTGCCATGGAACTCCGAGGTCGAGGGGAAGGTCCGGTCGAACCATTTCACTATGAAGTTCGGCTCGTATTCCTCGTCCGTCGTCTTCTGGTGCGCGAAGCTGTCAAAGGCGAGCTTCGCCGCCGTCGCGAGCAGGAAAAGGCCGAAGAGATAGAAGATCCAGGAGAACTGGTTGATCGCCGCTGCGCCCAGCGCGATGAAGATGCCGCGCATGATGAGCGCCAGCACGATGCCGATCAGAAGCGCCTTCTGCTGGTCCTCGCGCGGCACCTGGAAACTCTTCATGATGATCACGAAGACGAAGAGATTGTCGACCGACAGGCTCTTTTCCGTGATGAATCCAGCGAAGAATTCCAGCCCGTGCTTGTGGTCCCAAACGAGCCAGAGCGCTCCGCCGAAGACCAGCGCCAGCCCCATATAGAAAGCCGACCAGATCGCCGCTTCCTTGAAACTCGGCTCGTGTGCCTTGCGCACATGAGTCATGAAGTCGAAGACGAAGAGCCCGGCGATACCGGCGATGGTCGAGAGCCAGATCCACAATGGGATGGCGTCCCCGCCGCCCGAACCGGTCGATAGACTTTCCACTTCGATACTCCCTGACGTGATTCGTGGACCGGATCACCCTGCGGCGCGGTTCTTGAGCGACGAACGCCCCCGGCATTGTCGCGAGAGCCGTATCTAATCGCTGCTGACTGGACCGCAATGCGCGGCGATGCGCTTGGAGCTGGCAAACGAAAAATTCAACGATTTCACCGAGAAGCTTGACCTTCCAGTAGGTGGAAGCCCCACATCTCTTTCCGAGAGCAAATCCACGAGCGGGTTGAAGCATGGACCAGCGAACCGAATCATCGAAGACGCATGGGCACGAACATCACCACAGTCATGATCATGCCCACGGCCTCCATGATCACGGAGATACATCTGCCGTCATCCGAGACCCCGTCTGCGGCATGACGGTCGATCCGAACGCCGGCAAGCCCTCCACCGAACATGACGGCCGGACATTCCATTTCTGCTGCGACGGCTGCCGCAAAAAGTTCGAGGCGGCACCGGAGGACTATCTCACCGCGAAGGACCCGGTCTGCGGCATGAGCGTCGACCGGGCGAGCGCCGAGCACATGGCCAAGCACGAGGGCCAGCGCTTCTATTTCTGTTCGAGCCACTGCCAGTCGAAGTTCGAGGCCGATCCAGACGCGCATCTGAGCGAGTCCGACAAGCCGAAGCCCGCGCCCAAGGGCACGCAATATACCTGCCCCATGCATCCGGAAATCGTCCAGGATGGTCCCGGCGACTGCCCGAAATGCGGCATGGCGCTGGAGCCGATGGGCGCACCAGACCCGAACGAGGGACCGAATCCCGAGCTCGTCGACTTCACCCGCCGCCTCTGGGTCTCGGCGCTCTGCGCGGTGCCGCTTCTCATCCTCACCATGGGGCCGATGATCGGCCTGCCGGTGCGCGGCTGGTTTGGCGAGAGCCTTGCCGTCTGGATCGAGTTCGCTCTCGCGACGCCGGTCGTTCTCTGGGCCGCCCTTCCCTTCTTCAAGCGCGGCTGGGCCTCGATCGTCAACAAATCGCCGAACATGTGGACGCTGATCGCCATCGGCGTCGGCGCGGCCTATGGCTACTCGGTCGTCGCGACGATCTTCCCGGGTCTATTCCCGCCATCCTTCCGCGAAAACGGCGTGGTGCCGGTCTATTTCGAGGCCTCCGCCGTCATCGTCGCGCTGATCTTCGTGGGCCAGGTGCTCGAGCTGAAGGCGCGCGAGCGAACCGGCTCGGCCATCCGCGCGCTTATGGATCTCGCCCCGAAAACCGCCTGCCGCATCAAATCCGATGGCTCGGAAGAGGATGTCGAACTCGACGCGCTGAAGGAAAGCGACCGTCTTCGCGTTCGCCCCGGCGAGAGCGTACCAGTGGACGGAACGGTCGTCGAAGGTGGCTCGTCGATCGACGAATCGATGATCACCGGCGAGCCGATGCCCGTGACCAAGGAAAAGGGCGACACCGTCACCGGCGGCACGTTGAACAAATCCGGCTCATTCGTCATGGAGGCGCATGCCGTCGGCGAGGACACGACCCTCTCGCGCATCGTCGAGATGGTCGCGACCGCCCAGCGTTCGCGTGCGCCGATTCAGGGCCTTGCGGACAAGGTGGCCGGCTATTTCGTGCCGGCCGTCGTTGGCGTCGCGGTGATCGCCTTCATCGCCTGGGGCCTCGTCGGCCCGCAGCCGGCGCTCGCCCATGCGCTAGTGGCGGCAGTCTCGGTCCTCATCATCGCCTGCCCCTGCGCTCTGGGGCTCGCAACGCCCATGTCGATCATGACGGCGACCGGGCGTGGTGCCTCCGCCGGCGTCCTCATCAAGGATGCCGAGGCGCTGGAGCGCTTCGAGAAGATCGACACGCTTGTCGTCGACAAGACCGGCACGCTCACCGAGGGCAAGCCGAAGCTGACCGATGTGATCACGGCCGATGGCGTCGACGAGGCGAAGCTCCTCACCGCCGCGGCCTCGCTCGAACGCGGCTCGGAGCATCCCCTCGCCGAAGCGATCGTCTCGGGCGCGAAGGAGCGGGATGGAAAGCTTGAGGACGCAAGCGATTTCGACTCCGTCACCGGCAAGGGCGTAAAGGGTTCGGTCGCGGGCCAGAAGGTCGCGCTCGGCAACAAGGCCATGATGGATCAGGAAGGCGTCGACATCGCCGCCCTCTCCGAGAAGGCCGAAACGCTTCAGACCGAGGGCAAGACCGCGATGTTCGTCGCGATCGGCGGAAACCTCGCCGGTGTCGTCGCCGTGGCAGATCCTGTGAAGTCGTCGAGCGCCGATGCGATTCGCTCGCTGCACGACAGCGGCATCCGCATCGTCATGGCAACCGGCGACAACGAGCGCACGGCAAAGGCCGTCGCGAAGGAACTCGGCATCGACGAGGTTCGCGCCGGGCTCTCGCCTGAGGACAAGCAAGCTCTGGTCGAAGACCTGCGTTCGAAGGGCGGCAAGGTCGCGGTGGCCGGCGACGGCATCAATGACGCGCCGGCTCTTGCGGCGGCCGATGTGGGGATCGCCATGGGCACCGGGGCCGACGTGGCGGTGGAGAGCGCCGGCATGACGCTGGTGAAGGGCGATCTCGGCGGCATCGTCCGTGCCCGCCACCTTGCCGAGGCGACGATCCGCAACATCAAGCAGAACCTTTTCTTCGCCTTCGCCTACAACGCCGTCGGCGTGCCGATTGCGGCGGGCATCCTCTACCCGGTCTTCGGCCTGCTCCTTTCGCCCATGATCGCGGCAGCGGCGATGAGCCTATCCTCGGTCTCCGTGATCGGAAACGCGCTCAGGCTGCGGACGGTGAAGCTCTGAGCTTTCGGAGATAGGCTCAGGGAAAAGCAATCGGGCGGCGCGCGATAAAAGACCGCGCCGCCAGAACTTCAACCGCAAGCCTTGCGGATCGCCTGCATGTTCGCGGCATAGCTCTCCGGCGTTCCGCCTTTGAAGACCGCCGAGCCGGCGACAAGCACGTCCGCTCCCGCCTCGACCACCAGCGGGGCCGTCTCGGTCGTCACGCCGCCATCGATTTCGATGCGGATATCGCGGTCGCCGATCATTTGCTTCACGCGGCGGACCTTCTCCACCACCGGATGGATGAATTTCTGGCCGCCAAAGCCCGGATTTACGGTCATCAGCAGGATAAGGTCCACCTGATCGACCACATATTCGATGAAGCTTTCCGGCGTCGACGGATTCAGCGAGACGCCCGCCTTCACGCCAAGCTCGCGGATGGCAGCAAGCGAACGCGCCAAATGCGTCGTCGCCTCGGCGTGCACCGTGATCACGTCGCAGCCGGCATCGGCGAAGGCTTTCAGATATGGGTCGCAGGGCTCGATCATCAGGTGGCAGTCGAACACCTTCTTCGAAGCGCCGCGCACCGCCTTGATGATCGGCGGGCCGAAGGTGATGTTCGGCACGTAGTGCCCGTCCATCACGTCGAGATGGATCCAGTCGGCGCCTGCCTCGTCGACGGCGCGAATTTCCTCGCCGAGCCGCGCGAAATCCGCCGAAAGGATCGAGGGTGCGATCAGAACTTCACTCATCTCTCGCCTTTCTTGCGGCTCGATGAAAAAGGGGCGAACGCTTCCCGCGATCGCCCCGGACTTCGTTTTGGGGCGCGCCTCAGGCGGCAGCGTCCTTCGCGGCCTCGACCACCTTGTCCGGCGTGATGCCGAAATGTTCGAAGAGCTTCGGTCCGGGCCCGGAAGCGCCGAAGCCCGTCATACCGACGAAACGCCCACGATCGCCGAGCCAGCGATCCCAGCTCATTCGCACGCCGGCCTCGATCGCGACACGCGGCACGGAGCCCAGAACAGAGGCCCTATAGGCGTCGTCCTGTTCGGCGAAAAGCTCCATGCAGGGCATCGAAACGACCGCGGCATTCAGCCCCTGGCCTTTCAGAGCTTCGGCGGCCTTCAGCGCGACCTCCACCTCGGAGCCCGACGCCATGAGGGTGACGTCCCGCTCGCCGGCGGCTTCCTTCAGGACGTAGCCGCCTTTCAGGCTGTGGTTCTCCGAGATATCCTCACGCACCGTCGGCAGGCCCTGGCGGGTCAGCGCAAGCACCGATGGCCGGTCGTGTTCGAGCAGCGCAGCCTCCCAGGCCTCCACCGTCTCGATCACGTCGCAGGGGCGGAAAACCAGCATATTCGGCGTCGCGCGCAGCATTGTGAGGTGCTCGACCGGCTGATGGGTCGGGCCATCCTCGCCGAGACCGATCGAATCGTGGGTCAGCACATAGACGACCCGCTTGCCCATCAGCGCCGAAAGCCGCATGGCGCCACGCGCATAGTCGGAGAAGACGAGGAAGGTGCCGCCGTAGGGGATCAATCCGCCATAGAGCGAGAGCCCGTTCATGGCTGCGGACATGCCGTGCTCGCGAACGCCGTAATGGATGTAGCGGCCGGAGAAATCCTCCGCCGTCACCGGCTTCAGGTCCTTGGTCTTCGTGTTGTTCGAGCCGGTGAGGTCCGCCGACCCGCCGATGGTCGTCTCGACCACGCGGTTGACGACTTCCAGCGTCATTTCCGAGGCCTTGCGGGTCGCGACCTTCGGCTTGTCCTGCAACAGCGCATTGCGGAAGTTCAGCATCTCGCCCGTAAAGCCCGCCGGCAGCGTGCCGGAGGAAAACGCCTCGAAGCGCTCGCGCTCGGGATGGTCGGCGATCTTGCGCTCCCAGGCCTCGCGCGCCTCGCGGCCCTTGGCGGAAACTTCACGCCAACCCTTCACGACGGCGTCCGGCAATTCGAAGGGCTCTGAATCCCAGACCAGCTCCTTGCGGGCGAGCGCGATCTCGTCGTCGCCGAGGGCCTCGCCGTGCACCTTGTGGGTGCCGGCCTTGTTGGGCGCGCCATAGCCGATCACCGTCTTGCAAGCGATGAAAGCCGGCCGATCGCTCTTGCGTGCTTCTTCGATCGCCTTTTCCACAGCGGCCTCGTCATGGCCGTCGACCGAGAAGGTCTTCCAGCCGGCAGCCTCGAAGCGCGCGACTTGATCGGTCTTGGAAGCGATCTCCACCTTGCCGTCGATCGAGATACCGTTGTCGTCCCAAAGGACGATCAGCTTGTTCAGCTTCAGCGTCCCCGCGAGATCGATTGCTTCGTGGCTGATACCTTCCATCAGGCAGCCGTCGCCCGCGATCACATAGGTATAGTGATCGACGAGATCGTCCCCGAAGCGCGCATTCATCAGCCGCTCGCCGATCGCCATGCCGACGGATGTCGCAAGGCCCTGCCCGAGCGGACCCGTCGTCGTCTCGATACCGGCCGCATGGCCATATTCTGGATGGCCGGCGGTGCGGCTGCCGAGCTGACGGAAATCCTTGATCTGCTCGATCGGCATATCCTCGTAACCGAGCAGATGATGGATCGCATAAAGCAGCATCGAGCCGTGGCCCGCCGAAAGCACGAAGCGGTCGCGGTTCGGCCAGTTTGGCTTCGACGGATCGACCCGCATGAATTTCTGGAACAGAACGGTCGCGACGTCCGCCATGCCCATCGGCATGCCCGGATGTCCGGAATTCGCCTTCTGCACGGCGTCCATGGCGAGCGCGCGGATGGCGTTCGCCATATCCCGCGGATTGCGATCGGTGGTCTCGGGCGATGGTTTATCCAGCATGGCGGTCAGCTTTCTCGGCAAGCGTAAAAAGTCATCAGGATGCGCGTCGTTTGCGCTCCATCAGTTTCAGAATCAATGGGGTCAGGATCAATTGCATCGCGATATCGAGCTTGGCACCCGGCGCGACGATGGAATTGGCCCGTGACATGAAGCTGTGCGGGATCATCGACAAAAGATAGGGAAAGTCGATGCCGCGCGGATTGGCGAAGCGGATGACGATCATGGATTCGTCCGGCGTCGGAATCCAGCGCGCGATGAACGGGTTCGACGTATCGACGATCGGCACCCGTTGGAAGTTGATATCGGTCTGGGCAAATTGCGGACAGATATATTTCACGTAGTCCGGCATGCGCCTGAGGATCGTGTCCATCACGGCCTCTGTGGAATACCCTCTCGTCGACTTGTCCCGGTGAATCTTCTGGATCCATTCGAGATTGATCACCGGCACGACGCCGATCTTCAGGTCCGGGTAACGCGCGAGATCGATCGTACCCGTCTTCACGCAGCCATGAAGACCCTCGTAAAAAAGCAGATCGGAGTTTTCGTGCAGCGGCTGCCATTCGGTGAACTTGCCCTCCGGCAGGCCGTACTGCTCCATCTCCCGGTCGTCATGAATGTAATGCCGCGTGCGGCCCGTGCCCTTGCGGCCGTATTCGTCGAAGACGTCGCGCAGGTCTTCCAGCAGATTGGCTTCTGGCGAAAAATGCGAGAACGTCGTGTTCCCGCCTGCCGTTTCGGTCGCCATCTTCACCCGCATCGCATCGCGGTCATAGCGGTGGAACGCGTCGCCATCGATGAAGGCAGCGTCGACATTCTCACGCCGGAAGATCTGGTCGAAGATATCCTTGACCGAGGTCGTCCCAGCGCCTGAAGAGCCGGTGATCGCGATGATGGGATGTTTGGCGGACATTGAAACGCTTGATTACACGGCGGCGCTTTACGGCCTGAAGAGAGTTCGTTTTCCGAACAGCGGCGAGCGGTCGGCGAGCGCGTCGGGATCCGCGATATAGCGCTCGATCCGCTCGACCTCGCGCTTGGAGCCGAAGACCAACGGCGTTCTTACATGCAGGCCCTCGGGCTCGATATCGAGAATGCGCGTCGTGCCATCGGTCGCGGCACCGCCGGCCTGCTCAACGAGCATCGCCACCGGGTTCGCCTCGTACATCAGCCGCAGCCGGCCCTTCTGATAGCCCTTGCGCTCGTCGGCAGGATAAAGAAACACCCCGCCCCGTTGCAGGATGCGATAGGCGTCGGCCACCAGCGAGCCGACATACCGCATACCGAATTCCCGATCGCGAGGGCCCTCCTCGCCGGCCAGCAGATCGTCGACATAGTTTCGGATATGCGAGTCCCAATGCCGGTAGTTCGACATGTTCACCGAGAACTCTTTCGCCTTGTCGGCGATCGACACGGAGGCGGTCTGCTCGACGAAACCGCCGAACTTCGGTGAAAACAGGAACACATGCGTGCCGTCGCCGACAGTCAGCACAAGCTGGAGCTGCGGCCCGTAGACGAAGAAGCCCGCGGCAAGCTGATTCGCGCCTGTCTGCATGAAGACGGTCTTCGGGTCCGTGCGATGAGCATCGGTTACCGGAAGGATGGAAAAGATCGTGCCGATCGAGACATTGGTCGAGATGTTGGACGAGCCGTCCAGCGGATCGATGGCGATGGCGAAGTCGCCGTTCTCGTCGAGGGTGACCGGCCCTTCCTGCTCCTCCGAACCGAAGAACACGAAGCCCGAGTCCTTCGCGGCCTGAAGGAACGCCTTGTCCGCAAGGACGTCGAGTTCCTTCTGAACATCACCGTCCGTGTTTGTGTCGCCGCGCTGCTCGCCGAGATTGCTGCCGCCCTCGATGATCTGGTTTCGCACCTTCACCGACGCCGTGCAGAGATGGCGGATCGCCTCGGCGATGCGGCGCTGGCCTTCATCCGCATCTAGTGCGGATCTCAAGTAAGCGTCGAGCGACGATGGCATGACGGTTTCTCCCAAGGCTGCACGGACCTGTCGAGGCCTCCTTACACTATGAGGCGGGCCCAAGGGCAAGGTCCGGATATCGCTACTTGGATGACCAACCGCATGGCGACCAGGCGAGCAGTGATTTCGGATCGGCCTATCGGGTGCCGAGAAAGGCGGGCGGATCGAGAAGCGGAGCCTTTTTCAGGGCTTCGATCGAGCCGGAGCCCGTACAGAAGCAGACGATCCGCAGCGTCCGGATGACGTCCTCGAAATGCGCCATCAATGCCTCTACCGACGTTTCGGCCGCCTTCAGGGTTGCTGCCGCCTGCCCCACGAGATCGGCGCCGCAGCGAATCGCCTGAGCAACCTCGATGCCGTTGCGGATGCCGCCCGAAGCGATGACCGGCGTGTCCGGACAGACCCTCCTGATATCTGCAACCGCACGCGCCGTTCCGATACCCCAGCCGGCAAAGAGCTCGGCGATCGCCTTCTGTCGTGGATCAGCGGCGCGCGCCGCTTCCACCTTCGCCCAGCTCGTACCGCCTGCCCCCGCTACATCGATCGCGGACACACCGGCATCGACCAGCCGATTCGCGACCGCGCCGGAAATCCCGGCGCCGACTTCCTTGACGACGACCGGTACGGAGAGCTTCGAACACAGACGTTCGATTGCGGAAAGGACACCCCGCCAGTTCGTATCCCCGCCCGTCTGAACCGCTTCCTGAAGCGGGTTGAGATGAATTATCAAAGCATCCGCCCCGATCATCTCCACCGCGCGCATCGCTTCCGTCTCACCATAGCCGAGCACGAACTGCGCCCCGCCGATATTCGAAAGGAGCGGCACCGAGGGCGCCCGCTGACGCAGCGAACCATCGAGACCGCCGCCGCCGCGCCCTTCCAGCGCGACACGTTGAGATCCCACTGCGAGGGCAATACCCAACGCCTCAGCGGCTTCGGCGAGATGGGTATTGATCCGGGCCGCTCTTTCCGGCCCGCCGGTCATGGAGGAGATCAACAGCGGCGCTTGAAGCTTCTTTCCGAGAAAGGACACCGACAGGTCAATTTCCTCGAGCGAAAGCTCCGGCAGCGCGACATGTTCGAAGACGATCCGGTCGAGCCCGGTCGCGGCGTTTCGCGCGCCACCATCCTGCGCAAGCACGATATCGAGATGATCGATCTTACGTGACCCGATGTCGCTGGCCTTTGATCCTTTGTTTTCAGAGGCCAATCTTGTCTGCCCTAACGTTTTGCCAGTTATTCAAGGCGCATTCATTTCCCGGTCGAATTTCGCTGTAACCGTGTTAGCATCGGAATTGAACAGGCCGGAAGCTCAAGGGATCGAGATCAAGTTGTCTCTGCGTATCATGGACGTCGCCGCATGAGTACGACGCCGTCGGAGGAAGCCACCCGTCTCCTGAACCGGATCGAGCAGCGCCTTGGGCAGATCCTGCCCGCCTGCCTCGAAGGCCAGGAGCAGCTGCGGGACGCCATGGCAACCAGCGTGCTTGCGCCCGGTAAGCGGCTGCGTCCGATGCTGGCCGTCCTGACCGCAATCGATCTCAACGGCGATGTCGAGGCCGCCATCGAGGGTGGCTGCGCGATCGAGCTCATCCACACCGCCTCGCTCGTGCTGGACGACCTGCCCTGCATGGACGACGCGACCCTTCGGCGCGGCCAGCCGCCCACGCATGTCGCTTATGGCGAGGACACCGCCCTTCTCGCCGTCATCGCCATGGTCTCGCGCGCCTTCGAACTGCTGGCCGCAGCGCCGACACTCAACCCCGAACAGCGCACCCGATCGGTTGCTGCCCTCGGCAAGGCGGTCGGCACGAGCGGCCTCGTCGCCGGCCAATTTGCCGATTTGAGGGGAGGCAGCGGTTCGACCGACGATGTCGCGCGCACCAATGCACTCAAGACCGGCGCGCTCTTCCTCGCGGCCATCGAGATCGGCATGATCGGCAGCGGCGCGCCGCAGGAAACCCGTCGCGAGCTTGAAGCCTTTGCGCGCGAACTGGGCCTAGCTTTCCAGCTTCTCGACGATCTCCTCGACGACAGCCAGACGGCCGTCTCGATCGGGAAAGACATCGGCCAGGATGCCGGCAAATCGACGATCGTCTCGATGATCGGCCGGTCCTCGACGGAAGAACAGATTGACAGGCACATGCGTTCGGCCCTTGCCCATGTGGAAGCGGGCCTTGGGCCGAAGAGCCGTCTTGCCGGTCTTCTCCACATCATCTGGCAGACAGCCCGACATCGCACCGCCGAGCACAAGGCCGGCAAGGCCAAGAGCGGGGAGCGCGTCGATGAGCAGGCCGGGATGCAATGAGGCCGGTCGCTCGGTGAGCGAAGTCCTGTTGATAGCAGCTCCCGTAGCCTGTGGGCGGTTGATTCAACCGACAAGTCGGCTCAAGGCTTTTCCATGGCCGATCCGATCTACAAAATCCTGACCCACGACCAGTGGGATGCTTTCAACGAAGCTGGACGCTTCGACGGCGCTCCTGTCGATATCGCAGATGGCTACATCCATTTCTCGACCGCCGATCAGGTTCGCGAGACGGCAGCCAAACATTTCGCGGGAAAGCACGATCTCCATCTTCTCGCCGTCGATCCCGATCAGTTCGGCGATGCGCTGAAGTGGGAGCCCTCGCGCGGCGGCGCGCTGTTCCCGCACCTCCACGCGCCGCTCTCTATCGACACCGTCATCTGGGAAAAATCGCTGCCACTCGATGAAGACGGCCGCCACGTCTTCCCCGATGCTCTTTCCGGAGCGGCATCGTGACAGCCCTCTATCGCCTCGCTCGGCCAGCGCTTTTCCGCATGGACCCGGAAAAGGCGCATGATCTCTCGATAAAGGCCATCAAGCTCGGCCTCGCCAGGGGTGGTCGCATCCCGGTAGACGATCGGCTCCGGGTCAAGGTCGCCGGCCTTTCCTTTCCGAACCCGCTTGGGCTCGCTGCCGGCTACGATAAGAACGCCGAGGTTCCGGACCGGCTCCTGCGGCTCGGCTTCGGCTTCGTCGAGGTCGGCACGCTCACGCCACAGCCTCAGGACGGCAATCCCAAGCCGCGCCTCTTCCGCCTCAAAAGGCACGGCGCGGTCATCAACCGGTTCGGCTTCAACAACTGCGGCCATGCAGATGCGGTGGAGAGGCTCGCCGAACGCCAGCGCAAGGCCGGCATCGTCGGTGCCAATATCGGTGCCAACAAGAACGCGACGGACCGCGTGGCCGACTATGTGGAAGGCGTCGCCAGCTTCGCGCCCCTTGCCTCCTATCTCACGGTCAACATTTCCTCGCCCAACACGCCGGGCCTGCGCGATCTCCAAGCCACGAAGGAGCTCGACCGGCTGCTGGAACACGTCATCGCCGCCCGCAACGGCGAAGCAGCCGTCTCGGCGAGCCCCAAGGTGCCGGTCTTCCTCAAGGTCGCGCCGGACCTGACGAAGACACAGATCGCCGAGATCGCGAAGACCGCGAAAAAGCGGAAGGTCGATGGGCTGATCGTCTCCAACACCACCCTCTCCCGCGCCGGGGTCGAGGGTCACGCAGCCGCTCACGAAACGGGCGGCCTCTCCGGCAAGCCTCTCCGGGCCCGCGCGACCAGCGTTCTCGCCCATTTCCGCAAGGCGCTTGGTCCCGATATGCCGCTTATCGGTGTCGGCGGCGTATCCGACACGGCAGGCCTCATCGAAAAGGTCGAGGCCGGGGCCGATCTCGTCCAGATCTACACGGCCCTCGTCTATGGCGGCCCCGGCCTGCCGAGCGCCATCCTCAACGAGCTTCTTCGCTATCTGAAGCGCCACGAACTCGACAGCATCTCCGCCCTCCGCGACCGCCGGGCCGACGAACTCGCCGAGAGCTTCCCGCTCGACGATTGATCGCGGGTGGCCTACTGCGCGGCAATCGCCGGCACGGTCGAGCCGTTCGCGAGCGAGAACCCGCTCAACAGCCGGACAAGTTCGGCCTGCCGGTTCGCACCAGTCTTGGCATAGACCGCCTTCAACTGAGTGCGCACTGTCGCGGGCGAGAGACCGGCATCGATGGCCAGCTCGTTCGGCGAATGGCCGCTCGCGATACCCCGCGCGACCCGCGCTTCCGCTGGCGTCAGATCGAATAGGCAGCGGATGATCTCCGCGCTCGGCACATCCGAGGAAGCTGCGGCGGTCGTCGTCAGGATCCACGAAGCGGCGGAAAACACGTCTCGCGCCGTCCGCTTCACCGGGATCAGATGTGCCACCATTGGCGGAAGTTCGCCCGAGGGTCGCAACGGGATGGAGCAGGCGCCGCTATCCGCCCCGGCTTCCAGCGCATCGGCCAATAGCTGATCGGCGCCCTTTTCCGCAAAGCGGACCCGCCCGCTCCGGTCCTGGATCACCGTCGGCATCAGCGGTTCGAAGAGGGTGTTGACCGTCATGATCTTGTCGTTCGCGCCAATGACCGCCGCAGGCATGCCGACGAGCGAGAGGGCATCGGCAGCGGCCTGGGCACGTTCGAGCGCAAGCCGGCCGGAAAGGATGGCGGCCCGGCAGAGATGCGGCCGCAGCCGATCGAACCGTGAGCGGGTCTCATCCGGAAACGGGCCGGCGTCCAGCTTGCCCTCAATTGTGTAGACGAGCGCGCGCTGCGTCGGCGCCTTGACGGGCGTCGCCATGCACCAGCCGAAGCCGCGCGGCCAAAGGAAATCGGAGTAGAACGGCAATTCGGCAAGATCGACGCCCGGCAGGAATTCCTGCTCGCGCACGAAGCCCGGATGATCCAGCTCCTGACTGACCTTCAATCTGACGTTGAGTTGCGGCTGACCGAGCGCGATGAAATCTTCAAACAGCTGCGCCACCCGGTCCGTAGCGATATAGTTGACCGAGCCGCGCTTGATCGAAAACAGGGCCGCTCCTGCTCCATCGGCAACCTCGGAAAGATCATCCAGAAGATCGAGCCAAAGCTCGGGCCGAAGACCTGCCTCATAGATGCGGTCGATGATTTCGAAATCGTCCACGTTCAGCAGCTCCTGCCCGGATTCCGTAAAGTCAGAACCAGTAAAGCGAAATTTCATCAGATGATCAAAAAAATTCTTAATCTAAAAGAATCACAGCGCACATACCGCATTTGGGTGATGCGGCGGGTTCTCGAAGACGCTTTGATCAGTCTTGCCTTCGGGCTCCCTCCCGGGGACCGGACGGACCGGACAGCGCCTAAAACGCCCCAACTGGCGACTGTCTCGAGCCACGGATGACGTCGGCGCTGCCGACGTGACACCCTCGGGAGGGACCGAAGGCAGTCAGTCCTCCCAAGCACGTATTTTATCACGAGACCATTTTCGCATCCCCAAGTAGAAAAGAGCCGGCACATCTCCCAAGGTGCCGGCTCTTTTCTTCTATCGGTCTCTTCTGGGATCAGATCGGATGAGCTGAGCCGCCACCGCGGGCACGGTCCACTTCGCGCCACACGGTTCGCTCAACGAATGCCTGTCCGGGCAACCACTCAGCCGAAGGCCACTTCACTTTCCCGTGCGCGGCGCACTTCGCGGCGCTTGTTGACCAAAGTCGCGATCAAAACGCCAGCAGTCACGATCGCGATCAGAATCGTGCAGACGGCGTTGATCTCCGGCGTCACGCCGAGGCGCACAGCGCTGTAGATTTTCATCGGCAAAGTCGTCGCCGCCGGACCGGTCGTGAAGCTCGCGACAACCAGATCGTCCAGCGAGAGCGTGAAGGCGAGCAACCAGCCGGCAGCGACGGCAGGCCAGATTACCGGCAGGGTGATCGAGAGAAAGGTTCTGGCAGGCGTCGCGCCGAGATCCATCGCCGCCTCTTCAAGAGACCGGTCGAATGACAGCAGCTTCGACTGGACGATCACGGCAACGAAGCACATGGAAAAGGTGATGTGCGCCAGCGTCACCGTCCAGAAGCCCCGGTCGAAGTCGATAGCCACGAACAGGAGCAGCAGCGACAGGCCGGTGATCACCTCCGGCATCACCAACGGCGCATAGACCATGCCTGTGAAGAGCACCCGGCCGCGAAAGCGCGTATATCGCGTCAGCGCCACTGCCGCGAGGGTGCCGAGCAGTGTCGCGATCGTCGCCGAGAGAATGCCCACCCGAAGCGTTACCCAGGCCGCATCGAGCAGGCCCTGATTGTTGAAGAGCTGCACATACCATCGCGTCGAAAAGCCCGCCCACACCGTCACGAGCTGCGAGGCGTTGAAGGAGTAAATGACGAGCAGCACGATCGGCAGATAGAGAAACGAAAAGCCGACAATGATCGAGATGATGTTGAACGCCGTCCAACCCTGCCTCATCGCGCCGCCTCCCGGTCCTGTATGCGCTGGAAGATCACGATCGGCACGACCAGAATCAGCAGGAGGATGATCGCCACGGCGGAGGAGACCGGCCAGTCGCGATTGTTGAAGAATTCCATCCACAGCGTCTTGCCGATCATCAGCGTGCCGGAACCGCCGAGAAGATCGGGAATAACGAACTCGCCGACTGCCGGAATGAAGACCAGAAAGCAGCCGGCCAGGACGCCCCGGAACGATAGCGGGAACGTGATCGTCCAGAAGCTTTTCAGCGGCGTCGAGCCAAGATCGGCGGCCGCCTCCAAGAGGCTCTTATCCATCCGGTCGAGATTGGCGAAGATCGGCATCACCATGAACGGCAGATAGGAATAGACGATGCCGATGAAGATTGCCGTTTCGGTGTTGGTGATGATCAGCGGCTGATCGATCACGCCAAGGAACATGAGGAACTGGTTGAGCAGGCCCTCGGGCTTAAGAATGCCGATCCAGGCGTAGACGCGGATCAGAAAACTCGTCCAGAACGGCAGGATCACCAGCATCAGCAGGAACGGCTTCCAGCCCTGCGGCGCCTGCGCCATGCCGTAGGCTAGCGGATAACCAATCAGGAAGGTCAGGATCGTCGAGATCAGCGCGATCCTGAGGCTCGTCACATAGGAATTGAAATAGAGGGAGTCGTTCGCGATCCACAGATAGTTGTCGATCGTCAGCTGCTTGATCGACTCCCACCACGTCGTCGGATCGCCGAAAGTCGGCGTATAGGGCGGCATCGCCGTCGCAATCTGCGAGAACGACAGTTTGAGGACGATCAGGAACGGGACGAGGAAGAGGCAGGCGAGCCAGAAATAGGGAAGGCCGATAGTGATCGACCGAAACAATCCCTCGCGTGGTTTCGCCATAGCCCTTGCCCCCGTCAGTCCGCCAGAAGCAGCCCGGCATCCGGGTCGAACGAGACCCAGGCGCGGTCGTGCCAGGTAAGCTGAATCGGGCTTTCGCGGCTCGCATTGACCATCGAGACCCGGATGATCTTGCCGTCGTCCATCTTCAGGTGGAACGAAGTCATGTCGCCGATATAGGCGATCTCCCAGACCTCGCCGGAGAGGACATTCGGCCCGCTCAGTTCTTCGGACGAAATGCGGAGCTTCTCTGGTCGCACCGCATAGGCGGCCTTTTCTCCCGGCCCCACCTTGCTGCTGGTCTCCTCGTTCGCGTCGACCTCCAGAACATGGCCGGCGCCGGTCTCCAGCGTCAGACGATCACCATTGCGGGCTGTTACCTTCCCGTCGAAGATGTTCACCGTTCCGATGAAGTCAGCGACGAAGCGCGAGGTCGGCGCTTCGTAGATTTCAGGCGGAGTGCCGATTTGCAGGATGCGCCCCTCGCCCATCACCGCGATCCGGTCGGCCATCGTCATCGCCTCTTCCTGGTCATGGGTGACCATGATGAAGGTTATGCCGAGTTCGTATTGGAGATCGGTCAGTTCGAACTGGGTTTCCTCGCGCAGCTTCTTGTCGAGCGCGCCGAGCGGTTCGTCGAGAAGCAGCACTTTCGGCCGCTTCACCAGCGAACGCGCCAGCGCCACGCGCTGCTGCTGCCCACCGGAGAGCTGATGCGGCTTGCGCCGTCCGTAGCTCTCCAGTTTCACCAGCTTCAGAACTTCCGCGATCCTGTCCTCGCGCTCGGACTTCGCCATGCGGTCCTGCTTTAGGCCGAAGGCAATATTCTTCTCCACGTTCATATGCGGGAAGAGCGCGTAAGACTGGAACATCATGTTGACCGGCCGCTTGTGCGGCGGAATGCCGGTCATATCCTCACCGTCGAGAACGATCCGGCCCTTGGTCGGTGTCTCGAAGCCCGCTAGCAGGCGCAGCAGCGTCGATTTGCCGGAGCCCGACGCACCGAGAAGCGCGAAGAACTCTTTCTCATAGACGTCGGCGGATAGATCATCGATCGCCGCGGTGCCATCGAAGATTTTCGTGACACCTTCGAAGCAGATAAACGGTTTGGCGTCGGGATCGGTCCAGGGCGAGAAGCTCTTGCGAACCGATCCGAGTGACTGGGTTTTCAAGGGCCAGATCCTCTGGGCGAAGACCGCGTCCGCCGCAGAGGGCGGGCGCGGATGACAAGAGGTTGCTTACTGGCCGGTCACAATCCGCGTCCAGAGCCGGGTTTCCAGACGCTGCTCACGCGGCCCCTTGCTCTCCACAGCGAACAGGCGCTGGCGGGTTTCCTCGTCCGGATAGATGCTCGGATCGTTGAGGATTTCCGGCTCTACATATTCGTCGGCCGCCGCATTGCCGTTGGCATAGTTGACGTAGTTCGTCGCCTTCGCCATCACCTCCGGGCGCATCATGTAGTCCATGAATTTCAGCGCAGCTTCCGGATGGGGTGCATCGGCCGGGATCGCCATGTTGTCGACCCAGATCACCGCGCCCTCCTTCGGGATCACGTACTGGATTTCGACGCCCTGCCCCGCCTCCTTGGCGCGATCGCGCGATTGCAGGATATCGCCCGACCAGCCATGGGCCATGCAGATGTCGCCGTTCGCGAGGGCCGTAATGTATTCGGACGAATTGAACTTGCGGATATACGGCTTGACCTCAAGCAGCAGGTCCTCGGCCTTCTGCAGGTCCGCCTCATCGGTCGAATTCGGATCGAGCCCGAGATAATTGAGCGCCGCGGGCACGACCTCTTCAGAGGTGTTCAGCATGTAGACGCCGCAATCGGAAAGCTTCGAAACGAGTTCGGGATCGAACAGCAGATCATAGGTATTGAGTGGCTGGTCCTCGCCGAGCCGCTCCTTCACCATCTTCGTGTTCAGCCCGAGCCCGGTCGTGCCCCACATGTAGTTCACGGCATATTCGTTGCCGGGATCGTAGCGGGCAAGGCGTTCCATCACATCCGTGTCGAGATTGTCCCAGTTGCTGAGCTTTTCCTTGTCGAGCTTCTGGAACACGCCCGCATTGATCTGCCGTTGCAGAAAGGTGCCCGTCGGAACCACGATGTCGTAGCCCGAACCGCCGGCGAGAAGCTTGGTTTCAAGAATCTCGTTCGAATCAAAGACGTCGTAATTGACCTCGATACCGGTTTCCTTGGTGAAGTCTTCAAGGATCGATTCGTCGATATAGTCCGACCAGTTATAGACGTTGACGACCTCGGCCTGCGCATTCGCCGATCCGATCATGCCGGATGTGAAGGCTGCGCTCAGTGCAAGAAGAAGAGTCCGTTTCATATAAAAACAGCTGCCCCGTGTTCGGTCACAAGTGAAAGGCCCCTCGCGCGAAGACGGATCAAAGGCGCGAAGGCGTTTATCACTTTTTATATGGACAGGCTGTCCGCCCGTCCATGGCCGAGACTTGGAAATTCGAGGCGCGAGCCGCTTAAATCTTGTGCTTCAGCCGTGCATGAGCGTCGCGTTCAGCCGGCCGAGGACGCGAATTCGGCCATAAGGGCTGAAAACTCGCCCGGTGGCGGAAACTTCTCGAAACTATGCAGCGCGGGCGTTCTCGCCCACGGAAGCATTTCACTCGTATAAGTCTCGATGAACGGCTCGTAGGTCGCCGCATCCTCCAGCATGGTCGCGCGCACATTGACGAAACCTTCGATCTTCGGATGATAGCTGAAGAGCCAGCTCTTGCAGTGATCGCAGAAATGGTGCCGCGCTTCGCCATGCAACCCGCCGATCACCGTCTCCCCGGAGGTCAATTCGAAGGCTTCAGTCGCATAAAGCGAGCTCAAGGAGAAAGCACTCGCCGTCATCTTCTGGCAGCCGGTGCAGTGGCACGCCGTCGTCACAAGCGGCCTGCCCTTCACCTTGAACCGCACGCGGCCACAGCGGCATCCGCCTTCGATTGCCGCACCATCGTTTGGGGTGGGATCGGATTTCACCATTTTCGTCGCCCTCCGCTGGTCGATCTCAAAGGGTATCTAGCCGGTCGCATGCATGAAGTAGCGGCTGTGACGCAAGTGTGAGCGTAAAGCCGGTTCAACTCAGAGATCACGAACCATGAAGACGGCTTCAGGCCCATAGCTCGCCAGCTTCTCGCGCGGCACGGCGTCAGGCGCCTCGCGAAACCCGTGGCGCCGCCAGAAGACTGCTGTTCCATAGACCGAGATCAGGCAGGCCCTGTCCACCTCAGGCACACCTTCGAGCAGCGATTCAATCGCGCCGCCAGACAAAGAACGCCCTCTCATCTCCGGAAGCAGAGCGACATCGTGAACGTAGAATGCATCCGCATTTTCAGGCAGTTCGCCGAGCACACTGCCAAGCGCCGGAATATCGGGAAAGCGCACCGGATGGCCGATCGCATAGCCGCAGAGCGCACCCTTCAAATGGCAGACAAGCGCACCCGCCGGCCAAATCCGCAGCCGGTCGGCAAAGACCTCGACCGGCTCCCTGAAATCGGGATGGACACGGTCCGCGATCCGGACGACCTCTTCCAGATCGCCTGGCATCATCGTCCGCCATTCGGCTTCGACCGTCATGCGCCTTCTCAGACGACGTTACGGGTTGGGTGTCTGCGCGACGAAATTTCTCCGGCATCCCCGCCAGGCTCCGAGCGCAAGCCCATCAGCCGCTCGCGGACCGTCTCGATCTCCTTGCGCATATATTCGGCTTCTTCAGGAGTCCGCGCGGTGGATTGCACGCGCTCGCTGTATCGCCCCGAGGCGGCGGACCGCTCCGATCGCAGGGAGGTTACCGTCTCCGTCAGGGTCTGCCGACGCCCCGGAGCCGAACGATGAGAGGCGGGTTCAGTTACAGGCTCGGCCTCAGGACGCTTCGGAAGATTCCATTTGCGCCGGCTGGAGCGTTGCTTCTCTTCCGGAGCGAGGTCCTGCTCTTCGGCTGACATGTCCGCGACGGCCGCCCTGTTTGCGGCGCTCTCAAAACGCGCCTCGTTCAGCGCCCTGTCCGAGACCGTGCTCTCGAGCCTCGAACGGCTCGGCATCGGATCGGCATCAGCTTTTCGGAGTGCCCAGGCCTCGTCGTGCGTATCGGAACGTTCGGGCAGGCTCGTATCGCTTGCGCGCAAGCCCGGCGCGAGCGCCGTTTCATGCGTTTGTGTAGCCGATCCATAGGGCTCGGCTGCCGTTGCGTAGGCTCCGTATCCCTTAGCATGGCCCGCCTTGTTCTCCGCGAATATCGTCTTCACGGGCCGCCACAACGCCCAGACAAAGGCGAACCCGAAGCCAACGATCATGCCCGCGATGAAGCCGATGGCGACAACCGTGCGACGCGACATGCTCGAAGGAAGCAGCGGCGGCGTTGCAGAAGAGATCACGCGGACATTCGCCGTGTTGAGACGCTCCTGTTCGGAAATTTCACGTGCTCGCAGAAGAAAGGCCTCGTAGACCGCCCGCGAAGCTTCGACCTCACGCTCCAGCTCGCGCAGCCGGACAAAGGACTCGCTGGTTTCGAGCTGCTTGGTTTTCAGGCTGTCGATCTGGGCCGTGAGATCCTCGTCCGTGCTTTCGGCACGATCGAGCTCGGTCTCGGTCGCCGAAACGATGCGCGCCACCTCCGAACGGATAGCGGCCCGCGCCGAATCCAACGCCTGGGCATTGGCGATCCGGCGCGGATGGCGCGGCCCCAGTGAGCTTGAAAGGATCGCCTGCTGCTGGCTCAGCTTCTGGTACGAGTCACGCAGTTGGTTAAGTGCAGTCGAGGTCAGCTCCTCCGGAAACGAGCCTTCGACGACATCGTCGACACTCGCCGTGCGCATCTGTTGGGCCCTGTTGCGCAGGGCTGTCACGTCACCGCGCGAACGGGCGAGTTGATCGTTGATGCGCAGGATATAGTCGTCGTCGACCAGCCGCCCGCCCACGCCGACGAGGCGGTTCTCACGCTTGTATTCCTCTACGGCCCGTTCTGCCTCGCCCACACTCGCGCGGAGCTCTTCGAGCCGGCTCGAAAGCGCGTCGCTCGCCCGTCGTGCGGTAGAAGACTGGACCCGCCCGAGCTCGTTGATGAAGGTCTCGGCGATGAAATTGGCCAGTCGCGCCGATTTTTGTGGCGAGGGCGTCTCAACGCTGAGATGAAGAACGAAACTCTTAGGCTCCCGCTCAACGGACATCCGGCGGCGAAGATTGTCGAGCGTGACCAGTTCGATCCGGGAAAGCGGTGCGCCTTCCGGCGACGGCATCACCTTCTCCGTCAGGCCGAGATAGTCCTTGACGACACCGATGATCGAGAAGCCTTTGCCGTTGAAGTCCGTGTCGTTGAGAAGGTCCGCTTTCTCGACGACCTTGATCAGCACTTCGTTGGAGTCGATGACGGCGGTCTGGCTCTCGATGAGCGCAAGCGTCGCATCGCTCGGCAGACCGTTCGGCGTCACCTCGTTTTGCACGACCTTGATGTCGCGCGGATCGACCAGAACCTGGGTCGTCGCCGTATAGAGCTTGGGCGTCAGCAGCGCATAGCCCGCCGCGAGTCCTGCGCCAGCGAGCGCACAGAAAAGGATGAACCACTTCGCGCTCCAGATCTTGCCGATCACGTAGATCGGATCGATCAACGACGGACCATGCAAGGCATGCGCTTCGGCTCCGGCTTTAACGTGCCGGCGGGGCGCTGCGTCCTCGCGATGATCGGAATGCGAAGTGAACATGGTTGACAGCACGATCGTCGAATTCGCTGCACCACCCCGAACGGATGGCACTCCACGAGCCCGAATCTGAACGGACATGCTCAATAATTCGTTAAATTCGCGCTCACGGACGCACTGCAACATGCACGATCGCGTGTTTCGAATTGGCTTCAAATACGCGCCGCTTCGACAACAGACCGGATGAAATCAGCTCGGATGAGGACCGCTGAACCAGTTAAACGAATAAACATCATACCAAGCGAGAGAAAAAAGCTTTTTCTTGTTTGCAATGAAAAAGAGGTAGCCAATGGCGAAGTACGCACGTTCTTGTCCATCGATATCGCGCATTGAGATTACGCTGATTTTCCGCCATCGAATGCAAGCAAGCACTTTCATACCGATCAAACGATTTCTATCATTTCGCATTCCGCTAAAAAATATTCTTTCAAAATGAAAGCCTGCCCAATAATATCATTAGATAGAAAACCAAATAAAAGTATCAGCTAAACGCTCGCACGAACGATATATTAATTGGTTATGTCATCTATTGTTATTTACCGCATAAAAGATCCGGGTTCGCGTCGCCTGCTCGGCGGGAGGAAAATAAAAATGTTTCATATTGGCTCAAGGGATGCTCTCATTGAAGCGCTTGATCGATCACTTGCAATCATCGAATTCGACCCTCAAGGGATAATCCTTCGAGCAAATGCCAATTTCTGTGAGGCGGTCGGGTATGGCGAGGCCGAAATCGTCGGGCGCCATCACCGCATCTTTTGCGAAGCCAAGTATGCAGAAAGCCGCGAATACGAAGCATTCTGGGAAAAGCTCGGCAATGGTCATTTCGACGCTGGTCGTTACACTCGGCTCTGCAAAGACGGTCGGGAGATCGTCATCGAGGCAACATACAATCCGCTCCTCGATAGGAAAGGCAGGGTAACGCGGGTCGTGAAGTTTGCGACCGACATCACGGCCGCCAGTCAACGCGACCTGGAACTCGACGCGAAAATACAGGCCATATCTCGCGCCCAGGCCGTGATCGAATTTCAACCGGACGGCACGATCCTCGATGCCAATGATAATTTTCTCGATGCTGTCGGCTATGAGAAGCACGAAATCGTCGGGCAGCACCATCGCATATTCGTCGAGCCATCTCTTGCCAGATCTCCCGCCTATGCGCGGCTCTGGGAGCAGCTACGTGCGGGAAAGTATGTTGCCGACGAGTTCAAGCGGATCGGCAAGAACGGCAAAGTCATCTACATTCAGGCCTCCTACAACCCGGTCTTCGATCAGAAGGGACGTGTTCTGAAGGTCGTCAAGTTCGCGACGGACGTGACCTCGAGAGTTCTCGCGGTCGACAAGATTGCAGGCGGCCTGGGCAGAATGGCTGCCGGGGACCTGAGCGGTCGCATCGAGGAGCCTTTCACGCCTGAATTCGAACCTTTGCGCGCAGACTTCAACGCCTCGATCGACAATCTCGCGACAGTGCTTGCGAAAGTCAGCGACTCGGCCCGTTCGATCAACACGGCGACGGCGGAAATTCAGGCGGCTTCGGACGATCTCTCGCGCCGCACCGAGCAGCAGGCGGCCTCGGTTGAGGAGACGTCGGCAACGGTGCACGAACTGACCACGGCGGTCCAGGTCTCGACCCGGAGGGCTGAAGAGGCCGGTCAGCTCGTAAGCCAAACAAAGAAAAATGCGGAAAGTTCAAGTGCCGTGGTTCGCGTGACCATCTCCGCCATGGACGAGATCGAGACATCGTCACAGAAGATCAGCACGATCATCAGCGTCATCGATGAGATCGCCTTCCAGACAAATCTGCTCGCGCTAAACGCGGGGGTCGAAGCCGCCCGCGCTGGAGAGGCCGGAAGGGGTTTTGCCGTCGTTGCGCAGGAGGTGAGAGCCCTCGCCCAACGCTCGGCCGACGCTGCCAAGGAGATCAAGGCGCTTATCACCCGATCCGGAAACCAAGTAGCGCGTGGCGTCGATCTCGTGACGCAGACCGGGGCCGCGCTCGACATGATCGTCAGTGAAGTGGGCGAGATCCACCGACATGTTGCAGCGATCGTGGAGTCGGCCCGATCCCAGCGCACGGGTCTTGAAGAGATCAACATTGCTGTCGAGACGATCGACAAGGGCACACAGCAAAACGCAACCATGGTGCAGCAGGCATCGACAAGTTGCGATCACTTGGTGTCTCAGACCCAGGATTTGGCTCGCATTCTCCAACGCTTCCAGCTTCAGCCCGGAGAACGCTCGGGCCACCGCAGACATCTGAGAACCGCAGCCTGACACAACGGCGGCGGCCATTTTGGAGCGTCGCTCTCGGATGACCGCCGGAAACCCAAGCGGCGCCTGAGCCAGTCACAGGACAATCGAATTGACCGTTGCTGTCGATTCGGTTGTCCGGCGGCGCAAAGCCGCATTGCAGATGCCTTGGCATACTGCGCTTAAAGACATTTATTCATCGACGCATTGCTGTGATAGCTTGGTGATTGAGGGGCAAACCGCACCCCCTAGCCGGCGAACTACGACGGTGAGACCATCACCAGCCCAAGATGTGTGCGTACGCCGTTCAATAAAACGATCTTTCAGCATCCTCCGGTAAAAAATTTCGGTTGAAAACCCTTAAAATTTCAGTCGAATTCCTTAAAAAACGTTAAAATCTGTTATACTTATATTGGTCGTCGAATGCCGATCGGGGGACTGGCTGACACATGGCACAATCACATTTTCTTCGCTCGCTGAGCTGGGCACCGACAATATCCTTGTCATGGATGTGGGGGCTCGGATTTTTCTACTCCATGCACGTCGTATGGACGCAAGGCTGGCTTGGGTTCTGGGTGTTCGCTTTGGCGAACGCCGCCGGACTGATTAGTTTCGGCTGCATTCTGAATTCCCGCGATAGAGATTCGGAGAGTCTTTTCGGCCGGGTTGGCCCGCGTTTCGTCGGGCTGTTACTGCTTTGTCAGTTCGGGGCCATCGCGATCACGCTGTTTTCCCTCGGGACATATCTGTGGCCTTTGCTCCTTCCCGGCTCGGATCAGACCGTCTCGCTCATGCTGTCGGCAATCGTCGTAGCGCTTGCGTGTGCGATCGCGCATTCTTCCAAGCTCAGAACGCTCCGTTTTCTCCACATCGGCTACCTTGTAGTCGCGGTGGCCGCCATCGCTATCGCATGGGCCGCTATGCCGGCGGGTGCCGGGGTATCCGTCGCAGGAGAGATCGCTCCGGCACAATCCTTCTGGTTTTTGCTCATCCCGACCCTTGTCGGGTTCGCACTCGGGCCGTGGGGTGACCTTCAGCAATGGCAACGGGTGATAGAGATCAAGCGAAGCGGCCTGTCTGCGGGAATCGCCTATGCCGGCGGCGGACTGGTTTTCCTCGCGCTGCTGGTTGCGAATGCCGCACTTTCGAAAGCGGCAGGCGCTCATCTCATGGTCGCGGTGGACGAGACACTCGTCGCGCAGGGGTCGGTCGCAGCCCGATTCGGCACCGAGAGCCTCGGTGTTGGGGCCGCCGCATTCGCGCTCTGGGCGGTGATAGCTGCTCTCTCGACAATCGACAGCTTCTATTGCGCGACGCGCTGGTATCTCTCTTCCCTGCTGGCGAAGAGTCTTCACCCGGCACTCGCCTTCGTCCCGGCAGCAGCAGCGGCTTCGCCTCTCTGGCTGCTCGCAGCATCGATCGCCGGTGCCGGGCTGATGATGGCGATGTCGCTTTCACAGACCGCCTACATGATGCCCTATGCAACGCTTCTCGTGGCGCCGTCGATCTGTCTGGTCGTCTGGTCCGTCTACCGGCCGATCCCATTCGATACGCTCTCGGGCTATCTCTGGGGTCTCGTCGCCTCGCTGCTCTTCTTCGTCGGCTTTGGCGGTGACATGCCGGTCCTGGTCGCGGTTTCAACCGCGATCGCAATGCTCGGCGCCGCGCCGCTTTTCTACGGGATAATCACCGAAAAGAGCGCTGCCACAGGATCAGGCACGAAAAATGCGGGCAAAACGGCCTCCTCGGCGAACCGTACGATCGTGCCAGATCAGGGTCGCCCCGTCGCTGCTCAAGCGCCGGGCGTTGCACAAGGTACGCTTCCGGTGGCGAGCAACGACTCGAAACCTGATCATGGCTTCGACGGGCAGTCCTTCGTCATGCGGGTTACCCCCACCTATGACGACACGAATTCCGTGGGGAACGTCTATTTCGCGAACTATGTACGGTGGGTCGGAAAGGCGCGCGAACTGTTCTTCAACGCCTGCATGCCGAAGTTCGACCTCGAAACGACGTCCTATTTCGTGCTGACGAAATCCTTCAATCATGATTTTCGTCGCGAAATTGCCGAGTTCGAACCCGTGACGGTGTCGGTCAGGATCGCAAGGCATAACCGAAAATTCGTCACCCTGGGCCATGAGATTCGCGGCGCGAAGGGCGATCTGCTAGGCCGAGGCGAACAGGATCTGATGTTTGTCGATCGAGAAAACTTCAAGCCGCTCGATATTCCAGCGGATATCGTTCGCGGCTTTCTGCCGTTCTGGCCTTCCAATCGACCGGATGAAGACGCAAAAGAAGAACGGGAAGCCGCGCTTATGGCCGGGTGATCCTCAAGCCCACTCGAGCCGTCATGCGACCGCTTTTCTCGTGACAGGCTTCGGGTTCTTCGCGATGAGGTCGAGCGTTGTCGTCTCGCTCGCGGGCTTCCCGAAGAGATAGCCCTGAATCTGAGGGCAGCCGATCCGCCTCAGGCACTCATACTGCTCGGCGGTTTCCACGCCCTCGGCAATCGTCACCATGCCGAGGGTCCGACCGAGTTCGACGATCGTTCTTACGATGCTGACATCGCTTTCGCCTCCCGGCAGGTCCTTTATGAAGCTCCGGTCGATCTTGATCTTGTCGACTGGAAGCTTCTTCAAATACGCCAAGCTTGAATAGCCGGTGCCGAAATCGTCGAGCGCAAGCCTGACGCCCAGATCCCGCAATTGCGCCAGGACCTCCATTGCATCGTTTGTCGTTTCGAGAAATGCTGTTTCAGTGATTTCCAGCTCCAGCCTCTTCGGTTCGAGATCGAAATCGGAAAGCGCTTTCGACACAACGGAAACAAGGTCGGAATGCCGAATCTGCACCGTTGATACATTCACTGCTATCAACAAATCCCGATTGGGCCATGTCGCAGCGAACTGGCACGCCTTGCGCAGTCCCCACTCCCCAAGTGCGAGGATCTTACCCGTTTCCTCCGCCAGCGAGATGAATGTTTCCGGCGGGATAAATCCATGTTGCGGGTGCTTCCACCGCATCAAAGCTTCGAAGCCGCAGAGTTCGCCAGCCGTCGTCACCAGAGGTTGATAATTCAGCCTGAATTCCTCTCGCTCGACGGCGCCTTTCAGCTCTCCGATCAGGACCGCGCGCTCTTCCCGCTGAGAGTCCATAGATGGCGTGTAGAACCGGAAGCTGCCGCCACCTTCGTCCTTGACCCTGTAAAGAGCGACGTCGGCCTTTCGGATAATTTCTTCAGATTTCTTCTCGTCTCGAACCGTCGCGATTCCGATGCTGACACCGACGTCAAGGTAAAGGCCGTTGCAGGCGAAAGGCTGCTGCAAACTCTCGATGATGTCACCGGCGAGTGCGCTGTTCCTCGTTTCATCCGAAGTCAGACTCAGGACTGCGAACTCATCGCCCGCGAACCTGGAGACCATGATGTCGGGGCCCGAGAGAGCCTCCATGCGCTTGCCGATCTCGATCAAAAGCTCGTCACCGACCGCATGGCCAAACGTGTCGTTGACCTGCTTGAAACGGTCGAGGTCAAGGAGGAACACCGCATAGCCCGACCCATTGCCATCCGCGCGGAAGGCACGCTGTGCGTCCGAGACGAGTTCCTCAAACCGGTGCCGATTGGGGAGTTTCGTCAGGACATCATGGTTGGCAAGCTGATTGAGCGTTGCGACATATTCGGTCTGAAGCGTGATATCGGACCCCATCCCGCGAAAGCCAACGAAGCGCTGCTCCCGATCAAGGATAGGCTTGCCGGTCAAACACCACCAATAGGTCCGCGATCCGATTTGAACGGGAATGCTGAGCTGGTTGAAGGCCCGACGTGCAGAAATGGCCGCCATTAGCTCGTTGAATGCCTTGACCGGTGCTTCATCCGCTTTCGGCCCAATAAGCTCTGCGAACGAGGACTTTTCCAGCGCATCCTGATCGGCTTTCGACACCTCTGCAAAGCGCGGAGACGGCGACCTGATCAGCCCTTCAGCGTCGATCACCCACAACCAGTCGCTCGAATTCTGCTCAAAGTCCTTCAGGAGGAGGCTGCTCACCTCGCGTTGATGATCGAGGTCGACCTGCGCTTCTGCCCGCAAACTCGCCAACCTGCTGATCTGAACGATCGTCGCGAAGATAAAACACGAGTAGATAGCAAGCAGGATCGCGACAATTTCATAGAAGGCCTCGCCCGCCGTCGAAAGGGCAGCGAACGATCCTACGATAATGCTGCCTGAGAAAACGAGGCCGGCCGCCGGAACAAACCCGATGCAGATACCAGTCGCGATCAGTCCTGCACATGTCACAGCGATAAGAAGCTTACCGTCTGCATCTGCATCCTCGAAGAGCATAACGGGGATAGAGGCCAGGGCGATGCCCGCAATGGCGGCTATCCAGACCATTCGCCGCCGGATCGCTCTGATGGTTGCGGCAGGGGCGTTGATGTACTTTCTGCGCCAGTTGATGCAGGCGTTGAAGCCGATCAGCAAAACAACAAAAATCGTTGCCTGCAGGCCGATGATGTAAGGTATCATCGCGTCGTGCCAGAAGTAGAGGCAAACGATAACTGAAACGGAGACGCTCGTCGCGATCGTGAAAGGCGCCAGACGCATCGCGAGATCGACCTGATCCAGCCAAACCCTGTCGAGCGTATCCCGGCATTGCGCTGAACGAGGATCGTCTCCCACGTGTTGGATATCAGCCTCTAGCATTTTGCGATCCGAATCTTGGCGATGCGCAAGAAAAGTAATCAAGACTTATTAAAATTGTGCAAATCGGCCCAGTGACCCGAAAGCCGCCCGCTGGCGGACGGCAATTCTTACGCGGCCGAACGGAGCGGCCCGGTCGGCTTTTGATCGTTGCGAGGTCGAATTTGAAAATCGAACGCAGTTTCCGTGCGACCGGTTTGCGCCGTGCCTCACCGATCACTGATTTTCCAGCGTTTTGAGAAGTACTGCCGACATAGTCTTCAAAACAGATCATAGATCCACGCACCCACAAAAGACCAGAACACCGCCAATTGGATCGTTATTGCCCGCCGGACGATGGCGACGAAAACGTCGATTGATCGGTTCCATCATGAGCGATTGTCATTGGCCGGGGACCGTATGGGTTTGGCTTCCAAGTCATGCCTTCTGCCTCTTTGGCTATGACTGATGGTTTACGGCTCGAATAAGACAATGTTCCGGCTTCCTCAGCCGAGCATGGTGTCGTGGTAAATTTTATATTTACACATTACGCAGATTTATCTTAAATTATATAATATTTATATGACTTCTTAATTTGGAAAAATCGTCATACTTTTTAATTTAAATGACAATTTGCGAAGCCCACCAACTTCGACTTATTTTACGCATGTTCGAGGGCCGACGGACAATTCCCTGCTGGCGGCTGCTCCTGAACTGCACATCCATTTTCGGACCGACGATGAGCGACGCCCCCTTTCGGAACGAACAAGTGTTCCCCTCGACGGTGATGCGTCGAAGCCTGCCGACCGGCTGATCCGCCCAACCCCGCAACGACAGCGCCGGCTCTATCTCACACAACACAGCAACGCATTTCGTTCGCGAACATTACCTTTAAAGGCCGAAAGGACCAGGAGGTTTGACGTGATCGAAAGACGGCAAATCGCAACAGTGGGGTTCATCGCGACCGCTGTCACCTTCGGCCCCGGCCGCATGGCCTATGGCATGTTCCTCCCGCAGCTCAGGGAAGAATTCGGCTTCGGCACCGGAACCGCGGGCTCCATTGCGGGCCTTGCCTTCGCGGCCTTTTTTGTCGCGCTGTTCCTCACGGGCTGGATGACCGCGCGCATCGGGCCGCGCCTGCCCGTGCTAAGCGGCGGCATTTGCGCGGTCGCCGGCTTCGCGCTCACAGCCCTCGCGCCCAGCCTCGCGGTCATGACACTCGGTATCGCCCTCGCCTCCGCAAGCGCCGGATTTGCCTGGACCCCGTTCAACAGCATGACCGGGAAAGCGGTCTACGAAAACTTTCAGAAACGCACCCTCTCGATCGTCAGCACCGGCACCACGTTTGGGATCATCGGCGCCGGCGTTCTGGCGCTGGCGCTCGTTCTCGCCGGCCAGTCCTGGCGCATTGCGTGGTGGAGCTTCGCGGCCATAGCGCTCGCGGTGGTGATCGCACCACCGCTTCTCCTGCCGAGGCTGGCGATCGACGGGCAACAGTCCGACATCGCGCTAAGCACCGTCGGGCGGCGCCTTCGATCCTGGGACGCGGTGCCGCTTTACGGCTTCGCTTTCTCCTTCGGCGCGACGAACGGCACCTATCTCTCGTACTGGATCGAGCATATCGCCAGCTCCGGCGGGCTGCCCGGCATATCACCGGAGCTGATCGGGCCCGTCCTTCTCGTGGCATTCGGTCTCGCCGGCTGCCTCGGCCTTCTCACCGGCGATATCGAAGACAAGATCGGTCTTCGAGCTCTTCTGGTGGCTCTGTTCACCGGCTCAGCCGCCTCGCTGCTGCTGCTCGCCTCTATGCCGGGAAGCTGGACAGCCACCCTCCTCTCAGCCGCCCTACAGGGCGTCTGCCTCATGGCTCTCAGCTCGGTTTACTCGTTCTGGAGCGAGCGTCTCTTTCCGGGAATCCCATCGGCCAGCTTCACGGCTATCCTCATGGTCTCAACCGGCAACATGCTCGCTCCGCCGTTGGCTGGTCTGATGAGCAGTGCCATGGGCCTTGGAGCGACACTAGCCGTCTTCGGCATCGTCTCTCTCGCATCCCTGGTGTTCGTTAGAGGGGTAAAGGAGGTGTGACGGCGCTACGCCGCTGGACACGAAACCAAATCGATAGTTCTGTTTCAGAATCATGCCAGATATGACTTGGTACGTTTTGACTCTTTAAGACGTTCTGGCGTGGCTGCACCAACCGAAAATTAGACGTAGGCTCGTCTTTGACTCGATGACCTTGCAACGGGCCGTAAAAATCTCTGATTTTGTGGTTACGCAGTTCGTTTTGCCGGAACTGGACGGTACAGAAGAACCCGACCCAGCGGTCGGAGTTGGAGCAGGATGTCGAACTCCGCGACATTGGCCGTCAAAAGCGTGAGACCAAATTTCTCCGCCTGAAGAAACAAGGTGCAGTCGTTCAATGCTTTCATTTTATCGTCGTCGGCATAACCTTGCGTGCGGCCTAGGATCCCAGCAAGGACCGCAGCCCGGCCCATAATGTCAGCATCCGGCACGAGCTGGCGGTGCGCTGGCATTCCCCGAACGAGCCGCTCGATACTGGCCTTCACAGCTGGGGTGCGTTGGTCGTCCTCACGCAGTTGCCCGACGCCGAACATCAATTCCCCGACCGCAACCATCGAGTGGCTTACAATCCGGATGTCCATCAGCCTGTCGACGGTTTCGGGCGTGGTGCCCTTCATTTGGTCGATATAAACGCAGGTGTCGAGAAGCAGGGGACCACCCGCGACAACGTCGTCACCCAGGTAGGGCAACTGGTCGTCCCGGCGCCGGGCAAGCGTTCGACCAGGGTCGCTTTTTTTGACGCGCTCGGCCGTGCTGAAATCAAAGCCCACAGCGTCAGAAGCCGAAGTCTATTTCTGGATCAATAGTGCCACGGACGGAATGGAAAGCCTCCGCAAAATTGTCCTCGATCGCGACAGTGGCCAATGCGAACTCAAGGAGTTCAGTGTCAGAGGTAAGCCCTGTCTTGGCTTTAGCCTTCGCAATTAGCTCGTTGCTGACACGGCCCGCAATGCGTCCGTCCTTGGCTGCGGTGAGCCCCTCGTCGGCAGCGGCATGCATCACGGCTTCAACCATCTTGCCGCTACGGATCGACCGGATCACGCGGTCTTTGTTGAAAGCTTGCTTACTGACGCCTTGCAAACCATCAACTTCCACGATCGTCATATGAGGATGCCCCCGACCGGTGCTCACTTCAACGAACCGTCCAGTTCTAGTGTTGCGGCCGCGTTTTAAAAAGCCCGTGAGTGCTATACCCGAACCGGACGAACGGTGGTTCTTCGCCATATCACGTCAGCCTTGTTCAACATTGCGGATTTCTGTGTAACATAACGATCCTTCCTAAGTTTTCAACATAAACGTCCTTGCTTTGAAGCGGATAGACAAGTCCCTCCTTCGGGGACGCTCAAGCGCTCGCTTCTGAAACACTTTCACAGTATTCTGTTTCAGCCGATGCCGAGTCCACAACAGCTCAACGCCGCCATCGCCTTTGGCGATCAACTCGCCGCCGCGACGCGCCGTTGCAGCAATCCCATCCAGTTCTTTTCCTCATAATCGCTCGTCAGCGGCAGCGGCCGGTGCGGTGAGCCGTCGTCACGCGGCATCAGGTCCGGGATCCAAGTGTATTTGTCCGTGATCCCCCAGACGACGACCATTTCCGGCCGCTTCCAGGCGAAGACGCCGTCGAGGAAATCCTCGACGATGGAATAGGCCGCCTCGTCCATGACTTCCGGATCGGTCGGGCTTTCGAGATCGATCACGTCGAGCTCGGTGACAAGCAGCGACACGCCCAGCCGGTCGAGATCGCGGTGGAAGGCCTCCAGCCCCTCCTTGTCGATCTCGCGCCCGACATAGAGATGGCCCTGAATGCCGACACCGCCGATATCGATGCCGCCGTCCTGCATCTGCTGGACGAGCTCCAGCATCACTCGGCGACGGGCCGCGTATAGCTCGCCCTTCCATTCGAGATCGAAGTCGTTGATCACCAGCCGCGCCGTCGGATCGGTTCGTGCCACCGTCTGGTAGGCAAGCGGGATATGCCGGGGCCCGAGCATCCGCAGCCAGTAGGTATCTCGCAGCGGTCCCTCCTCGCGCGGATCGTAGGAGATCACCTCGTTGGCCACATCCCAACCGGTCAACCGGCCGCGATAGCGGTCCGTCACCCGCTCGATATGCTCGATCAGCACCCGCTCGGCCTCGCGCCTTGTGTCAATCCGCTCAACCCAGTCCGGCATCGCGCCCCACCACACATGGGTGTGGCCGCGCGCCAGCTTGCCATTGGCTTCCGCGAGATCGATCAGCCGGTCAGCGGGCTCGAAATTCCATTGATCGCGTTCGGGATGTATCATGTTGAACTTCAATTCGTTCATCGGCATGATCAGGTCGTAGTGATCGAGAAAAGCCTTGGCGTAGCGCGGATCGCTGTCGAGATACTGGCTCTGGATCGCCCCGCCCAGCGGAATGCGGCCCGTTTGCGCATCGGCCTCAGACGAAAGGCCCAGGCTCGCAGCGACCGCCATGCCGGCGCCGGCCTTCAGAACGGAACGACGCGTTAACGGCTGGCCGTTAATGTCCGCGCAACGGAAGTCGCTGGTCGCGCTGGATCGCTTGAGGCTTTTTGCATCCGGTATCATCGCCCAGCCTCCCGGAAACGACGGAGCGAAACGCCCCATGAACAGGATCGCAGTGTTGCGTCAAACCCTTAAGGGCAACCTAAGCGTCCTTCGCGATTATGCGTCCCTGGTTTCCGGATCGCTGGGCAGGCTCGTCCTGTCGCTCGGCTATTTCGTCTGCATCGCCAACGGTCTTTCGATCGGCGATTTCGGGCTTTTCGCGACAGCCTCGGCGACCGGCGTCATGCTCTCGCGGGTGTGCGGCCTCGGTTTCTATTCACCGCTTTACCGGGCGGCGATCGTCAAACCGCATCTCATCGGCACCTACACTGCCGGCTATATCGTCGCCTCCGTCCTCTCGCTGCCGCTGGTCGTGCTCGCCGGTGCAATCTTCTACCTGACCGTCTTTGCCGGCGAGATGGGCATCACAGCCTTCGCGTTCGTTCTCGCGGCAGAGATTATCGGATGGCGCTCGCTCGAGATCGTCATCATCGTCAACAACGGGATCGGGCGCTTTGGACGCGGCGCGCTCCTCACCATCTTCGGATCGGCGGTGAAAGCGCTCGCGGCGGTCGGCTTCTGGTTTCTCGCCGACGGCGAACTCCTCACCTGGGCGGCCTACTATCTCGCCGCCAATATGCTGTCCGCCGTCATAGCCCTGGCCGCCACCTATCCCCGCCAGCGCCTGCGCTTTCGGCCCAAGCTCTATCTCGCGCGCTGGCGCGACAGCATCTCGGTTTCAGGCGCCGACATGGTGTTCTATCTCCAGTCCGACCTCGACAAGCTGCTGGTACTTGCCTTCGGCGGCCCGGCCGCGGCCGGTATCTACGCCATCATCATGCGGCTGGTGGACCTGACGGCGCTTCCCATGCGCTCATTCAACACGCTGATCGTCCAGAAGATCATGAAGGCGCCGGCCTTTTTGGACAGCTGGAAGCGCCGGATCGGCATCGAAGCCGCCATCGCCTTCGTCTCCATCGGCGGTCTCGTCGCGCTCGGCGGTTTTCTCTGGCTCTTCCCGACTGCACTCGGCCAGAACGTCGCCGACGCTGCGCCGCTGATTCTGCTGGTGCTGATGGTTCCGGCTTTTCGCAACCTCGTGGAATACGAGGCCGAACTCCTCTACGCCCGGGGCAAGACGACGATCCGCGTCGCGATCCTTGCCACAGCCGCACTCCTCAAGGCCGGGCTCCTCGCAGCGCTTCTCGTCACCTTCGAGACCCAGGCGACTTGGATCGCGATGCTCAACGGGGTCTTCGCAATTTTGTGGCTCACCTCTGCCTTCGCCAGCTACACGGCACTCGACTGGCGCGGCTGGCCGAAGATGAGGCGAGGTGAGACAGGCCGCGAGGCTCCGGTCGTCTCCTGACGCGCCATCTCGGCTGTCTTGGCGCAGCCCATGCCTGGCGAGTTGGCGAATTCAAGAAAGTTCTCGTCGCCTCAGGCGAGGCCTGCCGCCTTGCGGATCAACGCACTGTCCGTTCCGGTGAAGGACTGGATGCCCGCCGCGACGTGATGCGGTTCAAGGGATTGGACAAACTGCTCCAGCGAAAGCTCGCTCATCGCCTCGCCATCCCAATACATGGAACAGCGTTGGTAGCCGACAGTGAAATGCCGATCGGGCCGCTTCTCGACCTCGTCCACGAAACGTCCGTAGATCGTGCATTCGGAAAGCGCGCGGGTTCGCGATAAGGCATCGATTGCTGAATTGCCGGTCACGCTCTCGATCCGCGCGTTCATGTCTCGCACGGTGTCCGTATTCCAGGCGATCAGCGTCGCGATATAGCCGGTGTCGGTATATTCGGGTTCGGCAATGCCCAGAAGCTCGCCCGCCTTGCGCGACCAGTCGTAATGGACCTTCTGATATTCCTCGAGGGCGACACGCACCCCGCCCGGCTTGCGGTAGAAGCCGACACGCCCCTCGTCATCCTCGAAATGGCCGGTATCGAAGTCCCGCAGGAACACGACGTCGGAATCGACGGTGATCATCGCGGTCTCGTCCAGCTTGGCCCCGAGCATGATCCGGCGAAGCTGCTGTGTGTGCCAGCCCTGGAGCGGCAGGCCCTTCGGCGTCAGCCAGATGCGCCGCTTGCCGAACCGCGTCGGATCGGGAACGGCGCGCAGCCACCATGGGAAGAGATCGCGTTCGTCGACCACTTCGCGCTTCGGCCCTTCCAGCGCCCGGAACATCGTGACATCGCGCGCTTCGACCGCGAGGATATGCTTCGTATACCCGCTCACCCGCGCATCGATGGAGTCGCAAAGAAGCCGGCAGCGCTCGAAATCTCCACGATAGCTCGATGTGACGATGGCCTGGGACAAGGAAAGAAACTTCCGCGCTGGAATGATCTGTAAGGCTTAAGGGTCGTTCTCGACGATCCTGTCAAGCGTTACCGGACCGAGCGAGGTGTCAGCCGATCCCGCAGGATCTCCGCAATGAAGAGCGGATTGCCGAGCACATAACGCCGCCAGAGCCGCGACGGCTCGAGCCCCAGCCGCCATGCCCATTCCAGCCGAAGCTTGCGAACCGCGAGAGGCGCACGCGCGACGTTTCCGGCAAGAAAGTCGAACAGCGCCCCGACGCCGATCAAGATACGTCCGTGCCGGGCGTCGAGATGCTCCACCATGAAGCGTTCCTGCGCTGGCACGCCCATCGCCACGAGAACGACGTCAAACTGCCCTTCCTCAAGCCGCACAAGCACGGCGTCGCGCCCCGCCTCGCCGAAAAACCCGTCCGAGACCGCGACGAACTCATGCTCGGGCAAGGCGCTGCGGAGCGTATCGGCCGCCTTCACCGCAACGCCCGGCGCACCACCAACAAGTCCGATCTTCAGCGGCGTCTTCGCTTCCCGGAAGAAGCGCGGCACGAAATCCGTGCCGTTGAGATTTTCGGCGAACTTCCGCCCGTGCAGAAGCTGAGCGCCAAGATCGACGCCGATCCCGTCGGGCAGAACCACGCATCGCGCGAGCGCTTTCCGATAGGCCTCGTCGCGCCGCGCAAGATTGACGCAGTGGGCATTGAGAAAGGCGAGCCGCAGAAAATCTCCCCGCGCAACGACGTCGCCGAGCCGCGCAATGATATCCTCGCCGCGGCAGTCCTCGACCGCCACACCCGCGAGAGCCATCCGTTCGGCGCCGCCAGCGGAGGACTCGCCGAAAACCGGCGCGCCGCCGGATTGAATGTCCTCATACTCGGCCCGCATCATGCGCTCGCCTTGAAACCGGGCTCGGCGGGCGTATTGCGTACGATCTTCGGCTGGAACCCGCTCTTTGTGGCACCGAGGCGCTTGAGCCCCGCCGCGATCGACTCGTCGAGCAGCGATTTCTGCGCCCGCGCAAATTCGCCCCCATCCACGCGGCCGATCTTTCCGGCGCGCTCCTTCTCCACGAGATCGATCAGCGCGTGGGCGAAATCGGAGGCGCGGTCCGCACGTCGCACATTATCCGGTATGTACGAGACTCCCCTTAGCGCCCGGCTCGTCGCTACGGCAGGCATGCCCTCTTCAAAGGTCTCCAGCGTTTTCAGCTGGATGCCCGTTCCGGCCTTCGTCGCAAGTGCCAGAACCCGCGAGCCGTGCACGAAGCCTTGAGCACTCTCGACCCGTCCCGGATAGCGGATATTGCCTGCGGCCTTCGGCGGTTCGCCGTCGAAGCGACCGGCGATCGCAATCTCGAAATCGAGCGGTAGAAGCGGGACGACTTCGTTCAGGAACCAGTCGAGCCCGATGCGGTTCGGCGCCCAGCTCCAGGTGCCGATCATGCCGATATCCTGGGTTCTACGTCCATCATCAGCCACCGGTTCGCGCCCCACCACCAGCGGCAGATTGATCGCTCGCTCGTCCCGCGCGATGCCGAGGCCCACCTTGTCGTCCTCGGCAAGCGTATGGATCACCCGTGCCCGCGCGCAGGCATGCATTTCAGCACGCTCCAGAAGCTGCGCCTCGCGCTTGTAGAGCACCCGGTCGATCGCGCTCTGGGCGTTGCCGGCATTCTCGATCGCCGAGCGGCCTTCAACATTATGTGCAACGAAGACGGTCGGATATTCGGCGAAGAGAAACGGATAGGCGGCCGCCATCGCGATCGAGGAGAGCACGATACCGTCGATCTTTCCGGCGCTCTTGATCTTCGTCAGAAGGTCGGAATTCGAATAGCGCGCCACCTTGGCCGCCGTGATCGGCAGCTTGCGCCGAAACGCGGTCGCGACCCAGGCCGCCTTCTGGAAGCCGGAGGCCGTCGCGTTTTCGATGCCGACTTCGCCGAGGCAGATCGCATTGTCCGGCAGCGCCGCGCCGGGGCGGCGATAGCCCATCAGCGTCAGCTTCACGCCCTGGCTCCGGTAGGCGTCCAGAATCGCCTGATTGGCGATTTCGTAGCCCGTCGACGGATTGCCGTCCGGCAAAATGGAGACGATCGCGAGAAGATGCATGACTTTGCCCTTCGAGCCCGTTGGACACGAGTGTTCTCAGGCAATCATGCCAGCGAACCCTTGAGCGAAGGCTAAAAGCGGCTGCGAAATTCACATTTTCAGCAGATCTCAAATATCCGCAGCGCCTCACGCCAGAAAAACGTGCTGGCCAAGCCTTTGAAACCGAACGAACGAGCGATGATTATTTGACCGGAAATCCGATCACGCCGCGATGGTAAGGAAACCGCGCCCGTTGCAGCGGATCGGGCCCGGTAAAGATCAGCCGCACGCGAAAAGCCGGGGGCGCGACCGCGATGAGGAATTTCCGCACCGTCGGATCGTCCGGATAGAACATCGGCATATCGAGGTAACGGCGTTCGTGGCGCACCCAGCGCGGGATCGCCGGCAGATGCCACCGCCGCGCCAGATGCTCGCCCACCCCGCCAAGAAAGGCGTCACATCGCGGAATATCGACGAAGCCAGGGTCGTCCGCGATCATCTCATGTTGCCGCTCGATGTCTCCGTCGGCGCCATAAAAATGGTCCAGAAACTCCCTCAGATGATGGTCCCAGTCCGGGTCCCCGCGCGTCCGCTCGGCAACGCCCTTCAGGCTGTGCGGCCGCACCGGATCAGCCTCCCAGCACCTGAGAGAAGCGCGACGCAACTTCGTAGGGCGGGTCTTCGTCATGGATGCAGCGGTAGAGACCGAGCAATTCGTCTTCGCTCCGGATATCCAGATGAGCCGCCAGTCTCCGCGCATCATTCAGATCGCGATCGCCCCGATTGACACTCTTCAGCGCCACCAGCTTCAAGGCGAGCATGTAGCGCGGATTGGCGACAACGACCCGCAATCCGGGCTGCTCGCCCGGTGGGTAATTGCCGGAAAATTCGAAAAGATCCTCGGGCTCTTCCAGCGGCGTGAACATGCCAACGGCATTGTTCAGCCAGTCGTCCTGCAAGCCCATTTGGCGGGCGACATGGGCGACTGACGGGCCGAGCTTTGCCTCTTCATGCCCTTCGCGAACCACTGCGCAAACATCCTGCGTCATCCGGCGCCAGTCGAATTGCAGTATGAGGGCACGTCCGCCGCAGACCGCAAGTTCGATGAGCAGGCCGCGCCGGGAAAGATCGCGTCCCAACAGCGTCAGCGCTTCGTTCAACCTCTCCCTGTCGAGCATGGACTTGCGGTTCCGTCTCAACCGGCGATCCGAAGCGCTGGGAAACGCATCGGTGCGGGTGCGATCGAAGCTTACGCGTCCGAAGCCACTCCGCCAAACCGCCCGGCGAAATCGCTCGCCTCGGCCTCGTCGCCCTCAGACCGTCGCCGCGTCTTCGACTTCACGAGGCAAGCTTCCGATCTGAGGATCGGATCGTCGTTCAAAACCTTCAGATGGTTCGCCGTCAGCGTCGAGCCGGTGGAGGTGATGTCGACAATAACATCCGCTGAGCCCGCCGCCGGCGCTCCTTCCGTTGCGCCAAGGCTCTCGACGATGCGGTAGCTCTGGATGCCGTGCAGCCGCGTGAAATGGCTCTGGGTGAGGCGCCAGTATTTCGTCGCGATCCGCAGGCGCCGGCCATGGCGCGCACGGAACGCGCCGGCGACGTCACCAAGATCGTCCATTGTCTCCACGTCCACCCAGCTCTCAGGCACCGCGACCACCACATCCGCATGGCCGAAGCCGAGGCGCGCGACGATTTCGACCGCGCTCTCGTGATCTGGGATCGATTCACGGATCAGGTCCTCGCCCGTCACGCCGAAATCGATCGCCCCGTCCCGCAGCTCCCGCGCGATCTCGGAGGCCGAGAGAAGCAGCACTTCCAGCCCGTCGAAGCCGGTGACACTCGTGCGATAGGACCGCTCGTTGGCTGCCGGCTCCACGGTGATGCCCGCGCCGGCCAGCGTCTCGATCGTCTTGTCCTTGAGGCGGCCCTTGGAAGGAATTCCGAGCGTGATCGTCATGCCGCCGCTCCCTCGTTCACAGCGCGAACATGCTCTTCCAGCCGGGCGAGCCAGAGCGAGAAGCCGACGGCCGGTATCCGCTCCTCGGCCCCGAGCAGCGTCATCAGCCGGTCGTACCGCCCGCCGCCGGCCAGCGTCACGCCGCCGGTCTTCGGCCGCACCTCGAAGACCATGCCGGTGTAATAGTCGATCGGCCGCCCGAACGCCGCCCGATAGGTGATGGTCGACAATTCCACGCCTGCCGCCTGCAGCGCAAGATTGCGCGTCTCGAAGAAGCCGATCGCCCGATCGAGCACCAGCCCTGCCCCTTCGGCAAGCGCACGCACTGCCGCGCCCGCCTCGGCCAGCGGGCAGTCGATCGCGAGAAACCGCTTCAAAAGGTCGATCGAGGCAAGGCTCAGCCGACCTTCCGCTGTCGCCACCTTCTCGATCAGGCGCTGGGCGACCTCCTGCGGCGTGCGGCCGGAATGGGGCGGCAGGCCCGCCTCCTCCATGCGCTCGCGGATCGCGCGGATCAGCGCGCCCTCCTCTCGCTCGCGGGCAAGCTCCAGCAGCGCATCAGGCACGTTTTCGAGCGAAGCCGAACCCGGATTGGCGAGCGCTTCCATCACATGGCCGAGCTGCTGGTCCTCGCCGAAGGTGCGGATCAACCGGCGCTGCCAGCCGTCCGGCAGGCCGAGCGCCGAGAGAAACGCCTCGAACAGCCCCTGATCGCCAAGCACGACATCCACGCTGTCGAGCCCAACGCCGAGCGTCTCGCAGGAGGCAAGCGCATCGGCCAACGCCCGCGCATCGGCCGTCGCAAGATTCGGCTCACCCAGATCCTCGATGCCCGCCTGCTCAAGTTCGCGCGGCCCCTCGTCCTCGCGCGGTTGGCGGAAGACGAGGCCACGATAGGAATAGCGGCAGGGCAGCGGCTCGCGCCGCTCGATATGGTGCAGGCAGACGGGGATCGTGAAATCCGGCCTGAGGCACAAATTGATGCCCGCCTCGCCGCGCGTCAGGTAGATGCGCCGGCGCAGCGCCTCTCCCGCCGTGTCGAGATAGGGCTCGGCCGGCTGGAGCAGGTCCATGGTGATGGCGCTTGCCCCGCGCGTCTGAAACAGCGCGGCCAGCGCCTCGGCCGATGGGCTCGCGGAATTCATGCCGAGCGGCTCTTCCGCTGCCGATCGAGGATCGCCGTCACGGCAGCAACCAGCTCACTCTCGTCCACCATCTCCTGCCCGGCCCGCGCTTCGCGCCATTCGGTGTTGTCGGTGATCTCCGCCGACATCTCCTTGCCGAGGGCCAGATCCTTCACCTGCACCTTGCCTGCCGCCTTCTCGTCCGCACCTTGAATGACGACGCAAGGCGAATTGCGGCGATCGGCATATTGCAGCTGATTGCCGAACTTCTTGGGGTTGCCCTGGAAGACCTCCACCGGCACCAACGGTTTCGACGGATCGGCATTGAGCGCGGCACGAAGCGTCGTCGCCATCGCCTGATAATCGGCCATCCGGTCGCGATCCATGACCGTGACGACGACGGGGCCGGTGCGCTCGGCGGTTTCAAGCCGGCCGAGATTCTTGAGCGCCGTCATCAGCCGCGAGACGCCGATGGAAAAGCCCGTCGCCGGCACCGGCTGGCTCATGAAACGCGAAACGAGCCCGTCATAGCGTCCACCACCGCCCACCGAGCCGAACTGAACCTTCTGGCCCTTTTCGTTGACGACATCGAAGAGGAGCTCGGCTTCGAAGACCGGGCCGGTATAGTATTCGAGGCCTCGGACGACGGAGGGGTCAATTGTAATTCTGCGAGGACCATATCCAGCAGAATCAAGATAATTTGCAATTAATTCTAGTTCGGACACTCCTTCCAAGCCGACCATAGAAGATTGGAGATCACTTTTGATAGCAGATGCCGTTGCACGATTTGAATTATAGAAAACTTCCGTGTTTACAATCTGCTTTACGCCATCAGCTTTCTCTGCGGATGATGCGTCGACTTCCTTCTTGAGCCACATGGTTACAGACTCAGGAGCTATGTATTTTTCAACAATTCGGATTTGATTTTCAGAAAGGCCGACACCTTCAGTGTGATCGCCACTTTCATCAGTTCGACCCTGGCCAAGTAATAGCCGTACGCCGTCTATGCCGATCCGATCCCTCTTATCGAGGGCTCGCAAAACCATGAGTCTTCGATTGTAGCTTTCTGCACCCGATAGACCGGCCACCTCCAGCACCCCATCGAGAACCTTCCGGTTGTTCACCCGAATCACATACTGGCCGCGATCGATACCCAACGCCTCCATCGTGTCGGCCATCATCATCGCCATCTCGGCATCGGCCGAAACGTTCGGCGCGCCGACGATATCGGCGTCGAACTGCATGAACTGGCGGAAGCGCCCCGGCCCCGGCTTCTCGTTGCGGAACACATAGCCCGCCCGATAGCTGCGATAGGGTTTCGGCAGGCTCTCGTAATTCTCGGCGACGAAGCGGGCGAGCGGCGCGGTCAAATCGTAGCGCAGGCTCATCCACTGCTCGTCGTCGTCCTGCAGCGAGAAGACGCCCTCGTTCGGCCGGTCGCTGTCGGGCAGGAACTTGCCGAGCGCATCGGTAAACTCGAAGACCGGCGTCTCGACGGGCTCGAACCCATAGGACTCGTAGACCCGGCGAATGGTCGCCAGCATCCTCTCCTGCGCCCGCAAATCCTGCGCCTCGCGATCGACAAAGCCGCGCGGCAGACGTGGGCTTACACGCTTCGGCTTCTTGTCCTTGGCCATTCTCGCGAGGGTCCTGTCTGGTGTTCTTGAGTTCCACTTGCACGCAATGGCGCGCATATGTGCGACACGCACATGCCCGGTCGCTCTACCGGATGCATTTCTGAGGGACAAGGCAAGAGAGCGCATGTCTGAGCTCTCTCGTCATCCCGGTCTCCGAACCGGGATCCAATCCAGAGGCCGTTCCTCCCTCATGAAGGTGGAGATGGCGCCACCAAATTTACCGAAAGTTTAGAGGAATGGACCCCGGCTCGGAGGCCGGGGTGACGAAGGAGGAGAGTGCGCGGCTCCTGTTACGAGCCACGAAGAACGCTAGTTGCCAAGATGAAGTCCCCCGCCGTATTCGGTCAATTCACCGTTCCAGACCGGCTGCCTTTCGGAGAGTCTCGTCGATACGCGACTGCCAGCCCGGACCGCCGGCCTTGAAGTGATCGAGCACATCCGGGCTGAGCCGGATCGAGACCGGCACTTTCGTTGCCGCCTTCTGCGGCCCCCGCGTCCTCGGGAAAGCCGCGCGGATGCGCTCCGGGAGTTCACTCGCCGGGCGCGCATTGGCAAAGTCGTCTTCGGTCCATTCCGGGTTCTCGGAATCAATCAGTGACGGGCGGGACATAACGCTTCATCTCCTTCTGATGCGCCCGGCGAAGACTGATCGCACGGAGGATGCCGTCTCGCTCGGTGAAAGCGAGACTATGAGCCTCGCCATCCAGCAAACCCCAAGCCCGATAGCGGGTTTCGCCGTAATCTTTGCTATCGTCCTCGACGAAGGCGAGGATTTCGAAATCCCTCGCACGAGCGAGCGAAACACCGTGCTTCTCGATGTTCGTCTCGTCTTTCTCCGGATCGAACTCGATCTGCATATTGATTGAGCTAGGCCTTCATTCAGGCGGTGTCAATTAAATTGTATATACGAAAAGAGGTGCACGTTTCGAAAAAGAGTTTCTGCCGCTTCGTCCTAAACTTTCGGCTAGAAGCACAATGCTCTCGGCATCGTCATCCCGGCCTCCGAGCCGGGGTGACGAAGGAGGATAGTGCGGGGCACATCCCGCTGAATGCTTGGCAGGGTGGCCGCGCATGACGAGAGACCGTGACCGAGGCGCTCAAGCCGCCTGCCGAACCCCACCAATCGCCTGCATGGCCTCGGCGGCAATCCGATGGCTCTCTTTCCTCTTACCGTGATCGTGAATCTGGCTCGCGAAGATGATCTCGTCGGGCTGGTAGCGCTCCATCCAGCCTTCGATCGCCGCCCGCACGCTGGCCGGCGAGCCGACCGCCGAGACCCGCAGAGCCTCGTCGACGCCAGCCTTGATCGCCGGATGGGCGGTCTCGCCGAAATCCTCCACCGGGCGCGGCAGCTTGCCGGGATTGCCGGTGCGCAGGTTCGCGAAGGCCTGCTGCATCGAGCTTTTGAGGAAATGCCCCTCATCATCCGTCTCCGCGCCGAAGACGTTTGCGGCGAGGATGAAGTGAGGCTCGGGATGAGGCTCGGACGGGCGATAGGTCTCGCGATAGGTCTTCGCCGCCTCGGCGAGAGCGCCCGGCGCGAAGTGGGAGGCGAAGGCGTAGGGCAGACCGAGATAGGCCGCGAGCTGCGCGCCATAAAGGCTCGAGCCGAGAATGAAGATCGGCACCTCGGTGCCCTCGCCCGGCACGGCGCGCACCTTGCCCTGCGCATCGTCGTCCTTGGCGAAATAGCCCATCAGCTCGACGACGTCCTGCGGGAAGTTGTCGGTCCCGTTCATCGTGCGACGGAGCGCCATCGCCGTCTTCTGGTCCGTGCCCGGCGCGCGGCCGAGGCCGAGATCGACGCGTCCCGGATAGAGCGTTGCCAGCGTGCCGAAGGCTTCCGCCACCATCAGCGGCGAATGGTTCGGCAGCATGATGCCGCCCGAGCCGATACGAATCGTCTTCGTGTTCGCGCCCACATGCCCAAGGGCGACCGCCGTCGCGGCACTCGCGATCCCCACCATGTTGTGGTGCTCTGCCATCCAGAAGCGGGTATAGCCCAGCGCCTCGGCATGGGCCGCAAGATCGGCGGAATTGGCGAGCGCGTCACGCGCGTCAAAGCCTTCGGGAATCGGCGAAAGATCGAGAACGGAATAGGGAAGCGTCATCGGGCGTGCCTCAATTGGCTCATCTGTCATGTCGTGACAGCGATATGGGCGCGCGCCGTGCGATCCGAAAGAGATGCGCGCCTTCCCTCCGCCCTCCTTCCCCGTTAGAAGCCCGCAACGATCCGTTAACCATTCACACTCGGGAGCCAACATGCGCCCATCCAAACGCCCCGCCGACGCCATGCGCGAGGTCTCGCTGACCACCGGCGTCAACCGCCATGCGGAAGGCTCATGCCTCGTCAAGTTCGGCGAGACGCATGTCCTCTGCACGGCCAGCCTCGAAGAGCGCATTCCGCCCTGGCTCAAGAATTCAGGCAAGGGCTGGGTGACGGCCGAATACGGCATGCTGCCCCGCGCCACCGGCGACCGCATGCGCCGCGAGGCGTCAGCCGGCAAGCAGGGCGGGCGCACGGTTGAAATCCAGCGCCTCATCGGCCGCTCGCTGCGCGCCGTCGTCGATCTCGGCGCGCTCGGCGAACGCCAGATCACGGTGGACTGCGACGTCATCCAGGCCGATGGCGGCACCCGCACCGCATCCATCACCGGCGGCTTCGTGGCGCTTGCCGAATGCCTGAAATGGATGGAAACGCGCGGCATGTGCCAGCGCAAGGATGTGCTGAAAGGCCATGTCGCCGCGGTCTCCTGCGGCATCTACAAGAACGAGCCGGTGCTCGACCTCGACTACCCCGAGGACTCCGTCGCCGAGACCGATGCGAACTTCGTGATGACGGGCGCAGGCGGGATCGTCGAAATCCAGGGCACCGCCGAAGGCGCACCCTTCTCGGAAGACGAGTTCATGCAGCTCATGGCGCTGGCCCGAAAGGGCATCGGCGAGCTGGTCGAGGCGCAGACCAAGGCACTGGGAGACGCGTAAGGCCATGCCCCTCCTCAAACCCGAAGACGGCCCCCTCCTCGTCGCCAGCCACAATCGCGGCAAGATCTGGGAAATCCGCGAGCTGATGGAGCCCTTCGGCTTCGAGGTCACCTCCGCCAAGGAGAAGAACCTCGAAGATCCCGAGGAGACCGGCACCACCTACGAGGCGAATGCCGAGATCAAGGCGCTCGCCTCCCACAAGGCCACCGGCCTTGCCTGCCTGTCGGACGATTCCGGTATCTCGATCGACGCGCTGAACGGCGATCCCGGCATCTACTCGGCCCGCTGGGCGGGACCGGACCGCGACTTCGACATGGCGATGCGAAACGTGGAGGAAAAGTTGCAGGCGGCCGGCGCGACCACACCCGACAAGCGCCGCGCCACCTTCGTCGCGGTCCTCTGCCTCGCCATGCCCTCCGGCGAGACGCATCTTTATCGCGGCGAGGTTCACGGCCAGATCGTCTGGCCACCGCGCGGCGATCTCGGCTTCGGCTACGACCCGATCTTCCTGCCAGACGGCCTCGAAAAGACCTTCGGCGAGATGATGTCGGCCGAAAAACACGCCTGGAAGCCCGGCCAGCCGGACGCCCTCTCCCACCGCGCCCGAGCCTTCCAGAAATTCGCCCGCGAAGCCCTCGGGACAGATTGAGCGGATAGTTTCAGGCCGATGAGCACGAGCCTTCTCGAAGCGCCCAGGACGAATGTCCTTCCGTTCAAGCCGGTCGCGACCGATCCCGGCTTCGGCGTCTATGTGCATTGGCCGTTCTGCGCCGCCAAATGTCCCTATTGCGACTTCAACAGCCATGTGCGGATGAAGCCCGTCGATCAGGCGCGCTATGCGGCGGCCTTCGAGCGCGAGCTGGCCGAGATGGGCCGGCGGTCGAGGGGCGAGAGGGTCACCTCGATCTTCCTCGGCGGCGGCACGCCATCGCTCATGGAGCCGGCGACGGTCGGCATCATCCTCAACGCGATCTCCAACATCTGGACCGTCGCGCCGGATGCCGAGATCACCCTCGAAGCCAATCCGTCGAGCGTCGAGGCGAACCGCTTCCGGGGCTATCGCACCGCCGGCGTCAACCGCGTCTCGCTCGGCGTTCAGGCGCTCAACGACCGCGACTTGAAGCGCCTCGGCCGGCGGCACAATGTCGAAGAGGCGCTGCGCGCCATCGGCCTTGCCCGCGAGATATTCCCGCGCCTCTCCTTCGATCTCATCTATGCCCGGCCCGACCAGACGGTCGCCCAGTGGGAGGCCGAACTTGCCCGCGCGATCGATCTCGCCGCGGATCACCTCTCGCTCTACCAGCTGACGATCGAGGAAGGCACGGCCTTCTACGCCCTCCACAAGGCCGGCAAGCTGATCGTGCCGGACGGCGATCTCTCCGCCGATCTCTATGAGGCGACCCAGTCGATCACCGCTGCGAAAGGCCTGCAAGCCTACGAGATTTCCAACCACGCCGTGCCCGGCGCGGAAAGCCGCCACAACCTCACCTACTGGCGCTATGGCCACTATGCCGGCGTCGGTCCCGGTGCCCATGGCCGTCTCTCCTGGGACGGATATCGCTACGCCACGGCCAACGAGCCCCTGCCCGAGACCTGGCTCCAGATGGTCGAGGACTGGGACCATGGCATGAAGGTGGAGGAAGCCCTCAGCATCTCCGAACAGGCGGACGAACTTCTGCTGATGGGCCTGCGGCTTGCCGAAGGTGTCGATCTCAAGCGCTGGCGCGAACTCTCAGGCCGAGACATCGATCCGCGCTCCGAGCGCGACCTCGTCGAAAACGGCATGGTCGAGCGGCTCGGCCGCGATCGTCTGCGCTGCACGCCGGCCGGCATGATGGTTCTCGATGCGGTCGTCGCGGACCTGGCCTGAGCGTGTCGACTAGCTGCTGCGCACGTTCAGCTCCGACAAGATCACAAATTCCGGTCCGGAATATATTGATCGCTGCACGGTAAACACCCGGCTAAGGAGATAAAGCGCGCACCGATCGGAAATCTTTCCGGGCTAAGTTGTTGAAAGCTTAATGGTTACAACAGCGCGCGCCTCTCAATCGGACTTTAGGATGCCGACCTTCTATTTCGACATAGAGGACGACTCGACGCTTCAACGCGATGAAACAGGCGTTGTATGCGACAGCAGCGAAGCTATTCAGAAATTCGCTATGGAGGCACTGCCCTCCATCGTCTCGGAGCGGCTGGCGGACGCCAACCGACACACGATTGCGATCTTGGTCCGCGACGAAGAAGGGGCCTATGTGTTCCGGGCGGCCATGACCATGACGGCTGGCTGGCTGCGGTAGCAGAGGGCACCTAACTTTCTCGGTAGGCCGGCCGGAGATGCGGGTTTGTCCATTTTGCGGAAAACGGCTGCTGGCCCTCCCCGCTCCGCGCGTATAATTCTCCGCGAATGACCCAATCGAATTCCAGCCGGACCTATACGATCCGAGGCGCCGTCCATGAGGCGCGGCGTCCCGAGCCTGGGCTTTATCTCGTCGCGACTCCGATCGGCCATCTCGACGATATGAGCCTGCGCGCGCTCGACGTGATGGCGGGCGCCGAGCAGCTTGCCTGCGAAGATACGCGCGTCACCGGCAAGCTCCTGAAGCGCTACGGCATCGACCGGCGCATGACGACCTATCACGACCATTCCGGTGAAAAGGCCGCCGACACCCTGATCGAGGCTGTCCGTGCCGGCGGATCGGTGGCTCTTGTATCGGATGCAGGCACACCGCTGGTTTCGGACCCAGGCTACGAACTCGTTCAGGCCGCAATCGAGGCGGAGGTTCCGGTCTTCACCATACCTGGCGCATCGGCGGTCCTCACGGCACTCGCGATTTCGGGCCTTCCCTCGGATGCGTTTTTCTTCGCGGGCTTTCTACCGTCCAAGGAAAAAGCGCGGGCCGACCGCCTGGAAGCCCTGCTCCGCATCCCCGGCACGCTCGTCTTCTATGAGGCGCCGCACCGCATAGCGGCCAGTCTCGCGGCGATGAGTGCAGCACTTGGCGATCGCCCGGCAGCCGTGTGCCGTGAGCTGACGAAGATGCACGAAACGGTCTATCGCGGTCCACTCTCGAAGCTTGCAGCCGATTTCGCCGCGATGGAAACAGTGAAAGGCGAGATCGTCGTCTGCATCGGCCCGCCCGCCGAAGACGAAACGCCCGGTGAAGCAGACATCGACGGCATCCTCGAAGGGCTGCTCGCCGAGATGAAGCCCACCAAGGCCGCCCAGGAGGCAGCGCGACTGACCGGACTCCCCCGCCGCGAACTCTACCAGCGCGCGCTTTCGCTCAAGGACAAGGGATGAGCGGGCCGAAGCGCCACGAGAAGAACGCCGGCAAGACCGAACGCCGGTCGCGTTTTCGACGCGGTCACATCGCGGAATACCGGGCAGCGCTCGCCCTCATTCTCAAGGGCTTCCGCATCTCTGCCCGCCGCTACAAGGTGAAGGGCGGCGAGATCGATCTCATTGCGCGCAAAGGCGATCTCGTCGCCTTCGTCGAGGTCAAGGCGCGGTCCAGCGTCGAAGCTGCGATGGAGGCCGTTGCCCCGCAGGCCCAGCGCCGGATCGAGAACGCGGCGGACCAGTGGCTCCGCCGCCAGCCGGATCATGCCCGGCTTACCTCGCGCTTCGATATCGTCGCTGTCTTGCCTCGCCGATGGCCGGTCCACATCCCGAACGCCTGGACAGCCCGCTGAGCTTGTCCCAGCGCATCGCCCATGAAAAAAGCGCCTCCGATCGAGCGGAAGCGCTTCGTTCTATCTTGTTTCGAGCCCCTTTTGTCCGCAGCCGTCAGTGAATGCTGACGGTCTCGAGCTCGTTCTGGCTTGCGCTTTGCAGGATCGATCCCGGATCGTCCGAGACGGCAAGCGGGGTGCCGTCGGCGCCGAAAAGCGCCCAGAGATCAAGGCCCGGCTCGATCTGGTTGCCGACCGGAAATCGCTTGATCATCTCGTCGGAGGACATCCGCCGCATATAAGCGATGTTGCCCTCGCCGATCGCAGCGAGATCGTTTTCTGTCACGTCGTTGATGTTCATGTCAGTCATATTCGTCTCCTCGTAAGGCAAACGCTCGAAACCGGATCATTCCTCGACCGCGATTTCAATCCGTCTGACGATCCGTTCCGGTTCAGGCTTCGCCAGATCGATGGATAACAGGCCGTTCTTCAGTTGAGCGCCGATGATTTCCATTCCATCGGCGAGCAGGAAGCCCTTCTGAAACTGCCGCGCGGCGATCCCGCGATGAAGATAAACCCGCTCGCCTTCCTCGGCCTGACGGCCGCGAATGATCAGCTGGTTTTCCTCCGTTACCACTTCGAGGTCTTCGGGCCGGAAGCCGGCGACCGCGAGTGTAATTCGGATCATGTGAACGTATCCTGAAGCAGCTTCTGCCTCGACACGTTCGATGTTGTAGGGCGGATAACCGTCGCCGCCTTTTGCGAACCGCTCCAGGGTCCGTTCGATGCCGTCAAATCCGAGAAGCAACGGGCTGGAAAACAGGGTGGTTCGGTTCATGGCGTTCGGGTTCAGATCCTTCGTGAAGCGACCTTTATGGCAACGGCCCTTTCAGGCACCGGCGCCGTCTTCACGAATATGGGGTTCTACCCCCTCACCTTCAATCGGCGCGCTCACTGTGGTCCCTGATGAAGACACCGCGTTCGAGGCCGAACGCGGTATATCGTCCCCAGAACTGTGTTCAGCCAATCAGCCGACGCTCGTCGGTCCGGGCTTGAAGTTCAGCGCAACGCCGTTGAGGCAGTGGCGCTTGCCGGTCGGCTTCGGACCGTCGTTGAAGACGTGACCGAGATGGCCGCCGCAACGGGCGCAATGGACCTCGGTGCGCGGATAGATCAGCTTGTAGTCCGTACGTGTACCGATCGCCTTTTCGCTGAGCGGCGCCCAGAAACTCGGCCAGCCGGTGCCGGACTCAAACTTTGTCTCGGAAGAATAGACCGGATTGTCGCATCCCGCGCAGGCGTAGAGTCCCTCTTTCTTGTTCTTGTTGAGCGGGCTTGAGAACGGCGTTTCGGTCGCTTCCTCGCGCAGAACTGCGAACTGGCTCTGCGTCAGGCGCTCGCGCCATTCGTCAGTCGACAGCGAGACAGGGAATTTCTCCTCGGCTGCGTTCGCTCCACTGCGCGCGAAAAGGCCGGCGGCAGCTGCGCCGGCGAGCGCGGTGGCGGATGCAAGAAAGCTGCGTCGTGGCATGGGCATTGTTCATCTCCCTCGGAGGTCGCCGCCTCGGTTGCCCGGCGGCGACGAATATCTTCGTTGTCTTGAAGTAGGTTCGCGGGCCACAGCCGAAAAGTTTCATGCCGTCGCACCCCTCCACCACCGAGATCGCCCTGGCGGAGAGGTGCTTTCGCAAAATGCACGGACCGATTCGCTAGCCAAATACCCCGAGCGACGAAGACCCTACGTCTCGAGACCGAGGCTCCGAACCGGAGTAGTTCATGCGTCGGAGAGGCGTATTCGGGGCTGTCACTCGGCTGGCATCAGCACCGTATCGATCACATGGACAACGCCGTTCGACTGCATGACGTCAGCCTGCGTGACGCGCGCCGCATTCCCCTGCGGGTCGGTGGCGACGATGGTATCTCCGTCCTTCGACAGCGTCAGTTCCTGGCCTTCCAGCGTGGTAACCGGGTGCTCGCCGCCATCCTCCTCGATCAGCTTGGTCAACGCTTCCGACGTCGCCTCTTCGGGAATCACGTGGTAGACGAGGATGTTGGTAAGCCGTTCCTTGTTTTCCGGCTTCAGCAACTCGTCCACAGTGCCGTCGGGCAGCTTCTCGAAGGCCTCGTTGCTTGGCGCGAGGACGGTGAACGGCCCGGCGCCGGACAGAGTCTCCACAAGATCGGCGGCCTTCATAGCCGCAACCAGTGTGGTCAGGTTCGCAGCTTCGGTGGCGTTCTCACCGATCGGCTTCTGCGGGTCCATTGGAGCGCCGCCGACCACCGGCATTTCACCGATGCGCGATCCCGTACCGGCAGAGTCCGATGCACTTTCACTGTCGCTCTGCTCGTCTTCAGGAGTTGGCGCTGCCTCGTTCTCGGGCGCTTCCGCCTCGCTTTCGGGTGCGCTTGGCTCGCTCTCCATCGAACCTGCTTCACTCTCCGGTACACCGGGTTCAGTCTGCATTGGTTCGGAACTGCTGTCCTGGGCATGAGCGGCGCCGGCCACGAGCAGCGTAGCGATTGCGGTGGTTCTGATTAGGGTCTTCAGCATCTTGAAACGACCTCCCTGGGTCTGAACGCGTTTCCAACGTCCGGAACGGCCTTGCGAAGGCCTAGTCATCCGGACGGACCATGCGGGAGCTACGTTCGGGGAGCCTACCGGTTGCCGGAACCGGCATCACAATCGCGTATCGCATGAGATGGGGCGCTCTCTTTTACGGCTTTCGCCGCACCGCGCGGCGCTTGCCGCGGCTGCCCGACGGCTCTGCGCTTACCCGTCCTCCACCTTGCCGCGCATCGCCTTGATATGCCCTCGGCCCTTCTTCGCCTTCAGCCGCCGTTCCATCGCACCGCGCGATGGCCGCGTCTTTTTACGGGGCGGCGGAGGCGGTTTCAGCGCTTCGAGTACCAAATCGCGCAGCCGCTCCCGCGCATCTTCGCGATTGCGCTCCTGGGTACGGTGACGCGAGGCCTCGATCAGCACTTCGCCATCCTTGGTCGCCCGCCGCCCGGCAATCCGCATCAGACGCTGCTTGGCTTCCGGGCTGATCGCGCCGGATCGCGCCGCATAGAACCGCAGCTGCACCGCACTCGACACCTTGTTGACGTTTTGCCCGCCCGGACCGCCAGCCGTCACGAACTGCTCGGAGAGCTCATAGTCGGGAATCGTGATCCGGCTGGTGATCTCGATGGCTTCGGGCATACACAGGGGTCCGGTCGATGGTTGAAGGCGCCCTTTGATTTATAGGCCGTGCGGCCGGCGCTTGAACCCCGCCGCCAGAGTGGCGATCGCTCGCCCACAAACGAAAACGGCCCGCGCATCACGCACGGGCCGCTTCGAGAGGGGATTTGGGGAGTTTTGAATCGGCGGCCTTACTCAGCCGCAATCTTGAAATTTGGCGCTGCCTCCAGAACCGAACCGTCGACCGTATCCTCGAAGCGGTGGAAATTTTCCTGGAACATCTCCACGAGGCGCTTGGCCTGGGCATCGTAAGCCGCCTGATCGGCCCAGGTCGAACGCGGATCGAGGATACGGTCCTCTACACCATCGACCGAAACCGGAACGGCGAACCCGAAATAGGGGTCGGTGCGGAACTGCGCGCCATTCAGCGAGCCGTCCAGCGCAGCGGCGAGAAGCCGGCGGGTCGCCTTGATCGGCATGCGCTGGCCCGTACCGTAGGCACCGCCGGTCCAGCCGGTGTTCACCAGCCAGCAATCGACTTCATGCTTGGCGATCAGGTCGCGCAAGAGATTGCCGTATTCCGACGGATGACGCGGCATGAACGGCGCGCCGAAGCATGTCGAGAACGTCGCTTCAGGCTCGGTCACGCCCTTTTCGGTTCCCGCGACCTTCGCGGTGTAGCCTGAAAGGAAGTGGTACATCGCTTCCGACGGCGTCAGCCGCGCGATCGGCGGCAAGACGCCAAAGGCATCGGCAGTCAGCATCACGATCGCTGACGGATGGCCATCGCGGCCGGTCTTCGAGGCGTTGGGGATGTAGTGCAGCGGATAGGCCGCGCGGGTGTTCTCGGTCAGCGAACCGTCGTTGAAGTCCGGCACGCGGTCCTGATCGAGCACGACATTCTCGAGCACCGTGCCGAACTTGCGGGTCGTGCCGAAGATTTCCGGCTCGCTCTCTTCCGACAGGCGAATGGTCTTCGCATAGCAGCCGCCTTCGAAGTTGAAGATGCCGCTTTCGCCCCAGCCATGTTCGTCGTCACCGATCAGCGTGCGCTCGGGATCGGCCGAAAGCGTCGTCTTGCCCGTACCCGAAAGGCCGAAGAACACCGCCGACTTACCGTCTTCTGCGACATTGGCCGAGCAGTGCATCGGCATGACGCCGGTCTTCGGCAGGCGGTAGTTGAGCGCGGTGAAGACGCTCTTCTTCATCTCGCCGCCATAGGAGGTGCCGCCGATGAGAACGGTGAGGTTTTCGAGATCGCAGCCAATCACCGTCTCGGACCGGCACTCATGCCGCTCGGGATCCGCCGTGAAGGAGGGCAGATCGATGATCGTCATCTCCGGCACGAAGTCGGCCAGGTCCTCCGCGCTCGGGCGGATCAGAAGATTGCGGATGAAGAGCGCATGCCAGGCGAATTCCGTGACGACGCGCACCTTTATGGCGTTTGCCGGATCGGCACCGCCGATCAGGTCCTGAACGAAGAGATCCTTGCCTTCCGCGTGGGTTTTGAAGTCGTCGTAGAGACGGCCGAAGGCGTCAGGCGACATCGGCTTGTTGTTGTCCCACCAGATCGCGTTCTCGGTCGCGTCATCACGGACGACGAACTTGTCCTTGGCGGAGCGGCCCGTGTGCTTACCTGTCGTGACGTTGAGCGCACCGTGAGCCGTCAGCTGCCCCTCGCCCCGCCGCACGGCGACTTCGACGAGCTCGGCTTCCGACAGGTTCCAGCGGATCGAGTTGAGGCCGGAAAGCCCCGTCGTCTCGATCCCTGCATTCGCATTCCGTGTTCCGATCTCGTTCATGGTGCCCATCCCGACCGTAAAAACGCATACGGCCCGCATGACAACGAGCCGCCTCCTGATCAAAGGCTAGCGCAGCGGTCGGATTGTGACAACAGTATTACGGAGAAACGACAAGAAAAACCAAATCTTCAATCGATTTTATTTGCAGCCCCATAAATTCAAACGGTTTGATTCCGAATTAAATCGTTTCAATTACCAAGAATAAACGATGCCGCAACTGCTCTTTTGCACGGCACACACCCTGCTCAGGCAGGCTGGCCACAATATTCAACAAGAATGAGATATACCGCGCAGGCATGTCGTCCTTGATCAAGCCGGCAAATTCGCAAGCCGCCTGCACGGTCTGCGACACGAACCGCACATTCCTAACGAAGTGTTCCACGTCTCAACCTTCGCTTAAGGATTACAGGTAGATAATGGGGGCCAACACGTTCAGCGTATTTCGAGGGGCCACCATGATGAACTTCGTCGCGACCGCTGCCGGTGCAGGCATTGCCGCCGTCGTTCTCGTCGCCAATCTCCAGGGCGCGCCGCTGCCGTCGGAAACGACTCGCGCAGGTGCAACGCTTATCGACCCGAGGACCACCGCAACGGTCCCGGTCGCGAGCGCTCAGCAGGCTTCGCCCGCCATGCGGATGATCGATCTGAGAAGCGGTGCGAGCTGCCGGATCGTTAATCCCGAAGGTCTGTCCGACGAATTCAAGGCTGCCCCGATCGGGCCCGACTGCCAGGGTTCGCCGGCCCTCGTTCGCGTCGCAAAGTGGCGCAAGACCTCGGACGGCACGCTCGAAATGGCCGACGACCGCGACGAGACGGTCCTGCGCTTCATGCCGGGCGATGGCGTCCTCTACGAAAGCATCTATCCGTCTGAGGCACTTGTCACGATTGTCTCCGCCAACGGCTGACCAATAGCCGGGCCGCTCAGGCCTTGCCCAGCGCTTCCGCTGTCAATTCGCTCAGCGGGCGGCGCTGGTTTCCGTCGGCATCGAAGTTCTCCGGATCGAGCCAACGCTCAAAGGCTGGCTCCAGCGCCGGCCATTCCCGGTCGAGCATCGAAAACCACGCCGTATCCCGGTTCTCGCCCTTCACGATCTGGTGCTGCCGGAAGAGGCCTTCGTAGCTGAAGCCAAGGCGCGCGGCGGCGCGCTTGGAAGGCTCGTTCAGAGCGTTGCATTTCCATTCGAATCGGCGATAGCCAAGCGTGTCGAAAACCATCCGCATCAGCAGAAAGTAGCCTTCGCCCGCGGCAACCGTGCGCTGAATCGAAGGCGCGAGGCAGACATGTCCGATCTCGATTACGCCGTTGGACAAGTCGGCACGGAACAAAGCGCAGGCGCCGGCCGCACGGCCGATATCCTTTGGGATGAAGGCATAGAAACGGTGCCCGTCCTGCAGATAAGTCTTGGATGCATAGGCGCGATACGCCTCTTCCGTCTGAAATGGCCCACTATGCATCCAGCGCCACAGGTCACCGTCGCGGTCGGCTGAATAGGCCTCCCAGAGCTCGCCGAACCGACTGTCATCCGTAATCGGCTCCATCGTCACCGTTCGCCCGACAAGCGTCTCGGTTCCCGGAAAGACACGCGGGGCATAGGTTGAGAGGTCGCTCCCGGTTCCCGCACCCGCCAACGTCATCGTGACCGCCCCTTCACGAACTGGATCACATCGGAGCGGATCGACCGGTCGCCCAATTCGAGGGCCGTCGCGAAGGCCTTGATCGTGCCGGTGTGGTCGACGCCCGCCACGATGCGGTCCGAGACGGACACGCCCTCCGCCCGCGCTTTCGCCGCCAGCGATCGCGTGTTCTTCGGATCGACCACCGTATCGGCACCGCCATGGATCAGCAGCATCGGCGGTTCGTCCCCATCGACGAAGTTCACCGGCTGGCTCGCCTCGCGCGTCGCATCGGGGAAGATGCGCATATAGCGCTCGTCGGTCAGCGGCAGGAAATCGAATGGACCGGACAGACCGACAAAACCTGCAAGCGCGCTAATCGACCCGCCGGCCTTGGCGAGATAACGCCCGTCCGTCGCGAGCAGTCCGGCGATCTCGGCTCCGGCCGAATGGCCCATCAGGAACAACGGATGGCTTCCGGCAGGAATGCCGTTCTCGCCCTGCCGAGCCCACGCACCGACCGAAACGGTCGCGCGCGCCGCATCCTCGATAAAGCCGGGGAACTGCACTTCCGGATAGAGCCGGTAGTTGGGCACCGCGACGATGATCCCCTCGCTCGCCAGCGACTGGCCGACGAAGAGATAGATGTCCTTGCTGCCCGTATCCCAACTTCCGCCATGGACGAAGATGACGACCGGCGCGTTCGGCCCGGCGCCTTCCGGAATATAGAGATCGAGCGTCCCGCGCTCTCCCGGCATATAGCGGACATTTTCGACGATGCTGTATCCGGCCCCGCTCGTCACGGCGTTCAACGCGCCGGCGCAGCCCGCGAGCCAAAGGGCATAGAGCGAGCAGAGTATCGGCGTGATTCCCCGAAAAGCTTTGGTTCTCAATGAAATATCTTCGTCTGCTACGCTCAACGCTTTATCTCGCTGCCAAAGGATAATGCCGTGCACCAGCGCCGCAACGGATGCGACGATCGGGCGTCGAAAATACGATCGCCACTCGTCAGGAGATGCGGCTCGCCAACGTTTCCATCAGGTGAGAGGCCTTGTCCATGGCCTTGGCACAACGGTTGCGCAGATCGGCCATCCGGTCTTCAAGCGACGAGACCTTGCTCTTCAGGGTCTGGTTCTCGTCTTCCAGCGTATTGATCCGGTTCTGGGCATCGGCCAGTTCGTCCGCCGTCATGATCGCCGCCATGATGGTCAGGCGCTGGTCGCCGATCTGCCCGACGCCGTCCTTCAGGCCCTGGATCTTCTCCTCGATCCCGGAAGCGAGATCGTGAAGATGATCCTCCTCGCCCGGCCCGCAGGCCATGCGATAGGTCTTTCCGTCGATCGTTACGACCACCTGCGGCATCGCGGTCCAACTCTTCCCTCATCGCGGCCGGCTCGCGCCGGCCAAGGCTTCATTCCTCGCTCGGCGCTATCACGTTGCGAACCCGCTCCATGGCATCGACGAGCCGGTGCGAAACTTCGCGGTTCGCCTTCTCCAGCCGTTCGCTGCGGGCGAGCGCATTGTCGAGTTCCCGCGCAAGACGTCCACGGTCGGCGGTCATTCGCTGGATCGCGGCCTCGGTGTCGACGAGCACGGCCTCGCGGGCAAGCCGCGTGTCGATCGCCGTCGACAGTGCGTCCGCAGCAGCCTGCAACCGCGCCTCGCTCCGCTCGAAATCGCCGTCCTCCGCCATTGTCCGATCCACTTGATTCGCTGAAGCCTCCCGCTCTCGGCATGGTTTAACCCGCCCGAAGGCTGCGGAAAAGGCGAGTGTCGAGCGAAACGCGCGCAAACCGTACCGCGAAAGAGCAGTTTATGGCCCAGCCACGGACTGCCGGCTCCGCTCATTCAGTGGATTTGCGCTGCGGCCACAAACGCCCGACAATCAATTAGAATAGCGTCAGCACACGCAAGGACATGCTGACAGGGCTTGCTGAAACTTGCCGATCACGGTTTCATCAAAAGCCTTTGAAGAATGAGCAGACCTCTTGAGTGGCCCGAAAGCGACCGGGAAACCGGCAAGCGTAGGGAGTTCGACGAGCGGTCCCTGACGCTGGCCGGTGATGCCAAAGCCCTGATTTTTGTCCTGCGGCAATCGAGGCAATTTTCGCTGCGAGGATTCCGGAACTGACGGTCCTGTGCTTCGGCCACGCCCCTCCCACTGCAAGCCACGACGAGGTCTAGGCGGCCCTGAAACGGGAGACTGACACCGCCTACAGAGTCTTTCATTTTGAAGACGGCGAACTGTCAGCTCCGCCGAAGCCGGCTTGACCTTCTGACGACCACTCGCTCCAATACACATATGCCCGGCAGTGCATCACGGATTTCAATTCCAGAAAGCGATCTCACCATAGGCTGTCGAGGCTTAATTGCAGGCAACGTTGACAGCTCATCGAGCCTGTGATGTCTCCCCGCGAAATTGGAAAAGATGGCCCGACACGCAGGCCGTGCGGACCCTTAAGCTACTAGAGCGCCTCCATGACCAGTCCCGAAAACGCCCGCGACATGGCAAACGCCATCCGCTTCCTCAGTGCCGACGCGGTCGAGAACGCGGGGTCCGGCCATCCCGGCCTGCCCCTTGGCGCGGCGGACATCGCGACCGTTCTCTTTACGCGCTTCATGCGCTTCGATCCCACCATGCCAGACTGGCCGAACCGAGATCGGTTCGTGTTTTCCGCCGGGCATGGATCGATGCTGCTCTACAGCCTCCTCTATCTGCTCGGCTACAAGGACATCGATATCGACGAAATCCGCAGCTTCCGGCAGCTCGGATCGAAGGCCGCGGGCCATCCCGAATACGGCCACGCCGCCGGTATCGAGACGACGACCGGCCCGCTCGGCCAGGGCATCGCGAATTCCGTCGGCATGGCGATCGCCGAACGCCATCTCGCCGCGCGCTTCGGGAACGAAATCGTCGATCACCGCACCTATGTCTTCGTCGGCGACGGCTGCCTGATGGAAGGCATCTCCCAGGAGGCGATCTCGCTCGCCGGCCAGCTGAACCTTTCCAAGCTGACCATGATCTGGGACAATAACGGCATCACGATCGACGGTAACGTCTCCCTCGCCGATTCGACCGATCAGCTCGCCCGCTTCCAGGCCTGCGGCTGGGATACATTCTCCTGCGATGGGCACGATCAGGAGGAGATCGCCGCGGCGATCGAGTCCGCCAACGCCTCCGACAAGCCCAGCCTGGTCGATTGCCGCACGACGATCGGCTTCGGCGCGAGCGGCAAGGCCGGCACAGCGAAGGCCCATGGCTCACCGCTCGGCGAAGATGAAATCAAGACGATGCGCGAGACGCTCGGCTGGCCGCACGAACCGTTCGAAGTCCCTGCCAATATCGTCGACCAATGGCGCATCGCCGGCCTCAGATCGGCCGCAGCCCGCCGCAAATGGGAAGAGCGCCACGCCGCCCTCGATGCCGAGCAGCGCGGCGAGTTCGACCGCGCCCACCGCGGCGACCTTCCGAGCGGCCTCAAACAGCGGATCGAACGCGCCAAGCGCAATGCCAACGAGACGCGGCCCGCGCTCGCAACCCGCAAGGCATCGGAAATGGCGCTCGACGTCATCAACGAAATCGTGCCCGAGACCCTGGGCGGTTCGGCCGATCTGACCGGCTCGAACAACACGCTCACCAAGGATCTTGGGGTCCTGACCCGAGAGGATTACGGCGGCCGCTACATCCATTACGGCATCCGCGAGCACGCCATGGCCGGCGTCATGAACGGGATGGCGCTGCATGGCGGCGTCATTCCCTATGGCGGCACCTTCCTGGTCTTCTCGGACTACGCGCGCGGCGCGATCCGGCTGACGGCGCTGATGGGGCTGCGCGTCGTCTATGTCCTGACGCACGATTCGATCGGCCTCGGCGAGGACGGTCCGACCCATCAGCCGGTCGAGCATCTCGCCGCCCTGCGCGCGATCCCCAATCTCGCCGTGATGCGCCCCGCCGATCTCGTCGAAACGCTGGAGTGCTGGTCTATCGCGCTTCAGTCCGAGAACCGGCCAACGGTTCTCGCGCTCTCGCGCCAGACCGTGCCCGCTTTGCGGACGGACGAGCATGACGAGAACAAGTCGGCCCGCGGCGCCTACGAACTCGTCTCCGCCCATGGCGAGGCGAAGGTCACCCTCTTTGCGACCGGTACGGAGGTCGAGATCGCCGTGGCGGCCCAGAAAACGTTGGAACAGGACGGCTTCCCGACCCGCGTCGTTTCGGTGCCGTGCTTCGAACTATTCGAAGCCCAGCCCGAAGAATACCGCGCAGCCTTTATCGACGACCCTTCGCTCAAGGTCGCGATCGAGGCCGGCGTCCGGCAGGGCTGGGACACTCTCATCGGCCGCCATGGTATCTTCGTCGGCATGACGGGCTTTGGAGCCAGCGGCAAGGCAGACGACCTCTACAAGCATTTCGGAATCACCGCGGACGAGGTCGTCCGGCAGGTGATCGATCGCATGGCGCCTGAGCCGGAGGAAGGCGAGGAAACGGAAGCGTGATCGCTCGGCATTACGCCGGCTGCGGCTCGCCCTCCGAGGTTCCACGCTCGACCGAGTAGGCCCAGGTGAACTCGGCGCCGAACAGGAATATCTGGCAGGTGTAGAAGATCCAGAGGAGGATCGTCACCAGCGACGCCGCCGAGCCGTAAGTGGAAGTGATCCCGCTCTGGCCGATGTAGAGGCCGATCAGGAACTTGCCGATTTCAAGAAGCGCGGCCGTCAGCGCCGCGCCGACGATCACCGTCAGCCATTCCAGCCGCTTGTTCGGCAACAGCCGGAAGATGAGGGCGAAGAGGGCGGTCGCGACCGTCCAGCTGAACAAGACGTTCAGGCCGACGACCAACACCGTCAGATCCTCGAAGCGGGTGAGGATGTAGGCCGAGAGCGCGGTCAGCCCGGCATCGATCACCAGCGAAATCAAAAGCAAAAAGCCGAGTGTCAGCACCAGCGCGAGGCTGATCAGCCGACCGCGCACTATCGCCCAGAAATCTCCGACCTTCGGCTGGGACCGGAAGATGATGTTGAGGTCGTCCTGCAATTCGACGATCGCGCCGGTTGCCAGCACGAAGAACATCGCGACCCCGAAAAGTATTGAAAACCACCCCGTTCCGAACTGGGTCGCGGCACTCAGCATCGAGTCGAGCGCACCCGCCGCATCTGTTCCGATCAGCGACCCGGCCTCGTCGACGACCGCAAGCCGCGTCGCGTCATGGCCGAAGAAGAGACCGGCGATCGTCACGCTCGCGAGCAGCACCGGCCCCAGCGAGAAAAGCGCATAGAACGAGATCGCCGCGCCGAGGCTCAACGCCCGGTCGTTCCACCATCCGATGATGGCTGCCCTGAAGAGTCGGACGATCTTCTGCATGCACGCCCGCTCCTTTTCATCGCCCGGCAACTCTGCCCATCAGCGAAACGCGGCCATACCATCACCAAAGCTCATGGTATTTGCGCATTGATCGCACGAAGGCTTGGCATTACGTGGACAACCAACGTCCGGTCGCAAGCCCGGCAGTGTTCGAGACCTTTGAAGATCCGGGAGACCTTTACCAATGGCAGTTCGCGTCGCAATCAACGGCTTCGGCCGCATCGGCCGCAACATCCTCCGCTCGATCATCGAGTCGGGCCGCACGGATATCGAGGTCGTCGGCATCAACGATCTCGGTCCGGTCGAGACCAACGCCCACCTCATTCGCTACGATTCAGTCCACGGCCGCTTCCCCGGCGAGGTGAAAGTCGACGGCGAGACGATCGATGTCGGTCGCGGCCCGATCCGCGTTACCTCCGAGCGTGATCCGAAGAACCTGCCTTGGGGCGATCTCGGCGTCGACGTCGCCCTCGAATGCACCGGTCTCTTCACCGCCCGCGACAAGGCCTCCGCCCATCTCGACGCCGGCGCGAAGAAGGTCCTCATTTCGGCACCGGGCACCGAAGCCGATCTCACCGTCGTCTATGGCGTCAACCACGACAAGCTCACGAGCGAGCACAAGGTGGTATCCAACGCCTCCTGCACCACGAACTGCCTCTCGCCGGTCGCCATGGTCCTCAACGAAGCCATCGGCATCGAGAAGGGCATGATGACGACGATCCACTCCTATACCGGAGACCAGCCGACGCTCGACACCATGCACAAGGATCTTTACCGGGGCCGCGCCGCTGCGCTCTCTATGATCCCGACCTCGACCGGTGCCGCCAAGGCCGTCGGCCTCGTCCTGCCGGAGCTCGACGGCAAGCTCGACGGCTTCGCCATGCGCGTCCCGACCCCCAACGTCTCGGTGGTCGATCTCAAATTCGTCGCCAAGCGCGAGACCAGCGTCGACGAGATCAAGAACGCCATCAAGACAGCCGCCGACGGCCCGCTTAAGGGCGTTCTCGGCTACACCAACGAAAAGAACGTCTCGATCGACTTCAACCACGATCCCCATTCCTCGATCTTCCACATGGACCAGACCAAGGTCATGGAAGGCACCCTCGTCTCGGTCCTCTCCTGGTACGACAACGAATGGGGCTTCTCGAACCGCATGTCCGACACCGCGATCGCGTTGCACAACGCGGGCTGATCGCGCTCTCACACATTTGAAGCCAACGGAAACGGGTCGCCCACAAGCGGCCCGTTTTCACATTCGCCATGCAAGAAAGGCATTGGCCGGACAGATTTCGAGACTCATATGGTTTTGAAATCAATTCCCGGACGCTGCCACACGATCGGTCGCGCCGGACCTTCTCCCAGCAGCCATCGCCAAAATGGCCGCATGATTGATCCCCGATGCTCGAAGACCTCTATCTCGTCATCCTTGTCGGCACGGTCCTCGTGCTTCTGGCGGCGTTCTCCAGCCTGCTCGCCTCGCGCTTCGGCACGCCGCTGCTGCTGCTCTTCCTGTCGGTCGGCCTGATCGCGGGCACGGACGGTCTCGGCCTCGAATTCGACAACGAGCCGGTCGCCTATTTCGTCGGCACGCTGGCGCTCGCGGTCATCCTCTTTGATTCCGGCTTCCAGACGCCTCTATCGACCTTCCGGCAGGCGGCGGCCCCGGCCATCACGCTCGCAACGATCGGCGTCCTCGGCACAGCCGTCCTGTTCGGCCTCGCGGCGAATTGGCTGCTCGGGATCGGTCTCATGGAAGGCATGCTGCTCGGCGCGATCGTCGGCTCGACTGATGCCGCCGCCGTTTTCTTCCTCCTCAAGACCAGCGGCATTATCCTGCGAGACCGCATCCGTTCGCTGCTGGAAATCGAGTCCGGCACCAACGACCCGATGGCAATCTTTCTCACCATCGCCCTGGTGGAACTCCTCGCCGAGGGCGGCGGCTTCGAGCAGCTGGGGATCAGCGTCCTGCTCGGCTTCATCCAACAGATGGGCCTTGGCATCGTCGCCGGCCTCATCGGCGGGCGCGGCATCGCCTATTTCATCGCCAGGCTCACGGTCGATCGCGGGCTTCTGCCGATCCTCATCATCGCCCTTGCACTGGCGCTCTTCGCACTCACCGGTGCTCTTGGCGGTTCGGGCTTTCTCGCAGTCTATGTAGCTGGCCTTTACGCGGGAAATGCCGGGTTGAAGCGGGCGGCCTCGATCCGGCGCTTCCAGGAAGGCATGACCTGGCTCGCCCAGATCATCATGTTCCTTATTCTCGGCCTTCTCGCGACGCCGCGCAATTTCGACGCGATCCTGATCCCCGGCATCCTGCTCGCGTTCTTCCTCATCTTCGTCGCGCGGCCGGTCGCGGTCTGGCTTTGCCTGCTGCCCTTCGGCTTCCGCAAGCGGGAAACCCTCTTCATCTCCTGGGTCGGCCTGCGCGGCGCGGTCTCGATCCTTCTCGCCATCCTGCCGATCCTCGGCGGCATCGAGGGCTTCTACGCCTTCTTCAACATCGCCTTCGTCATCGTCCTCACTTCGCTTCTGCTACAGGGCTGGACGCTTGCGAGCGTGGCGCGATGGCTCCGGCTCACGGTCCCGCCACGCATCGGCCCGATCGAGAAATTCGAGCTCGAACTCCCCGGCGCGGCCGATCACGAACTTCTTTCCTACCGGGTCGTGGAGGGCAGCCCGGTCGCCACCGGCTCGCGCGTACCGCGCTGGGCCCGGCCATCCTTGGTCATCCGCAACGGGCGCTCCATGCGCTATCAGTATGCAGGGCGCCTTCAGCCGGGAGACTACGTCTATCTTTTCATCTCGCCGCGCTTCCCGCCGCTTCTCGACCGTCTCTTCGCCAGCCGATCGCCGGTCGAGGAGGACGACGAAGAATTCTTCGGCGAATTCACCATCAATCCGGCTTCGCCCGCCGCATCGCTCGCGGAGGCCTACGGTTTCGATCTTCCGGAAGAAGAACGGGAGCTGACGGTCGACGAGCTGATGTCCCGCCGCCTCGGTGGTTATCCCTCCTATGGCGACCGCGCGCCGATAGGACCGGTGGAACTCATCGTTCGCGAGACCGGACCGGATCGAACCATCGTCAGCGCGGGCCTCTCGCTCTCGCCCCCTGACAATACGCTCCTGCCGATCTTCAGAAGCACCAAGGAAGGCCGCTCCGCGATCAGACGTCTTTTCCGGCGAGCCAAGTCGAACGATCAGAATTGAAGTCCCTCTTCGGCACGATCTGCCTATCACCGCCAGTCATGCGATTTCTTCGCTTGCCGCAGGCGCGGCCAAAACCGTACAAAGACGCCAAACATCAGAGCGGGCCTTTTGTATAAAGGTCCGGACAAACGAAAGAGTTGGGTTCGACCTTCAGATGACCTTCCAGTTCAGAACGATTGACGACGCGGACGTCACCGGAAAGCGCGTCCTCGTGCGCGTCGATTTCAATTTGCCGATGAAAGACGGGAAGGTCACGGACGCAACGCGCATCGACCGCGCTCTGCCGACCATTGCGGAGCTTGCCGAGAAGGGCGCACGGGTCATCCTGCTCGCCCATTTCGGCCGTCCGAAAGGCGAGCCCAATCCCGCCATGTCATTGAAGCCGATCGCCGAAGTCCTGTCCGAGCGTCTCGGAAAGCCGGTCGGTTTCGCCGATGACTGTATCGGCCCCGTCGCCGCCGGGATCGTCGAAATGCTGAAGGACGGCGATGTCGTTCTTCTCGAAAACACCCGCTTCCATGCCGGCGAAGAGGCGAACGCGCCGGAATTTGCCGAAAGCCTCGCCTCCCTTGGCGATATCTACGTCAACGACGCGTTCTCCGCCGCCCACCGGGCCCACGGCTCCACGGAGGGCGTCGCCCACCACCTGCCCTCTTATGCCGGCCGTACCATGCAGGCGGAAATCGAGGCCCTTCAGGCCGGTCTGGAAGCCCCGGAAAAACCGGTCGTCGCGATCGTCGGCGGCTCAAAGGTTTCCACGAAGATCGACGTCCTCACAAATCTTCTCGATCGGGTGGACAGTCTCGTCATCGGCGGCGGCATGGCCAACACCTTCCTTGCGGCAAAAGGCGTCAATGTCGGCCAGTCGCTCTGCGAGCACGATCTTGCAGACACCGCGCGCTCCATCATGAAGCGCGCGGATGAAAAGGGCTGCGAGATCCTGCTCCCGACCGATGTCGTCGTCGCCCGCCAGCTGCGCTCAGGCGGATCGACCGAGACCGTCCCTGTCGAGGAAACGCCCGAGGACATGATGATCCTCGACGCCGGTCCGGAATCGCTGAAAGCCGTGAACGAACGGCTCGACAACGCGAAAACCCTCGTCTGGAACGGCCCCCTCGGCGCCTTCGAGGTCGAGCCTTTCGACGAGGCGACTATCGGCGCGGCGCGACATGCGGCGGAGTTGACCCGAGGCGGAAAGCTGGTTTCCATCGCGGGCGGCGGTGATACGGTGGCAGCTCTCAACCAGGCCGGTGTCAGCGATGATTTCAGCTATATCTCGACGGCGGGCGGCGCTTTCCTCGAATGGATGGAAGGCAAGGCCCTCCCCGGAGTGGAGGTCTTGAAGGAATGAGCCAACTGAGCTTCGAGGAAGTCGTTCCTCCCTTCGACGGGTTCGCCGCCGGCGGTATTGCCGCCTCCGGCAAGACCGCTCTCATTTCGTGGCTGCTGCTGCCCGTCTATATCTGGCAGGGCATCCGAGCCCGCAGGCGCATCATCCGCATGGGCCCGCCGGTCGGCCCGCTCACCGGCTTCGTCGGCACCGAATCCGTCAAGGACGCGGCCGTCCGCCTCCTCGTCATCGGCGATTCCAGCGCCGCCGGCGTCGGCGTCGACCGGATCGAGGATTCACTCGGGCCCAAACTCGCCGAGCGGATATTCGCCATCACCGGCAGATCGGTCTTCTGGCGCACCGCCGGCTCGAATTCCGCCGTGTCGGCCGATGTTAGGGACCATGTCGTGCCCAACCTCGCCCGCGAGGCCTTCACCCATATCGTCCTGATGATCGGCACCAACGACGCCAAGAACTTCCACGGCGCCAAGCGATTCAAGAAGGGTTTCGGCACCCTTCTCTACGCGCTGAGGGCGAAATGGCCCGAAGCGCGCCTCGTCTGGTCTCCACCGGTCGACATGAAACGCGTTCCGGCGCTGCCGCGCGCGCTGGCCCATGTCCTTGAGCTGCGCGCACGGATCATCCGGCGCATGGGCACTGCGCTCTGCTTCGAACGCGGCGCCATCGTGGCAACCACGCTTCCGCGCGTCGAACCGCTCGGTTTTTCGCGCGACGGCTTCCACGCTTCGGCCGATGGTTATGTCTATTACGCCAGTCATCTCCTCGATTATGTGATAGAGCGCCGCTGAGCGGATCGTCCTTAAGCAAGACCGGTTTCGCCAAACCAAAAGTGGCGCGAAGCCTGCTCCCGAACTGTTCGGTGGCCGCTTCCGCCGGGTTTCGCCCTCTTCTGGACGAATTCGCTGCCTACTAGTCACAGGCAGGGGGATGAATCACCGAAAGCCGCACCAAACGGCTCCGGAGATTCGACTCTCCACGTCAACGTTTCTTTAACTATCCGCGAGACCCGTGTTTCGCGTCTGGTTCCTATGGAAAACCTTTCGCCGGATAGTTCGTAAGGAGGACTTCGACCGTGAATCGATGGAATGGAGCAGAGCGCTTCCTGGCCCTCAAACGCCTCGTCGGCGAACACCGAACACCCGGCGAAATAGCGATCCACTTCCTCGGCACGACGACCTTCCGCTTCATGCTTCTCGCCGTCGCCATCTCCGGCGTCGCCTTCGCGGTCCGCACGAGCGACGCTTTCCAGACGGTCCAGTTCGCCGCCATCAACGCCGAGACGAAACGTCAGGTCGCGGGCGCTGCGAACCTCATCAATCCGGACCGCTCGGCCGCGACACAGATCACCGCCGCCAAGCCGCGACTCCTGAAGACCGTCGCGCTCGAACGCAAGCAGCCCGAGCCGGTCAAACAGCCGGAGCCCAAACAGGCTGAAGAGACCGGCATAATCGCCGCCTCCCCCGACACGCTCTGCAAGACCCTCGGCAAAGGCGCTGAATGGGACAAGAGCCCGCTCTTCGACGGCGAGAACGAGTGCTACGGCAATCAGGACGGCGAAGGCTTCTCGATCGCCCAGATCGCCCGCGGCCCGGCAGGCTCCGAGGTCGACACACTCCGCTTCAAGCTTGATCTCGAAGACGAGAAAGCGGCCGACGACGCGACCGAAGTCCTAACCAAGGAGCTCGACGAAGCGCTCGCCCTCGGTAAGGTCACCGCGCCCTCCGGTTTCGTCGAAAGCGTTTCCAAGCTTGAAGACATCAAGGCGACGTCCGGCGCCCTCGCCTTCAACTTCGAGCGCGAGATCGGCGCCGCCAACCGCTTCAATCTCGTCATCCAGAAAAAATCCGACGATAAGAGCGACCGCCTCGTTCAACGGCGGCCTTGACGTAGCGGGCACTGGCTCCTTTTCGTTTTTCGATTTGATTTGAATATCTTGAGGCGCTTCCGCAGGTCGGCGTGAGCGCTCGAAGCCTGCGCCTGTGGCGTTTTGCCCTCCCTAGCATCGTTCAAAATGGATTGTTTCGCCCTTGCGAAACAAAGTCGCCGTCCCTTCGTTCAGCCTTACCAAACGCGCTCTCTACGGGGCGGCATCTCATTTCGGAAAACATTAGGTAATGGCTGAAAAACTGAAAGAATCCGACGCCAAGCAGGGACGCTCGGGTCGACCGATCCTCATCGTCCTCATCGCGGGCGTCGCCCTCATCGTCGTCGGATATTTGATCGTCGGAGCCGTTGGCGTGTCCTCATCGCCGGACGGTAGTCTCGAACAGACCGAATCCATCGAATCCTCCGACGCCCCGGCCGCGGATGGCGAAGTCGTATCTCCCGAGGAGAGCGACCCGCAGGAGAACAGCGGCGTCAACGTGCCCGATTGAGGTCTCTGAGGATGAAGGCGGAGGTTCCTATTCCGCCTCGTCCTCATAGCCCACCAGATGAAGCGGGCGCGCCGCGACGCCTTGAAGCTCGCACCAGCGCACCAGTGCTTCTTCCCGGCCGTGGGTCACCCACACCTCTTCCGCTTCCACATCCTTGATCGTCTGTGTCAGCTCGTCCCAGTCGGCATGGTCCGACAGGATGAGCGGCAGTTCGACGCCCCGTTGGCGCGCCCTTTGGCGCACCCGCATCCAGCCGGAAGCAAAGCTCGCCACCGGGTCCGGAAACCGTCGCGCCCATTTGTCGGCGAAGGCGGACGGCGTCCCGACGATCAGCGCCCCGGCGAAGTCCCCCTTCTTCCCGTTCTCGATCGTTGCGGGCAGAAGCTCGCCCAGATCCACGCCCTCACGCTGATAGAAGTCGCACAGCTTCTTCAGCGCGCCGTGGATATAGATCGGCCTGTCATATCCCGCCTCGCGCACATGCCGGATCACCCGCTGGGCCTTCCCCAGCGCGTACGCCCCGACGATATGCGCCCGCTCGGGAAACCGCCGCATTGAGGCGAGCAGCTTCTCCACCTCCGCGGCCGTGTCCGGATGGCGGAAAACGGGAAGTGCGAAGGTCGCCTCGGTGATGAAGACATCGCATTTCACCGGCTCGAACGTCGCGCAGGTCGGATCGCGACGCCGCTTGTAGTCGCCCGAGGCGACGATCCGTATCCCCTTCCACTCGACGGCAATCTGCGCCGAGCCGTAAACATGGCCGGCCGGGTGGAAGCTCACCGTCACGTCGCCGATCTTCGTCGTCTCGCCCAGCCCAGCCGGCTGGCGGGTTTCGCAGAAATTCTCGCCATAGCGGATCGCCATGATGTCCAGCGTCTCGCGCGTCGCCATCACGGCGCGATTGCCCGGCCGCGCATGGTCGGCATGGCCGTGGGTGACGAGCGCGCGGTCCACCCTGCCCACCGGATCGATGTAGAAATCGCCGGGCGGACAGTAGAGTCCCTCGCGGGTCGGGCGGAGAAGATCGTCGGCTTTCATGCCCTGTCAGATAGGCGCGCCTGCCCGCAGCCAAAGGGGCCTTTCGCCGCTGGCATTAAGCCGCGACCGCGCTTAATCATGGCTATCGCAGTGCAGCACGAGATTCGCCTCGATGACCGACGACGCCGCCCCCCGGACCCATCACCATCCCGATCCGAAGACGGCCGAGGGCTTTTCCGAGGCGGTCCAACCCATCCGCTGGCGCTTCGGCGACTGGCACGCGACGCCCACCCATCACACGCCGCTGGAGGATGCCCAGGCGATCCTCACCGGCGTCGTCCTCGCCACCCTCGGCATCGCGATCCTCGCCCATCTCGGCCTTCTGACGAGCGGCGTCGCGGGTCTCGCTCTCATCGCTTCTTACGCGACAGGCCTCAATGTCGGCCTCGCCTTCTTCCTCATCAATCTGCCCTTCTACATCCTCGCCGCGATGCGCATGGGCAAAGCCTTCACCATCAAGACCTTCATCGCCATCGCGCTCCTCTCCGCCGCGACGGCCGTGCAGCCGGACTATTTCACCTTCGGCGAGATCAACCGGGCCGTTGGCGCGGTCACCGCCGGCCTCCTGATCGGCTTTGCCCTCCTCGCCCTCTTCCGCCACCGCGCCAGCCTCGGCGGCGCGGGCATTCTGGCAATCTTCCTGCAAGACAAGCTCGGCTGGCGCGCCGGCCTCACCCAGCTCGGCATCGACCTCGTCATCCTCGGCCTCGCCTTCACCGTGGTCGACGGCGTTTCGGTCCTCTACTCCATCCTCGGCGCTCTCTGCCTCAACGGCTTCCTCGCCATCAACCACCGCACGGACCGGTATCTGGCCAAGTAAGCACGCGGTCCCTATCACCGGATGGAAAATGATCACCGCTTTGCACCGTCACCGGCGTTCAAGTCAAAGCCAGCGCAAGACGACCGCTCGGTAGCTGCCAGCATGATAATTCACATTATTAACTGCGTTTCACCTCTATTGGGCTCGATATCGCGACCCATTTTTCTTCAAAAAATTTTTTATGCTTCGTCTTCAAGGTTTGAGAAGGCATTTTGGACATAAAGGACGAAACAACGGAGCATCTCGATGTTGCGAAACGTCCCCCACGCCCTCTCGGCCATTCCTCGTAGCGGTCTCGTTTCGTCGTTTCGGTCGAACCGATCGGGGAACTTCGGCATGATCACTGCACTGATCCTGCCGACCATTCTCGTCATGGTCGGAGCGGTGATCGATCTCTCCGGCATCCACATGGCCAAGCGAAAGATGCAGGCCTCGCTCGATCAGGCGGCAATAACGGCGGCCCGCAACGCCACGACGCTCGACGAGAACGCGATGAAGACCGTCGCCGACGCGTCCTTCTTCGCCAACATGGGTATCGAACGCCGGGATGATACGCAGCTCTTCTACCAGGGCACCGAACAGAGCGACGGCAACCGGCTTGTAAAGCTTGCCGCGACCCAGGACTACAAAACCATCTTCGGCTCCGCGCTCAACAATTTCACGAACGGCAAGCTCGATTGGGCAACTTTCAGGATCGACACGTCGAGCGAAGTCGCATTCGATGTCCGCTCCCTGGAACTTGCGCTCGTCCTCGATAACTCGGGCTCCATGGGCTGGGCGGAGGGTACCGACTTCGTGACGGCAGCGCCTGGTCTTTCGAAGCTCGATACGCTCAAGGATGCAGCGACGAGCCTCGCTGAGGACCTGATGGCCGTGAACGACCGCGGCATGACGACAACGTCCGTCAGGTTCGGCATCGTTCCCTTTTCATCCATGGTCAATGTCGGCAAATCGCATCAGAATGCATCCTGGATCGACCGATATGGCGAGTCCTCGATCCACCACGAAAATCTCGATTGGAAGCGCTGGAAGAACTACGACGGCAGCCAGCTCGCCGAAAGGAAGAACAACCGCTGGGTCCGCAAATCCGATGGCCAGATCCTGACCCGGCAGTGGATCTACGACAACGCGAAGGTCGTCTCCGGCTCCGAGACATGCTCCGGCTACTGGCCGAACTACACGTGTAAGCCCAAGCCGACGAGCACCTATACGAGCGGCACGAGGCGTTTTGCCAACGGATGGAAGGGCTGTGTGGAGTCCCGGCCCGGCAACCTCGCGATCTCCGATGCCGCACCCAACACATCCAGTCCCGACACCCTGTTCGTCCCAAGCTTCGCGCCCGACGAGCGCAACTGGGACCCGTCCCTGCACAACGACTATGTGGACAGCATGTTCAACGGCGCCTACCGCGAACCCGATGGCGTCGGTTCGAGCGAATGGGCGACTTCGGGCGGCGAAAGCACGGCGATCACCTATACGCGCGACACGATCCGGCGCGGCGGCCAGGCCGACGTCAACAAATATCTGATGAGCACACGCGCAAGCCGCCTCGACGGGGCCGATGACGGCCCCAACAAGGGTTGCGGCACACAGCCCGTTACGGCGCTCACCAAGGACCTCGCCAGCATCAAGACGAAGATCGGCGAGCTGACCGCCGTCGGCGCGACGAACATCGTCGAGGGCCTCGCATGGGGATGGCGGCTCCTCTCGCCCGGAGCTCCTTTCACCGAGGGCGCTCCCTACTCGGACGATTCCACCATGAAGGCCATCATCCTGATGACCGACGGCGCCAACACCTACAATCCGTCCTATGTCAGCAACGGCGCGGCGGTCGACATCGACAACGAGAACGACTCGACCTACGGGACGTTCGGATACGCCACGCTTCAGAACGGCTCGAACGGCGAGAAGAACGGACGTCTTCTCAACGTTGCGGGCACCTACGGAAAGAGCGGACAAAACCTGGTGTCGGCGATGGACACCGCGACGGCGACCCTCTGCAACAGCGTCAAGAACGAAAACCGCAAGCCCGACGGAACCGACGGCATTCTCCTCGTCACGATCGCCTTCGATGTCGACGACGGCTCTCCGGTAAAGAACCTCTTGAAGAACTGCGCCTCCAACGGCCTCACCGACCCGACCCAGAAGCTCTACTTCGACGCCAAGAACAAGACGGACCTTCTCGCCGCCTTCACCAAGATCACCGAAGAAGTCTCCTCGCTGCGGATCGCCAGATAGGCGAGAAGCCGCTCGGGCCTCACGCGGGTCAGGCACGCTTGAAGTGCTGCGACCTCGTCATCCGGGAACTCGCCTTCGTCGTGGTCGACTGGGTCTCGTCCGCTACTCCATCCTCGGCGCCCTTTGCCTCAACGGCTTTTTGGCCACCGATCACCGTACGGTCCGGCATCTGGCGAAACAGTGGTGCTTTGCACCAGCAAGCCGGGCGTACTCTCTTCCCCGAAATTGGCGACCACCAACGCTTATTCAGAGCGAAGATATCGGTGATTGAACATGAAAACGGCGGGCGCGGCAGCATAAAGCCTAAAAACCAGGAGGTGCGGACGCGCCCGAAACACCTCAGCTTCAGCCGGACAAGTCAAGCAGCGGAACAGATTGTTAAGATAGGTCGCCTACTGAAAATCATAACACCTGTTCCAATCGAGGACGCACCATTGTCCCTTACCATCTCGCAGAAACTGCTAGTTCTGATCGCCATATCCATACTTATGACGATTGCCGCGTTCACGCTGAATCTCGCTTCCGCTCACAGTCGGATGTGGGACGATCGCAGACAGCTTCTTCAATCGCAAATCGATGCAGCGAAATCGATGGTTGCAGAAATCGCGGCCGAAGCTGACCGCGGAGACATAACCGAGGCCGAAGCTAAACAACGTGCCGTAAATGCCGTACGTTCTATTCGCTACGGCGACGGCGACTACATCTTCGTCATGGACTTCGATGGCATCTCGGTAGTTCATCCAAATCCGGAACTCGAAGGCGACGCGATGTGGGATTCGACGGATGCCAACGGATTTCACAACATACGTAGCTTTGTCAAACATGCAAAGGCCGGCGGCGGCTTCACAGACTATGTCTGGCCAAGGCTCGGCGCCTCGGAATCTTCGCCCAAGCTAGCTTATTCCGATGCCTTTGCACCATGGGAATGGTCGCTCTCAACCGGCGTTTATGTCGATGATATCCAAGATCAGTTCATGGCTGAGGTCTATTGGTCCGCGTTTCTCGCCCTGATCATCCTGGGAACTCTGATCGCTTGTGCCTGGCCTTTGGCTCGTAGCATCGTAAAGCCAATGAACGAAATGACGACGACAATGCGTCGTCTTGCCAAAGGAGAAAACGCGATCGCGGTGCCTGGTCTCGACCGGAAAGACGAGATTGGCCAGATGGCCTCCGCAGTTCAAACGCTCAAACAGGCCTCGATTGAGCGGGATCAGCTGTCGCGCGATGCCGATGAAGCTCGCGTCACACAGGAGCAGGCCAAGGAGCGCCAGGCTGAAATTGAGCTTGCACGGGCCGAAGATCTCAAGAACTTCATCAGGCTGGTCGAGGGCGGCTTCGATCGCCTGTCGGACGGTGACCTGACCGTCCGCATGGAAACCTCCGTCTCGCCGGAATTCGAGCCGATCCGAGCCAAGTTCAATTCGAGCGTCGCTCAGCTTGAGGAGGCGATAGGCACCGTCGTGACCTCGATCACGGCGATCCGCACCGGTCTGTCCGAAATCACCACCGCGGCCAATGATCTGTCCGAGCGCACGGAGCAGCAGGCGGCGAGCCTCGAGGAAACCGTCGCGGCGCTCAGCGATGTCTCCGGCGGGGTCAACGAAACGGCCAACAGTGCCGGTCAGGCTCAGCAGACCGCCAATGGCGCGCGGACCAAGGCAGAGCATGGTGGTGCGATCGTCGCTCGGGCTGTCGATGCCATGAACCGCATCGAAGGGTCGTCCCAGCAGATCAACCAGATCATCGGCGTCATCGACGAGATCGCCTTCCAGACGAACCTCCTCGCCCTCAATGCTGGCGTCGAGGCGGCGCGAGCCGGAGAGGCGGGCAAGGGCTTCGCTGTCGTCGCTCAGGAAGTTCGCGGTCTCGCCCAGCGCTCGGCGGAAGCCGCCAAGGAGATCAAGACACTCATCGCCGCATCGCGCGAACAGGTGGCGCAGGGTGTGGACCTCGTCACCCAGTCAGGAACCTCCCTCACCGAGATCGTCGGCGAGGTGACTGCGATGACAGATCTGGTCGCTCAGATCGCTTCTTCCGCCCGCGAGCAGGCCACGAGCCTCAAGGAAGTCTCGGGTGCTGCCGATCATATGGACAAGGTGACCCAGCAGAATGCGGCGATGGTCGAAGAGACCTCCGCAGCTGCCCGGACGCTGTCCAGCGAGACGGACGGTCTGGTTCAGGCGGTCGAGCGCTTCCAGACGACGGGCCAGAGCAGGTCGTCGATGCGCAACCTTCCGATCAGGCAGCTCACCGAGCGCGTCGAGAAGGAATTCCACAAGCCCTCGAAGTCCGCTGCTCCATCCAGCCGTGCGGTCCCGCAGATGAAGACGGTCGGACAGGGCGGGGCCGCGTTGAAGGACGACGACTGGGCCGAATTCTGATGACGGCCTGAATTCTGATTTCTATCCGAACCTGCGCCCGCCTTCTGACCGGAGGCGGGCGCAACGCGTCCTGATACTGCAGTAGACGGTTTGACCACCTGACGCTTTGCGGACAGTCACGTTTCTGATGTCTGAATTGCCCTATTGCTCAGACACGCAGCCGACGTGGAAGGAGTAAGCAAAAACTTGCTCAGAACATGCCTGGTGAACGCGCTTTCTCAAGCGTTCTCCGCCTTCGCCTGATCGAACTCCCCGACCAGCACCTCGCGCTCCCGAGGGAAATACGCGGCCTGCCCCGCAGGCTCCTTGCCGACCTTGTCTTCCAGCTTCGCGGCATAGGACAGAACCCGTTCGCGCATGCGGCATTGCATGTCCCAGCCCTTGGCGGGGTCCGGTGCGGGGGCGAGGAAGCGGACGAGCATGCCGGTGTGATCGTGGCCGACCACCTGCACCTTCGCCTCCGACTTGTCGGTGATATACTCCTCGGCCTGGACGAATTCGTCGAACACTTCGCGCAGGGCGTCCACATCGGCCCGGTGATCGAGCCGCAATTCCACCAGCTTCACGATCTTCGGGTCCTGCTTCGACCAGTTCTCGAAGGTGTTGGAGACAAGCTCCGACACCGGGATGATCAGCCGGCGATGGTCCCAGGAGCGGACCTGCACATGGGTGAATTTGATCTTCTCCACATAGCACCAGTTGTCCTGCCAGTAGATCGCATCGCCGATGCGGGCGGTCTTGGCGATCGCGATCTGGAGGCTCGCCATGATGTCGGACAGGACCGTGCGCGCCGCGAAGGCGAGGATCAGGCCGATCGCGCCGGCCGAGGCCAGCAGCGAAAAGCCGAGCGTATCGGCCGCATTCGTCTGGATCAGGATCAGCGCCGCACCCACCACGATCGCAAGCACGATCGCAATCCGCCGCACCGCCGAGATATTGGTGTAGAGATCGCGCGTATCGGCATCCTGATTGGCGGTGATGTCGTCCATATTGTCCGCGATGAGCCGTTCCAGCACCGCATCGACGATCCGCACCGCAATCAGAGCCAGCGCGACGACCAGCAGCAATATCTGCAACGGGCCGACGAAGCGGCTCACCGGCCCGGAAAAGGTGAACAGGAACTCCTTCACCAGAAAGAAGATGCCGACAAAGGCGAACAGCGCCACCGGGATCTGCACCGAATCCAGGATCTCGCTCACCATCGGATGCGGCTTCCTCCGCCGCGCCCGGCCAACCGCGCGATAGGTCCAGGCCGCGATGATGAAGGCGGCGAGGCATACCAGCGGGATTGCCACCACCTCCCACCATTTCAGCGTCCAGAACGCGTTCTGCCTAAGCATTTCCGGCATCGCCATCTCCACCTCGGAAGGCCCGTAGACCTCGTAGAGCTGGTTGATGTTCACCACCGTCTCATCGGAAAACACCCAGACCGGATCGCCATTCGGCGTCTTCACCCTCTCGATGCGGATCGAGGCCGGGCGGTTCGGCAGGTCCAGTGTCGTGACCCGGATCGAGCGGCGCGGCTCGCCGGCCATCGGGTTCTCGGTCGTCGTATTGGCGTCCAGCGCATCGGGCCGGTCGGAGAACGTCCCCCAGTCCAGCACGTAGCCGCGCTGCAGGATGTCGAACAGCCGCTCGGTGAGGAGCTGCGCGACATCGGCGCGGATTTCGGGCGAGACCTCGTTGAAGTTGAGCGTGTGCATCGCCCGCTCCCAGTCCTCGGCCTCGCCGGCGAACCAGAACGTCTCCATCATGCCGCGCGGCGTATCGCGATCGACGAAGCGCGGCATCTCCGGCATTCCGGCGTTCAGGCTCTCCACCTCGAACCACCGGGTCTCCGGGCTCGACGAGCCGGATGATTCCGACGAACCCGAAGACCCCGAGTCGGACGATTGCGCATGGGCACTCAGTGCCGCGAAGACGAGGCAAAGACACGCAGCGAGAACGGTGATCGGCCGCATTACATCTCCCAAGAGGCAAGCTAGACTGCCGAGAACGCGCCCGGCCCGGCTCGCACCGGAACCAGGCGACGCGACGAAATCCCTATGGTGACACACATTGTCCCCTGGGCGCCCCTGTCCACTTCCGTTCGCCGACGAAGGAAAGCATCGAGCCCAGCCTTGAACGACCACTCCGCCCCGATCCTCGACATGGCAGCCGAAGTCCCGGCCACCCTCCCCGAGCCGTTCCTCAAATGGTTCGCGGCGAACGGCTGGGCCCCGCGTCCGCACCAGCTCGATCTTCTGTCGCGGGCTCAGGCCGGCCGCTCCGTCCTCCTTATCGCGCCCACCGGCGCCGGCAAGACGCTCGCGGGTTTCCTGCCCTCCCTCACCGATCTCGCGACGAAACCGCGCCCCAAGCCCGGCACCCGGCCGCGCGGCGTCCATACGCTCTACATCTCGCCGCTCAAGGCGCTCGCCACCGATATCCGCCGCAATCTCGAACGCCCCGTCGCCGAGATGGGCCTGCCCGTCACGCTCGAGACCCGCACCGGCGACACCTCCCAGGTGCGCCGCCAGCGCCAGAAGCTGAAGCCGCCCGACATCATGCTGACGACGCCCGAGCAGCTCTCGCTTCTCATCGCCCAAAAGGGCGCGCGGGACTTCTTCGCCGACCTCAAATACGTCGTCTTCGACGAGCTCCACGCCCTCGTCACCTCCAAGCGCGGCCATCTCCTCGCCCTCGGCCTCTCGCGTCTCCGCACCCTCGCGCCGAACCTTCAGACCGTCGGCCTCTCCGCCACCGTCTCGGAGCCCGCCGAGCTCTGCCGCTGGCTCGTCCCTCAGTCGCCCGAGGCCGACAACAGGGCCGATCTCATCCAGGTCACCGGCGGCGCGAAGCCCGAGATCACCATCCTCAAGTCAGAGCAGCGCGTGCCCTGGCAGGGCCACACCTGCCTCTATGCCATGGGCGAGATCTACGAGACGATCAAAGCCCACCGCACCACGCTCCTCTTCGTCAACACGCGCTTTCAGGCCGAGCTTCTCTTTTCCGAGCTCTGGAAGATCAACGACGAGACCCTGCCCATCGCGCTCCACCACGGCTCGCTCGACGTGCAGCAGCGCCGGCGCGTGGAAGCCGCCATGGCAGCCAACCAGCTGCGCGCCGTCGTCGCCACCTCCACCCTCGATCTCGGCATCGACTGGGGCGACGTCGATCTCGTCGTCCATGTGGGCGCGCCGAAGGGCGCCTCGCGGCTCGCCCAGCGCATCGGCCGCTCGAACCACCGCATGGACGAGCCATCCCGCGCCATCCTCGTCCCCTCCAACCGGTTCGAGGTGATGGAGTGTCAGGCCGCCCTCAACGCCAACTATCTCGGCGACCAGGACACCCCGCCCCTTCGCGACGGCGCGCTCGATGTCCTCGCCCAGCACGTCCTCGGCATGGCCGTCGCCGAGCCCTTCCACGCCGATGTTCTCTACGACGAGATCACCAGCGCCGCCCCCTATGCCGCCCTCACCTGGGAGACGTTCGAGCAGATCGTCGATTTCGTCGCCACCGGCGGCTATGCCCTGCGCGTCTACGAGCGTTACGCCAGGATCCGCCGCACCGAGGACGGCACCTTCCGCATCACCCATCCGTCGATCGCCCAGGCCTACCGCATGAACGCCGGCACCATCATCGAGGCCCAGACCCTCGATGTCCGCGTCGTCCGCAAGAAGACGAAGACCTCCATCCAGCGCGGCGGCTTCATCCTCGGCAAGATCGAGGAGGCCTTTCTCGAAACCCTCGAACAGGGCGACACCTTCCTCTTCGGCGGCGAGGTCCTGCGCTTCGAGGGCATCTTCGAGACCAGCTGCCTCGTCACCCGCGCGCCGGGGGCCGAGCCGAAAGTGCCCTATTGGGGCGGTTCGAAATTCCCCCTCACCACCTATCTCGCGGCCGAAGTCCGCGCCATGCTCGCCGATCCGAAGCGCTGGTCGGAGCTCCCCGAACAGGTCGGCGACTGGCTCGGCCTCCAGGCGGAAAAATCCCTCATCCCCGGCCCGAACGATCTCCTGGTCGAGACCTTTCCGCGCGGCAATCAGTTCTATCTCGTCCTCTATCCCTTCGAGGGCCGCCTCGCCCACCAGACCCTCGGCATGCTCCTCACCCGCCGGCTGGAGCGCGCCCGCGCCAAGCCGCTGGGCTTCGTCGCCACCGACTACGCCATCTCCGTCTGGTGCAAGGCCGACCTCACCGCCATGATCGCGGACGGCCGCCTCTCCCTCGACGATCTCTTCGACGAGGACATGCTGGGCGACGATCTGGAAGCCTGGATGGGCGATTCATGGCTCCTGAAACGCACCTTCCTCCAGTGCGCCGTCATCTCCCAGCTCGTCCAGCGCAACCAGCCGGGCACGGAAAAGACCGGCCGTCAGGTCACCGTCTCCACCGATCTCGTCTACGACGTCCTACGCGCCCACGAGCCGGACCATATCCTTCTGAAAGCCACCTGGGCCGACGCCGCCACCGGCCTTCTCGATGTCGCCCGCGTGTCGGACCTTCTCGCCCGCATCAAGCAGCACATCGTCCACAAGCCGCTGGAGCGCATCTCACCGCTCGCCGTCCCGGTCATGCTGGAAATCGGCCGCGAGCAAGTCGAGGGCGAAGCGCGGGACGACGTATTCGAGGACGCGATGGTGGCGGAGGCGCTGAGTTGAGGCGTTCGTACTTACCTAAAGTACGAATTTTTCAAAAAACCTCTTGTAAAGAAGCTGCTATATCACCATCTCTACCGCGCAGGAGCATTCCTGAACGTGTGAAGTACCTCTAAATGTTATCTTCACTCGGATCGCCGGTTGCGCGGCGAGTCGCATGTTTAAACTGTCAACGGGACAGAGGGTTAAGGTTGCGATCTCCATCAGGTGTATTCCTGCTCTAGTTATGGCACTCTTATCTATCTGCTCGACGATACGCGAGAGCAATCTCATCGCGGCATCTGCACAGACAATATAGCATGCATCGTTTGATAAGGACTAAGTGGTCTTTGACCATGCATATTGGCGGGGGTGGCGAAGACAAGCAATGCCTGTTGTAGTAGCCACTCCCACTCAAACGGAAACTGAATGGCGTCCCAGAGAGAAAGACGTCAAAACTTACCTGCATTTTGATCGCCGGATAAATGCAAAGAAACTGGCAGAAATTGCCAATAATCCTATCTTAGTCGAGAAGAATTCTTTCTTTCCACTACTTTTATATAAAGAAAACTGGGTTCGGTTTCGCGCAAGTGGCCGCGGCAAAAGGAAATGTCGACCTATTCGATATGCAGCTCGAAAAGACGCTGCAATTTACGCTCGTTACCGTCAAATCCTTTCATCCAGGTATGAAGATTCAATTGCCGAATATGGCATTTCCGATTCAGTAATTGCTTATCGCAGGATACCAAAAGATAATATATCTGGCAACAAATCAAATATTGATTTTGCAAAAGATGCCTTCGACTACGTAAAGCGAACTGGTTCTTGCGTCGTTACAGTTGCGGACATCAGCAGTTATTTTGAAAATCTGGATCACGCGAAAATTCGTGAGATTTGGGAAAAGCTTCTCGATGGACCGTTACCGAAGGATCATGAGGCGGTTTTCAAATCTATTACGAACTACTGCACGGCATCACTTCGCTCTGTGCAAGATCGCATTGAAATCTTTGGATTCCCAAACAAGGAAGGAAACAGATCGGAGCGTCGTCGTAGACGGATTGACGTCATGCGAAATGATGCAGCGCTTCAATTATGTACACCGCATGATTTTAGGCGCTTGGTATGCGGCGCAGACCCTGAGCATCCGAGCCTGCTTCAGAAAAACAATCGTGACTTCGGCATACCTCAAGGCACGCCGATATCTGACCTAATAGCTAATTTTTATTTGCTATATTTTGATATTGCGGTCTCTAATTGGGCGAGAGCACGGAACGGCATTTATTTCCGCTACAGTGATGACATTCTAATTGCAATACCAGCCAGCAAATTGCCCAACTCCCTCGCAGCAATGGAATATATACAAGAAGAAATTGCAAAACATGGCAACCATTTGAAAATCAAATCCGAAAAGGTAGCTGTTTGCGATTTTCGTGTCGAACCAGAGGGAATTTCATTTCAACGAGCTGCCGGCAAGTCTTGTGCGAATGGATTGGAGTATTTGGGCTTTCGTTTTGACGGCCGGTCAGTACACATTAAGGATGCCACTCTTGCCAACGCATGGAGAAAGCTGAAAAGACGCTCATACGGTCGCGCGAAGCGCTTCGTAAAGCAATTCCGATTAAAAGGTGATGCTTGGATTGTAGAGAATTACCCGATCGAAAAAGTGGAAACAGAACTCCTCCAAGAGGTTAGCTATTCTCAAGATATTGGATATGAGCGCTGGACTTTTTTAAAATACATTTCGCGATCTCGCGAAGTATTTTCTGAGTACCAAAGCACTTTTTCTACACAAACTAGTCGTTACAGAAAGTTGACGCGGCATATCGCCACGAAACATTTAAATAAGGCCGTTAGTAAGTATGGCAAAACGGCGATGCTCAAAAAAGGTAAGCAACCTTAATAAAACGAAGTGTGGTTGCGTCTTAGCGGGTTAAACCTTGAGGATGGCAAGAGTGGGTATGCGATCTCTCCTCTTCTCGGAACATGCCGGACCTCCGCGAACCCCTCTCTTGTCTTTTCAGCAACTTAGCTTCGCTAAGACCGCGAAAAGACTTTCTCTCCCTCAAGGGGAGAGAGGGCGCGCGGCGCGGATGCCTCGGTAACATATCCAGCGAGGGAATGCCGCACTCGCCTCCTCGTCATCCCGGCCTCCGAGCCGGGATCCATTCCTGAGACCCATCATCCCTGACGCGGGTGGCGATGGCACCACCATACTCGCCGAGAGGCAAGAGGAATGGACCCCGGCTCGGAGGCAGGGGTGACGAGAAGCTCTCGGGGATCGAGAAGACCTTTCGGCACGCTCCCCCTCTCCCCCCTTGAGGGGGAGAAAGCCATTCCAAGGAATTGGGCCGGGCGAAGCGCGGACCAAACCTTGAGAATGGCAAGAGGGGGGTGTGCGATCTCTCCTCCCCCCGGAAGCCGGCCGAACGTCCGCAAACCCCTCTCTTGCGATTTCTAACGTTTAGCGCCGACGGCGCTAAGCCGAAGAAATCGCTTTCTCTCCCTCAAGGGGAGAGAGGGCGCGCGGCGCGATTGCCTCAGCAACATAGCCAGCGAGGGAATGCCGCACTCCCCTCCTCGTCATCCCGGCCTCCGAGCGCGCATGGCGCCCATTCCTGAGGCCCATCCTCCCTGACGCGGGTGGCGATGGCGCCACCATACGCGCCGAGAGGCAAGAGGCATGGATCCCGGATCAAGTCCGGGATGACGAAGCTCACCACGATCGACGAACTCGCGGGCATCGCACCAGCAGACACCACCACCCGCATGGCACGTCCCTTGCAACGTCCTTTTCGACCTCAAATCAAAAGGATAGCGCATGACCCGTACCGCCTTCATTCTCTCCCTTCTCACCGCCGGAACGGCCATCGGCATCTGTCCGGCAGCTGCGCAGGATGCCCAATCGGACGCCATGTCCGAGACGACATCCGAACGCCCGCCGGTGGCCGAGCCCATCCGCGTCGACAGTTTCGAGGGACAGAACGCCGCAATCCAGCCGATCGATGCCGAGACCGGCCCCGCGCCGGCCGAGGCGGGCCTTGCCGGCGAATTCTACGTGCCATCGACGACGGAGAACGTCACTTGGGGCCGGCTGCCGAACCGCGCCTCCCAGCCGATCCTCACCGTGCCGTCCGGCGCGACCGTCACCGTGGACACGATTTCCCACGAGGGCATTCTGGAAGATCAGGGCCGCGACCCGGTCGCCTATTTCGGCCAGTTCGGCGTGCCGGAGGATCAGGTAATCACCGATGCGGTTGCGCTGACGGCCTCCGACAGGGAGCACAGCTTTTCGGGAGACGGCCCGCATGTCGTCACCGGCCCGATCGCCATCGAGGGCGCCGAGGCCGGCGACATCCTGATGATCGAGACGCTCACCATCGAGCCGCGCGTGCCCTATGGCGTCATCTCCAACCGCCACGGCAAGGGCGCGCTGCCGGGCGAATATCCGCTGGGTCCGAAGCCGGAGGAGAATGCCTCGGCCGAGAACCCCGAAGCCTACAACAATGTCTCGATCTTCACGCCGATCCGCCAGTTCCGCGGCGAGATCTACGGCGTCCTCAACGGCGGCGAGCGCGGCGAGATCAGCTTCCGCGCGATCCCCTTCATGGGGCTGATGGGCGTTGCCACCGACACCGAGGAGGCACTGAACTCCGTGCCGCCGGGTGAGTGGGGCGGCAATATCGACATCAACGAGATCGGAGCCGGCTCGACGCTCTATCTGCCGATCGAAGTCGACGGCGGGCTGTTCTATACGGGCGATCCCCATGCCAGCCAGGGCGACGGCGAAGTGGCGCTGACCGCGCTCGAACTCTCCGCCCGCACCACCTTCCGCCTCACGGTTCTGAAGGAGGGCGACGAGCGCCTGCCCGTGCCGGGCCTCGACCGGCCTTTCGCCGAAACCGCCGACTACTGGATCCCCATCGGCCTCAACGAGGATCTCGACGAGGCGATGAAGGAGGCCGTGCGCTCCTCCATCACCTTCCTCACCGACCGCCTCGGCGTAGACCCCCAAACCGCCCTCGCCTATCTCAGCGCCGCGACGGATTACGAGGTGAGCCAGGTCGTCGACAAGACGAAGGGCGTCCACGCCCTGATCGAGAAGAGCGATTTTTCGGGGTTTTCTTCGACGGATTTGCCCGAGAGTGAGCCGGAGGCAAGCGCTCCCGCGACAGAAGCCGACGGGTCGGCGGCACAATAAGCACAGCGCGCACTTGGAGGAGAGGGAACAACCACCCTCCCCTCCTTCGTCATCCCGGCCTCCGAGCCGGGATCCATTCCTCTTGCCTCTCCGCGAGTATGGTGGTGCCACCGCCACCGACATCAGAAAGGACAGGCCTCAGGAATGGATCCCGGATCAAGTCCGGGATGACGAAGCTCACTTGGATCGAGGACAAACCGCAGCCTCGCACGCCAAAACCCCATTGCAGCCATCACGCGCGTCGCGCAATCTGAAGTCATGACCGGCTTCGTCTACATCATGGCCAGCAAGAAGGGCGGCACGCTCTACACCGGCGTGACGTCGGACCTCTCGCACCGCGTCTACGAGCACAAGAACGGCCTGACACCCGGCTTCACCAGCCGCTACAGCTGCAAGCGCCTCGTCTGGTATGAAGAGCATTTCGACATTCGCGACGCGATCACGCGCGAAAAGACGATCAAACGCTGGCCGCGCCAATGGAAGATCGATCTCATCGAAACGATCAACCCGGAATGGACCGAACTTTATCGGGGCATCGGCTGGTAGGATGTCGAGCTTGCGCAGCAACAGTGACCGCCTCTCTTTCGATGTTTGAGAGGGATCATCCTCTCTCCTCCTTCGTCATCCCGGCCTCCAAACGCGCCTATCGTTCGTCCTTCTTGGACGTCACATCCTTGACGAAGGCAGTGAGCGGAAACGCACTCCCCTCTTTCGTCATCCCGGCCTCCGAGCCGGGATCCATTCCTCTTGCCTCTCCGCGAGTATGGTGGTGCCACCGCCACCGACATCAGAAAGGACGGGCCTCAGGAATGGATCCCGGATCAAGTCCGGGATGACGAAGCTCACTGAAATCGAAAAATCCAAAAATCTTGTCCCCGCCCTCTGAACCACCCGCATAATCCCCCTCGCCACGCACCCAGGGGGCACGGGTGATCGCCGGGATCGCTTCGGGTGCATGGCTTGCGGGTCTGCGGCGGTGTTCCTTCCGGAGGAACAGCGCCCCGGACGCCTCGCGGCTCCGTTGGTCCCTCGCGTAATACGGCGCGGGTGCGGATCGGTCCGCTTGAACGGGAGGCCGGCAAGGCTCCCCGTGAAGCACCAACAGCCGCCGATGGTTTGGGCTACGCCCGACGTGGAACCTCAAGCTGGCATCCCCCGCCTCGGCAACGAGGCCGGCGTGCTGGCGGGGCGAAGCATCGGGCAAGGCAGGAGCGATCGGCGAAGCGAGCGCGACAAATCCCGCGCGGAGCGCCGGAGGTGAGCCGCATACAAAACGTTTCGGAGGGCTCGCCTCCGGCGCTTCGCCGCCCTCATCGGGTGGCGCCACACCGAAAGCTCTCAATACCCCGGCCGCGAAAGCGGCGCGGGAACGCGATCGCGCGTCCGGTCAATACTGCGGGGCGAAGCCCGCGTCCGGCACCTCGTCGCACCAGACCTTGAAGCCGGTCAGCGTGTTCGCGCCGAAGGTGTGGGTCAGCGGCACGTCGGACGCGTCGCGGCCGATCGCGATAAGGACGCGGCCCCAGCGCGGCGCGTTGTTGCGCGGGTCGAAGGTCCACCAGCGCCCGGAGAGATAGACCTCCATCCAGGCGCAGAAATCCTGCTCGCCCCAGGGCTTCGGCAGGTTGATGTCGCTGATATAGCCGGTGCAGTAGCGCGTCGGAATGTTCAGCGCCCGGCAGAAGGCGACGGCGAGATGGGCATAGTCGCGGCAGACGCCGATGCCCTCGTTATAGGCTTCCCACGCGGTCCGCGTCGCCCGCGCCTGCATGTAGTCGAAGTGGAGATGGCCGTTCACGAAGTCGCAGACGGCCTGCACCTTGTCCCAGCCGTTCTCGATATGCCCAAAAAGCCGCCAGGCCTCGTTCGACAACAGGTCCGTCTCGCAATACCGGCTGCCGAGAAGATAGACCATCACCTCGGACGGCAGCTCCTCGACCGGATGCTGATAGGCCCCATAACCCACGGGATCGGGCGTGCCTTCATCGTGAATGATCGTGTCCGTGCCGATGGAAAACGTCCCCGCAGGCCCCACCAGCCGGTTGATCCAGTTGCCGAACGAGTCGCGATAGCTGGTGATCGGCACGAAGGGCGTCACGCGCAGGTAATCTGGCGTTTCGAGACGGCCGGCCTTGGAAAAATGAACGTTGAGATTGACGATCATGGGCGTTGCCTGCGCCAGCTCGTAGGTGAGCTGGCAACCCAGATGAATGCGCATGAGCTTGGACTCGTTGGTATGTGGGGTGCCGGAAGCGTCACCGGGTGCTGATCCCGCGCAAAACATCTCGGACGGGAAGAATGGACGCTATTACTACGACTTGATGCTTCTAACGCGCGAATGCAACCGATGTTTCGTTCGCGAACCTGTCACCAACGCGTTTTCGTCGCCGATCGTTGCGCCAGATGGTAGCCGAGCCACTGCAACCGACCGGACGAGACTTTCATGACCTATTCCATCATCGGACACGATCCCGAGACCGGAGCCATCGGCGGGGCGGTGCAGTCGAAGTTTCCGGGCGTCGCCTCGATCGTTCTGCACGGCGATGCGACCGCCGGCATGATCCACACCCAGGCCTTCTCCAACCCCGATCACGGCCGCGACGGCCTCGACCTGTTACGCCTCGGCGCCTCGCCTGAAGACGTGATCTCGATCCTGACACGCGGCGACGCGGCCGAGGGTCAGCGGCAGATCGCAGTCATGAACCGGGCCGGAAAAAGCGCTCACCACACCGGCGCGGAGATCGGAACCTGGCAGGGCGAAAGCGGCGGGCTTCAGGGCGAGAACTCGATCGCCATCGGCAATTCGCTGTCGAACGAGGGCGTTCTCGCCGCGATGGTCGAAGCATTCGAGACCGGTACCGGCGATCTCGCGACCCGGCTTATCGGGTCGATCGCAGCCGGCCGCGACGCAGGCGGCGAATTCCGCGGCGTCCAGGCCGCGGGCATCCTCGTCGTCAAGTCCGGCGGCGGCTATGGTGGGCGCTCTGGCCGGATGGTCGACATCCAGGTCTACGACCACGCAGCGCCCATCGAGGAACTTGCGCGCTGCTACCAACTTCACCGCCTCAGCTATTTTCCGTCAGATGAGGCCAATGTGGTCCCGATCGACACCGAGACGGCCGGCTATCTGCGCCAGCTCCTGACAAGCACCGGCCTACTGCTCGCCCCCTCGGAAGAGCTTTGGGGCGAAGCCGAAATCGCCGCCATGGCGCGTTTCATGGGCCAGGAGAACTATGACAACCGCATCCGCGACGATGCGAGGATCGACACCGAAGTGCTCGCCGATATCCGCGCCAAGCACGGCTGAGTCAGATTGCGGATCAGTAGGTTCTGATCCGCCGCGCTCTCCGCCGTTCGAGCCCCAGCCGGCTCTCCCGCCAGATGATGAAGATACCGGCGGCAATGACGATCGCGCCGCCGATCAGGGTCGAGACGTTGATCGCCTCCCCAAAGACGAGCGCGCCGATCGCGATGGCCAGGATCAGCGATGAATATTCGAACGGTGCGACCGTGGACGTGTCGGCATAGCGATAGGCCGCCGTCAGCAGAAGCTGGCCGACGCCGCCGAGAATACCGGCGAGAAGAAGAAAGATCGCCTGGGATGTCGAAGGCATGATCCAGCCGAATGGCGCGGAGAAGGCCGAGATGATCGTCGCGGCCAGCATGAAATAGAGAACGATCGTCGCGGTCTTTTCGGTCTGCGCAAGCTTACGCACCTGTATCATCGCCACCGCCGCGAAGACCGAGCCGATGAGACAGGCGACGATCCCGGCGACATGCGGTCCGGACAATCCCTCGGCCCCGACGGTGAGGCTCGGCACGGTCACCACAGCGACACCGACAAGCCCGATGACAACCGCCGTCCAACGATAGGCCCGAACCTTTTCGCCCAGGAAAAGCGCGGCGAAGATCACCGTGATCAGCGGCGTCGCGTAGTTGATCGTGATCCACTCGGGATAAGGAAGCCGCGTGATCGAGAAAAAGCCGAGGCCCATCGCGCAAACGCCGATCAACCCGCGAATCGCGTGGCCTTTCAGATCGTTTGTCGAAAACGCCGTTCTGAGATCGCCGAGCCAGGCGAGATAGACCGCGACCGGCACCAGCGCGAAGAAGCAGCGGAAGAACACCACCTCGCCTGCCGGAACGTCCTCGCCCGCCGCCTTGATCGCGGTCTGCATCGCGACGAAGGAAAGGATCGAGAAGAGTTTGAGCGAAACGCCGAAGATCGGGCTCTCGGTTTCGGCGGAGCCTTGGAGCATGTGAGATGGCTTTCGGAAACGAAATTTTGAAGGCGTAGATGTCGCGCCACGACGCTCGATACCGAAGGCCGCCACGAAATTGCAAATCGCGAAGGCGTGTCTACCTACGGTGCAATCGAGAGAAGGACCCGCCCCATGATGCGCACAGAGACAGGCCAGACCGTCAAACTTGCCGACTATTCCGAGACAGATTTCGTCTTCAAAGGAGTCTTCCTCACGATCCGGCTCTTCGAGGGTTCGGCTGAAATCGACAGTGAAATCCGGCTCGAGCGCCGCGAGGGCACGGCCCCGGATGCGCCGCTGATTCTCGATGGCGATGAACTGACCCTCACCCACCTGAAACTCAACAACGAGACAGTGGCCGAGAGCGACTACGATGCGAGCGCCGACAGGCTGACCGTCCGCAATCTGCCGGCTGACGAAGAATTCATTCTGCACATCGGCACGAAGATCGTTCCCGAAAAGAACACCAAGCTGATGGGGCTTTACCGGTCGAACGGCATCTGGTGCACCCAGTGCGAGGCCGAAGGCTTCCGCCGCATCACCTATTTCTACGACCGGCCGGACGTTCTGATCCCATACACAGTACGGATCGAGGCTTCGAAGGACGCCGCGCCGGTGCTCCTATCCAACGGCAATCCGGGCGAGACCGGCGACCTCGAGGACGGTCGACATTACGCGGTCTGGGACGATCCTTTCAATAAACCGTCCTATCTCTTTGCCATGGTCGCAGGCGATCTGGAGCGGGTGGGCGACAGCTTCACGACCGCGAGCGGTAAGTCCGTCACGCTCGGCATCTACACCGACAAGGGCAAGTCCCATCAGGCCGAATACGCGATGGACGCCCTGAAGCGCTCGATGGTCTGGGACGAGCGCCGATTTGGCCGGGAATACGATCTCGACGTCTTCAACATCGTCGCCATCGCCGATTTCAACATGGGCGCAATGGAGAACAAGGGCCTCAACGTCTTCAACCACAAATATGTGCTGCTCGACCCGGACATCGCGACCGACCAGGATTATGCGGGCGTCGAAACCGTCATCGCCCACGAATATTTCCATAACTGGACCGGCAACCGCATCACCTGCCGCGACTGGTTCCAGCTCTGCCTGAAGGAAGGTCTCACGGTCTTCCGCGATCAAGAGTTCACGGCCGACGAGCGCGACCGGACCGTCCAGCGCATCGGATCTGTGCGCCGCCTCAAATCGATGCAGTTTCCTGAAGATCAGGGTCCGCTTCAGCACCCTGTCCGGCCAAGCGAATATCGCGAGATCAACAACTTCTACACGGCGACCGTCTACGACAAGGGCGCCGAACTGGTCCGGATGATCGCGACACTGCTCGGCTCCGAAGATTTCCGGAAAGGCATGGACCTGTATTTCGAGCGTCATGACGGCGATGCCGCGACAATCGAGGATTTCATCAAGGTCTTCGAGGATGCCACCGGGACCGATCTGTCAAATTTCGCGCTCTGGTACCATCAGGCTGGTACGCCGACACTGACGGTGACTGAAAACTACGACGCGAACGACGACCGTTACACGCTGACCCTGACGCAGAAGCTCAAGGAAGGCGCGGCAAAGACCGGCACGAAGCCAATGCTGATGCCGGTCAAGTTCGGGCTTGTGGGTCCGAATGGCGAGGACCGGACGGCGATGCCAAGTCAGGGCGGCGATATCCGCGATGACGTGATCCAGCTTTCCGAAGCGGAAGAGAGCTTCGTCTTCGAGAACGTCGGCGGCAAGCCCTACCTCTCAATCCTTCGCGACTTCTCGGCGCCGGTCGATCTCAAGCATGAACAGTCCGAGGCCGATCGGCTCGCGCTCGCCCGGCTTGACCCGAATCCGTTCAACCGCTGGCGTATCCTGAACGATCTCATCGGCGAGCGGCTTGCCAAGGCCGGAAGCAGGCCCGGTGACCTGCCGGACAACCCGCTGGGCGACGAACTCGTTACAGCCATTGTGGAGACGGCCAACGACGACAGCCTCGATCCGGCGTTCCGCGCTCAGGTTCTGAATCTTCCGGCGGATACGGAGATCGCGCGACTGATCGGCGAGAACGTCGATCCAGATCATGTCCATGCAGTCGCGACGGCGGCGCGTAAGGCAATCGCTTCCAAAGGTCAGTCGGTGTTTGCACGACTGACGGATGCGGCTCCGGCCGATGCGCAGTTCTCGCCAGATGCGGAAAGCGCAGGCAAGCGCGCGCTCGCCAATGGTGCTCTCGGATACGCAACGCTTGCCGACGGCAAGCCAGACCACGCCTTCGAACGCGTGACCAGTGCTTCGAACATGACGGATCGGCAGGCCGCGCTCGCGATCCTTGTTTTCCGCTTCCCGGACCACGAAATGACGCAGCGTGCTCTCGACGTCTTCTACGAACGCTACGAAAGCGAGGCGCTGGTTCTCGACAAATGGTTCGCGCTTCAGGGCGCAGCGCCCGGAATGGCCACGCTCGACCGGATCGAGGCTCTCCTTCGACATCCACGCTTTACGTTGAAAAACCCGAACCGCGCCCGATCGCTGATCGGCTCCTTCGCTGGCATGAATCCGACCGCGTTCCATCGCGTCGACGGTCGCGGCTACGGCTGGTTCCGTGACCGCCTGATCGAACTCGACGCAATCAATCCACAGATCGCAGCGCGCATGGCTACGGCATTCCGCACCTGGCGCATTCTCGAAGAGCAGCGTCAGGCCAAAGCGAAAGATGTGCTCGTAGGTCTTGCAAACATGCCACAGCTATCGAGGGACCTAAAAGATATTGTGGACAGAACCTTGGCGTGACCGCGTCAAGCTAGTTGATAAAAAAATTTACCGTTTGGAAAGGTGTGGACAAGTTGATTCGCGTCTGTTTCATATCTGGGTGATTCGGCTGTGTGGCGTATCCGAATCGCGATGTGCGGCAACGAGGAATCCAGACATGCGAGCAGACGCGTTTTTCGCGTCGGCGGGGGACCTTTATACCAAATTTAAGGGTATCCTCAGCGACCAGCCAGAGATAGGCGCGTTCCCAACCCCTTTTTCCCAGTGGAATGGCAGCCGGATCGCAGCGACGGAACGCTTCTTTCGGCGAGCTATTCCTGCTCTCCTGATCGTCTTCCTCGCGCTCGTCGCCGTCGTACGCTTCGGATCGCTCATTGAGCATCGCGGGGCGATCGAAAGCGACATCGCGCAAGACCTCTACATGGCGACACGCTTTCTCGCGGCGGAAAGCGCGCTCCTTCCTGAAAATCCGGGCGAGGTCAATCCCCTCAACGCGCTTCTCACAAGCCGTTTGCCGGAAGGGCTCCTGCAACCCGGACGCTTCGTCGTCATCAGCAGTACGGACGGCTCGATCATCGCGGCGACGCCTGACTTCGAATACCTGATCGGCTCCGATCTGGTGACACGGCTTTCACTCTCGCCCACCGCCATCCAGCTCGGCCGAGGAACGACCACGGTTTCGGGCGTTCTCAACGAAGAAGCAATCGAGACCTCGAGCATAGAGCTTGCAAACGACCTCGGTGTCGCGACCGTCGGCCAGATCGAAAGGCCAGCCCTGTCCCCCTGGCGTAACGCCCTAGCGGTCAACGTCACGCTTTTTTCCATGACGAGCCTCGTGGTTCTCGCGATCGTCCTTGCGTATTTCCGGCAGGCCAGCCGAGCGGAGGAGGCCCAGTTCGCCTATCTCGAAACGCATGATCTGGTCGATACGGCCTTGAGCCTCGGTCGATCCGGTCTGTGGGACTGGAATGTCTCGCGCGGTGAGATCCAGCTCTCGCGTTCGCTCTACGAACTCCTGGGGTTTGCGCCAAGCTCTGCGTCGATCGGGTTCGCCGAACTCGAACCGCGGCTTCATCCCGCAGATCTCGGTGTGAAGAGCAGCCTGTGCCGGGTCATTGCGGGCAATATCAAGAGCTTCGATCGGACCTTCCGGCTTCGTCACACCGACGGCCATTTCGTCTGGCTGCGGGCACGTGCCGAGGCGACGCGCAATTCCTCAGGCGAACGCCATCTCGTCGGCATCGCCGTCGACGTCAGCGAGCAGCAGGCGCTGGCAGAACGCACGAAGCAGGCGCACCATCAGCTGCACAGCGCCATCGAGAATATTCCCGAGACCTTCGTTCTCTGTGACAATGACGACGACATCATCCTCGCCAATTCGAAATACCGAGCGGTCTTCGGCCTGACCGAAGAGGACACGCGGCCGGGCACAAACCTGTCCGAGGTGATGAAGAAATCGCGCAAGCCGATCGAAAGCGCTCAGGTCGGCGGGAACTCTTCCAATCGAGATGACAGCGCATCCGAGATCAAGATGCCGGATGGACGCTGGCTGCTGCTTTCGGAGCGCCGGACCAAGGAAGGCTTCATCGCGATCGGGGCGGACATCACCCAGCTCAAGGTGCATCAGACGCGGCTGCACGAGTCCGAGCGGCGCCTCACGGACATTATTCATACTTTGAGCGAAACCCGGGGCGACGCCGAACGAAAGGCCGCTCAGCTGGAAGAGCTCAACCAGAGCTTCCGGATCGAGAAGAACAAGGCTGAAGCAGCGTCGCGGGCGAAAACCACCTTCCTTGCGAATATGAGCCACGAATTGCGGACGCCGTTGAACGCGATCCTCGGATTTTCCGATATCATGCGCCAGCAGATGCTGGGCCCGATCGGCGCGGACAAATATGCCGGCTATGCGAACGACATTTACGAAAGCGGGGAATTCCTGCTCCAGCTGATCGATGACATTCTCGACATGCAGAAGATCGAGACGGGCCGCACGACGATCCTGCGCCGCGTGTTCAATCTGACCGAGGCGGTGGAAGAGACCGCCCGGATGGTCGAGGGATCAGTCGCCCAGCAAGGAATCGATCTGGTGATCGAGCAGCCGAAAAAACTGGACGTCTATGCCGACCGCCGCGCTGTCACGCAGATCCTGATGAACCTGATGTCGAACGCGGTGAAGTTCAGCGATACCGGCGGCGAGGTTCGCGTATCGGTGAAAGAACGAGGCGGCTCGGTGCTTTTGAGCATTACCGATCACGGCGAGGGAATATCGTCCTCCAACCTGACCAAGATCGGGAAACCGTTCGAGCAGACCGAAAGCGAGTGGACCCGGACGAAGAAGGGAACCGGACTGGGGCTCGCGATCGCCCGCTCACTCACCGAATTGCACGGCGGCCGCTTCCGCATCGCCTCGACCCTCGGAGAAGGCACGATCGTCGCGATCCGCTTCCCCAATACGATCGAGATGGAGAAAGCCGCCGCCTGATGGAAGCCGGCGACCTTATTCCATCCATTGAGTAATTATTAGTTCACTCGCTCTTATGATCGGTCAAATTGAGCCGATCCGCGCCATGAGGCTGATTCTCGAGATATCCGTATCTCGGCGCCGCGGTGCGTTGGAGGACCGAGTTGAGTCAGACCGATCGCATTCCGGATATCGAACGCCTGCGGGCAAAAGCGCCGGGACCTGCCGAGCCGCGCGCCGATCATGACAGTGCCGAGCTGAACGCGCTCGCGGCCCGGATCGCCGACCACTACCGGACCGACTTCATCACGCCGAGGCTTCTCGCCGGTTATCTTCGCCTGGTGGAATTTTCAGTTCTCGCCGCAATCGGTTCGCTCTTTCTCATTTTCTACGTTGATCTCGGCACGAGCCTGCTCTGGTCCTACGTGACGATCATCCTCGCCGGCTCTTCGATCGGCATACTGACGATCAATGTCATCGGCGGTTACAGACCAAGCTTCCTGAGACAATCGATGCTCGCCCATTGGCGGGTGGCAGCGGCATGGGGCGCGGTCGTCATGGGCATGACCGCGGCGCTCTTCTTCATCTACGGAACGGCCGATCATTCCCGCGTCTTTCTCGGCGGCTGGTTTCTCTGCGGCGTGATCGCCCTGAGTCTCATCCGCGTCACCCTCTGCTCATTCATCCGCAAATGGGCTCGTGACGGCCGCATGGAGCGCCGCGCCGTCATCGTCGGCGGAGGGCGCAACGCGGAAGACCTGATCCGCGGCCTCGAAGCACAAGGCGATTCCGACATTCGTATCTGCGGTATCTTCGACGACCGCAACGATCGCCGCTCGCCCCCAATCGTTGCCGGATATCCGAAACTCGGCACCATTCCCGAGCTCGTCACCTTTTCCCGGCGAACGCGGATCGACATGCTGATCGTGACCCTGCCGCTCTCGGCCGAAGAGCGTCTGCTGGCGCTGTTGAAAAAGCTGTGGGTGCTGCCGGTCGACATTCGGCTCTCGGCCCATGAGAACGCCCTTCAGTTTCGGCCGCGCAGCTATTCCTTCATCGGCGATATTCCGATGATCGACGTGCTCGACCGGCCGCTGGCGGACTGGGACTGGATCGCAAAGCGGGTTTTCGATTTCGTCTTCGCGGCGCTTGCGATCGTCCTCTTGTCGCCTGTGCTTCTCCTGACCGCGATGGCGGTGAAGTTGGACTCGCCTGGTCCGGTGATCTTTCGTCAGAAGCGTCACGGCTTCAACAACCAGATCATCGAGGTCTTCAAGTTCCGCTCGCTTCGCGACGAGTTCTCCGATCCGGAAGCCAAACAGATCGTGACGAAGAACGACCTGCGCGTCACACGTGTGGGGTCCTTCATTCGCAAAACCTCGATCGACGAACTGCCACAGCTCTTCAACGTGCTCCGAGGAGAGCTCTCGCTGGTCGGGCCGCGACCGCACGCGCTGCATGCCCAGTCCAGCCAGAACGAAACCTTCACGGCGATCGTCGACGGCTATTTCGGCCGCCACAAGGTGAAGCCGGGGATCACCGGCTTGGCCCAGATCAAGGGGTGGCGCGGGGAGATCGACGAACCGGAAAAGCTCAAGCGACGCTTCGAGCATGATCTCCATTACATCGAGAACTGGTCCCTCGCCTTCGATCTCTACATCCTGCTGATGACGCCCGTCAGCTTGCTGAGAAAGACCGAAGGCGCCTATTGATCGGCCGCCAGCTCCTCTTCTCCACCATTGATGATCGCAGTGCGCTACGTCGGTAGCGGTTGTCTTCCAGACCTGTTTCGTGTCCGATCGGGGATGGATAGCGGAGGAGGACGAGCGGGCGATGGGCATCACCATTCGACGGGAGCGGGCCGAAGACCATGAAGCCATCCGGCGGCTGACGAAGACCGCCTTCGAAGCCACCGAGGAAAGCGATGGCACCGAGGCCGATATCGTCGATGCGCTTCGCGAAGACGGCGCCCTTGAGCTTTCACTGGTCGCGGTCGATGATGCTGGCGAACTCCTCGGCCATATCGCATTTTCGCGCGTTACGATCGACAGCGAAGAGCCGCACTGGTTCGGGCTCGGGCCGATCTCCGTCTGGCCGGATCATCAGGGCGAAGGCATAGGCTCCCGGCTGGTCAACGAAGGACTGCGAGAGATCAGGACACTCGGGGCGAATGGCTGCGTACTGGTCGGCGACCCGAACTTCTATTCCCGCTTTTCCTTCGAGAGCGATACCGCCCTCACCTATCGCGGACTGCCCACAAACTATATCCAGCGGATCGTCTTCCACGGCTCCGCCCCACAAGGCGAGATCACCTATCATTCCGCCTTCGAGCAGGCGTCTTGATGAGTTACGGTATCACCACATCCGATGCAGCGGATCCTAGCAAGGACTGGTGGCGTGGCGCGGTCATCTATCAGATCTATCCGCGTTCCTTTCAGGATACGGACGGCGACGGCATCGGTGATCTGAAAGGAATCGCAGAGCGGCTGGACCATGTCGCCTCGCTGAATGTGGACGCGATCTGGATTTCGCCCTTCTTCGCCTCGCCGATGAAGGACTTCGGCTACGATGTCTCCGACTATCGCGCCGTCGATCCGATGTTCGGCACGCTTGAGGATTTCGACGCCGTCATCGAGAAGGCCCATACGCTTGGCCTGAAGGTGATCATCGACCAGGTGCTGTCGCACAGTTCCGACCGGCACGCCTGGTTCGAGGAGAGCCGGCAGAACCGCGATAATCCCAAGGCCGATTGGTATGTCTGGGCCGACCCGAAGCCGGACGGCACGCCGCCGAACAATTGGCTTTCAGTATTCGGTGGTCCGGCCTGGCAATGGGACTCGAAACGCCGCCAATACTACCTGCACAACTTCCTAGCCTCGCAGCCCGACCTCAACTTCCACAATCCGAACGTCAGAGAAGCGCTGCTCGGCGAGGTGCGCTTCTGGCTGGAGCGCGGCGTCGACGGTTTGCGGCTCGATACGGCGAATTTCTACGTGCACGACGCCGAACTCAGAGACAATCCACCGCTCAAGCCGTTCGAGCGGATGGAGGTCTTCGCCTCACAAAGCGATGCCTATAATTGGCAGGATCATGTCTATGACCGGAATCGGCCGGAGACACTGGACTTCCTGCGCCAGCTGCGCGCGCTGCTCGACGAATTCGGAGCGACGACGGCGCTGGGCGAGATCGGCGATCGGGTTCGCGGCGCGGAGTTGATGGGCGAATTCACCGCCGGCTCGGACCTTCTGCATATGAGCTATTGCTTCGAATTCCTGAGCGGGCCGATGCCGACGGTCGCGGACGTGAAATTTACGATCGAGCGTTTCGAGGAGGCATCACGCGGCGGGTGGCCATGCTGGGCGTTTTCGAACCACGATGTCATCCGCCATGCAACGCGTTGGGCCGGGGCGGACGCGGCAAACGCCGATGCCCTCGCCCGGCTTGCGGCGGCGATTCTGCTCTCACTGCGCGGCTCCGTCTGCCTCTATCAAGGCGAGGAGCTTGGTCTGACCGAGGCGGACATCGCCTATGAGAACATCGTCGACCCGCAGGGCCTCAACCTCTGGCCGGAAGGCAAGGGGCGCGATGGCTGCAGAACGCCGATGGTCTGGGAGGCGAGCGATCCGAATGCAGGCTTCTCGACCGCCAAGCCCTGGCTTCCAATTCCTGCCGAGCATCTGAGAAGAGCTGTAGACCGGATGGAGGCGGACGCTTCGTCCCTGCTGCACTTCTACCGCCGACTGATCAACAAACGGAAAGCTGCCCCGGCACTCATCAGGGGAGATTTCGCCTTTGTCGAAGCCGGGGCCGATCTGCTCGCCTATCGCCGCGACCATGACGGTGAAACCTGTTTGTGCGTTTTCAACCTATCTGGAAATCCGGCTGAATATCAGGTGCCGAACGGCGGACAGCTGGAGAGTATTTTCGACGATCTTCTCGGCGGGTTCTGCGTCGACAGCGCCGTAAAGCTTGGTGCCTATGAAGGCTTTATCGGCCGGGTAACCTGACCTCGGACCCGAGCGCTCAGGCGGTCGGCGGCACCTGGCGTCGCTTCCATTGCCGCGTCGAGACAGCGACACCGGCCGCCGCTACGGCGAGCCCGACAAGTTGGACAAAGGTCAAGGTCTCATCGAACAGGAAAAATGCCATCACGGCGGTAACGCCGGGGGTCAAATACATCAGCGAGGCGACGGAGGAGACCGCGCCCTCGCGGATCAGCACCATCATCAGGAAGATCGCGCCGATCGACAGGACGAGCGTCAGCCAGACGAGGGCGAAGATCAGTTCGCCCGTCCAGCTGATCTCCCAGCTTTCGGTCAGTGCGGCGAGGACCGTCACAGGAATGACGGCGCCGAGATACTGAAATGCCGTGCCGGAGCGCAGGTCGACGCCGGAGACGAAGCGCTTCTGCCAGATGGTGCCGAGCGAGATCGCGAAGGCCGCCACAAAGACCGGCGCGAGCGTCTGAAACCCCATTGCGCCGCCCTGCCCCAGCTTCGGCAGGATCACGAGCGTAATTCCTGCGAGACCCAATGCGAGACCGGCGACGTGGCGCGGCCTGATCCGATCTCCGAGAATGACACCGGCAAGGATCGTCGTCAGGATCGGCTGTAGCCCGACGATGAGCGCTACGATGCCGGCATTCAGCCCATGGCGCACGCCATAGAAAACGCCGCCGAGATATGCGCCGTGGATGAGGCTGCCGGCGATCATGGAATGCAGTGCCTGATGCCGCGTGGGCCGCCGCGCGTTCAGGAGAACAGCCAGAACGCTGAGGATCGCGAGGGCGAGCCCGAAACGCAGAGCAAGGAAGGCGAACGGCTCCGCATACGGCATGGAATAGCGCGCGCCGATGAAACCCGTCGACCAGAGCAGCACGAAAAGCGGCGGAAAGAGCCAGAGAAAGCGGGCGATGGGATGGGTCCTGTCGGGCGGGAAAGCAGCAATCAAAAAAGCGGGCTTTGGCAGCGCTACCACGGCCTCGATATCGGCGCCAAACCAGAGCGAATGACATCGCGGCACCCGGCTCCGCTCTATCGATTTGCTACTTCCGTTTCTTGCGTCGAAGCCAGCCATCAAGCATGACGGCGGATACGGTCTCAGCTCTGTCGAGACCCATACATCGCAAGTCTTACGCCCCATGGAACGCAGAAGAATGATCTTTAGGCCAAGGCTGGCTCTTGCGTTGTTCATGCTTACGGCGGGCGCTTCCCCATCGCCAGCCGAGGAGGTGATGACGCCGCAGGAGTTCTGCGCCAGCTTCCCATCGACGGCCCGCGCTGAGTGCGAGGCTGCCGGTGAACTGCTGATCGAGCCCCGTCCCCAAAGCGCACAAGCAAGTGAGGAAACGCTCACCGTGTCGATCACGGCGGATGACGGCATGCTCTCTCTGGAATATCGGGGTCCGCGCGTGGACGGCATGGTGGATCAACTCGCAGAATGCGCCCGGCGTGATGTGATCGAGCTGCCGACCGGAACGGTGGTGCGCTTGCTGTTCACCTCTGCCGACACGCTCTATGGCCTGTCATTTCCAGATATCGTGAACTCTGCCGACCTCGTGCCGGGTCGGATAAACGAGCGTCGGATCGAAACTCCTGCAGAAGCTGCCGTGGTGGATGGCGAGCTCCAAAGACATGGAGATACGGTCGGTCATTCGGTGCGCCTGCGATTTGTCGAAAGAACGGACAATTTGCACCCCCGGGCGTTCTGCGCCGACTGAGAGTTAGATGCGCGAAGTCCAGCGCACTCAACCCCGTCGCGCTATGGCGCTCGCAGCCTGTCCCAGGATCAGAACGCCTGCGCCACCGATGAATCCGGCGGCATACCGTTTCAGCCGGCGGAGCGAAGAGGATTGCCCGAGGATCGAGCGAGCGCGATCGGCCAGGACGGCATAGGGTATCAGCGTCACTGCAAGAACGATGACCGTCACGGCGGAGAGCGCGCCCCATTGCGAGGGGCCGATCGCCTTGAGGTCGACGACCGTCGGCAGGAGGGCGAGGTAGAAGATGATCGTCTTCGGATTGCCCATGGTGACCGTGAAGCCGGTCAGCACCGCTGCGATACCAGCCGAACCGCCGTTGCGACGGACCGTCATCGCCGAGGTCTCACTCGTCCAGATCTTGTATGCGAGGTAGACGAGATATGCCCCGCCCAGCACTTTCACCACCAGAAACGCTCCGGCGAATGTCTGGGCAATAACGGCAAGGCCCGCTACGGCGAAGGTCAGGTAGACGACGTCACCCAGGGCGAGCCCGACGAGGAAGAACAGCGAAGCGCGCAGTCCGCCTGCGAGCGACTGTCCCAGAAGAGCTGCGATGCCGGGCCCGGGAATGGCGGCCGCAATCGCAAGCGCGGCTGCATAGGCGAGAAGTGGCGCGGCAAATTCCATCATGGTCCCCGATCACCGAAGTACACGCGAAGCGCTGAAGGTGACGTGACCGAACTCATGACATCATGCGGCGGCAGCGGGAAGAGCGATCTGCTGCGATCGGAAAATCGCTCTCCATGCGGAAAACCATGCACTGGTAGGCGTGCTGTTTGTTGCGGCAGGTTTCTTCCTAAAGAAGACATCCGAAGATCGCGCAGCGAACGTCTGCTTCGGGAAATCGTGGCCTGAACCTCAAAAGGGGCTATACGGGAGCGACCACCGTTGCGGACCGGACGCGGAAAGCGCCGGCAATAAGCGCGACGATGGCAAAGCCAGTGACTGCCGCTTTGAGATCCGCTTTCTCTAAAACGAGCCCGAAAACCGGCGAACCAGCCGTCTGACCGATGGCGATGGTGAGAAACCCGATCATGAGCCCCGTCGCAGGACGCTCCGGCAAGGCGCGGACACCCCAGATCAGATAGACCCCCGTCAGTATGACATAAGCGGCTCCGAAGAACGCGGCGCCTGCCAGCACGATTGCAGGTACCGCCGGTCCAAGGCCGACGGCAAGGATGCCCGCCGACATCAATCCCAAGAATGTCCAATGGATGAGATCGAGGCCGAAGCGTTTGACAAGGCTCCCGGCCCATGCCCCGGCAATGCCGCCTGCGCCGATCGCGCTCCAGATCATGCCGGTTCCTGTCGGCCCCCAGCCAAGACGTTCCGAGACGATCTGCCCTCCAAAGGACCAGAGAGCGGTGCTCGCAGCACCCATGAGGAACGAGGCAGCGATGAGCCGAAGGATCGGGCCGGTCATCGGAGGAAAGCCGGCAGAGTCCTTGTCGCTTCCCGCAGTCGGCAGCGCAAAAAAGGCGGCGAAGGCAAGAATTACCGCGACCGCAGCGAACGCTGCGAAGGCAAGGCGCCACTGCCCGGCCATGAGAAGAGCGACCGGCCCCGACAGGGCGACGCCCGCACTCGTTCCGGCATTGATAACAGTGTTGGTCACATCCTGCCGGCTTTTGCGCACCGCAGCAGCGACCGCCGCGGCCATCGGCGGAGACGCGAGCCCGGTGCTAGACCCGGCGACGAGAACGGCAACGGCAAGAATGAGGGGTGTCGGCGCCAGCGCTATCCCTGTCATGCCGACCGCGGCTACGATCGCCGCGCCCGTTGCAACTGCGCGTGCTCCGATCCGCTCGGTCAGAGCCGCAGAGACGACGATTGCGATGCAGTAGCCGGCGAAGGAGCCGCCGGAAATCGCGCCACTCAGAGAGGGGCCGAGGGTAAGATCGCCGTCGATCTGCGGCAGGAACAGCCCAAACGCGAAGCGGGCGAACCCATAGCAAACGGCGATGAGGCCGAAGCCGACAGCACCGATGCGAAGGGCGGGGCTCAAGACCGTGCCCGATCGATCAGGATCGCCGCAGCGGATCTTGCAGCGTGCACCGCTTCGTCGCCGCGATAGATCGCCGCCTGGGTCGCCCCCTCGAGGAGAACGAGTATCTGTTCGGCAATCTCCGCGTCTTCATGACCGAGATCCGTTGCGACGGTCCGGGCGACCTGGTTCTGAAAGGCCGTCTTGTGAACCCGGACGGCCTCGGCGATCTCCGGCGTATCGCCGCCGGTCTCCGCAATCGATCTCAGAAACAGGCAACCGCGTGTTCCCTCGATGCGGATCCAGTCATCGAGGGCTTTGAAGAGCGCATCCACCGTTCCGACGTCGAGTCTTGCCATAAACCTTCGGTCGCGTTCGCCGAGTACGCGCGCCATCAGTTGTGTCTTGCTGCCGGCATGCTTGTAGAGGGTCCGGCTCGACATGCCTGCGGCTTCGGTCAGTCTGTCCATTCCGGTCGCCACGAAACCGTGGCGGTCGAAGAGCCGCTCGGCTGCCGCAATGAGTTTGTTGGTCGTGTCCATGATATGCCTTTCGGTTCGATCATGGATCCATATGTAAAACGATCGTTTTACATTGCAAGGCAACGACGCCAAGATGGTGCTTCGTCATGAAAGACTGGCATCGGTGAGCGGTCTTGTGAATGACCGCAAATCACCCTTCGCACTCGACCGTGCTTTTCTGCGCGACGCTGCGTGAGCGTCCGGCTGGCAGCCACCCACCCGGTGCGTCGGCGCTCATGCGGGCATTCGACATCCTCATGCCCGTCTGCGATCTGATGGCGGTCGGCTATTTGATCACGCAGATCAAACCACCCGTGACAAACGATCGGCATATCTGAGGGCGGATCTTCTAACGAGCAAACCGCTTCGCGCCGACGACACAGACCACCACCAGAACGGTGACGATCACCATCGACAGCGGAACGACTTCGCCGAGCAGGAGGCCGGCGAGGGCTAGGCCGAAGAAGGGCTGAAGAAGCTGCAACTGCCCGACGCCGGCGATGCCGCCGAGCGCGAGCCCGCGATACCAGAAGACGAAGCCGACCAGCATCGAGAAAACCGAGACATAGGCAAGGCCAGCCCATTCCGGGCCGCTGATTTCGGTCCAGTGGCCGGGAAGCATGACGAGAGCGATCGAAGCCATTGGCGGCAGCGCAATGAGAAGTGCCCAGGAAATCACCTGCCAGCCGCCCAATCGGCGCGAGAGATTGGCGCCTTCCGCATAGCCGAGGCCACACAGAACGATCGCAACCATCATAAAGGCATCGCCCATCAGGTAAGCGTCGTCGCTTTGAAGAAGAGCAAAACCGGCGACAGTCACGGCACCGAGACCGGAAAAGAGCCAGAATGCCGGTTTCGGCCGCTCGCCGCCGCGAACGACGCCGAAGATCGCAGTCATCAGCGGCAGAAGGCCGATAAAGACGATCGAATGGGCCGCAGTAATCTGTTCGAGAGCAAGGGCGGTCAAAAGCGGGAAAGCGACGACGACGCCGATCGCAACGATGCACAGCGACTTGAAATCACCGGCCTCGGGCCGCTTCTGCCGGAGCGCAAAGAGCAACGCGGCGCCAAGCAGCGCCGCAATGACGGCACGGGCCGAAGTGAGGAACAGTGGGGAGAAGCCTCCCACGGCCACGCGCGTTGCCGGCAGCGATCCGCTGAAGATCAGCACTCCGAGAAGCCCGCTACCCCATCCCGCTGTCGTCCGGTCCATGTCGATCTCCCTCAATTGAACCGGCGCGATAGCGCGATAGGGGCTCGCGCCGACAGGAACAGTCGAGTACAGTTCGGCCGAACTGTATGGGTACAGGGAGCCATACGCATGGAGCAGATCGGCGCCGATACTGACAGCGCACGAACTCGCGTGGGTCTTGTCATGGAAACGATCCGGCAGCGCGTCGCTGGCCGTTCGCTTTCTCCCGGCGAAAAGCTTCCCTCTATCCGCGCTCAGGCAAAGACGATGCGGCTTTCGCCGTCCACCGTCGTGGAAGCCTATGAGCGCCTTGCAGCCGAAGGGCTGATCCGCTCGCGACCCGGATCGGGATTTTACGTCGCGGGTAGCCTGCCCCTGGCGCTTCGCGAGGTCGAACCACAATTGGACCGGGCTGTCGATCCGCTTTGGGTCTCGCGTCAGTCGCTCGATAGCGGGCATGGCACTGTTCGCCCCGGTTGCGGTTGGCTGCCCGCCGACTGGATGCCGGAGGACGCGATCCGACGGGCGATGCGATCGCTGGCGAAAGCCGAAAACTCTTTACTTGCCGATTACGGCCCCGCCCGGGGCTCGCTCGAACTCAGAAGCCTGTTGGCACGGCAGTTCGCGGCGGAGGGACTGAACGCCGGTGCGGATCAGATTCTTCTCTCGGCCTCGGGCACTCAGGCGATCGACCTCGTCTGTCGCTTCCTGCTCCAACCCGGCGACACCGTGCTCCTCGATGACCCCTGTTATTTCAACTTTCAGGCGCTGATGCGGTCCCACCGAGTGACGGTCGTGGGTATTCCGAGAACCGAGAACGGACCGGATCTTGCGGCATTCGAGGGGGCCCTTCAGGCGTATCGCCCACGGCTCTATGTGACGAACTCCGCGATTCACAATCCAACCGGTGCCTCGCTCTCTCCGCAGATCGCGCACCGGGTTCTGACGCTTGCTGCCGCCCACGATCTGACAATCGTCGAGGACGACATCTTCGCCGATTTCGAACCGGCCCCTTCCCCTCGCCTCGCCGTTCTGGACGGGCTCGAGCGAACCGTCCGCGTCGGCAGCTTCTCGAAGACGCTGTCGGCCTCGATCCGCTGTGGTTACATCGCGGCCAGTGCTGACTGGATCGAAGGGCTCGTGGACCTTCAGGTTGCGACGAATTTTGGCGGGCCGAGCCCGATGGCGGCAGCGATCGTGAACCATGTTCTTTCGGACGGCAGCTACCGGAAGCACGTCACGTCCCTTCGCACGCGCCTCGCGAAGAAGCGCCGGGAAGCGGCTGCGATCCTCGCCCGACTCGGCATCGCCCCCTGGATAGACCCCGCAGGCGGATTCTATCTCTGGTGCCGGCTACCGGGAGACGTCGACGCAGCGGAGGTCGCCCGCGCTGCACTCAGGGACGACGTCGTTCTGGCGCCCGGCAACGTCTTCAGCGTCGCGCAAACGGCCACGAAATGGATGCGTTTCAACGTCGCCCAGATGGCCGATCCGAAATTGCCGGACAGTCTTCAACATGCCATCGCATCCTCATGGACGAGTGCTGGCGACAGACGCCCTTAGCAAGCGATCCGCAAAGCGGGCCCTCAGGATACCACCCATCCTGGTCTGGCGTCGTTTGCGTGATCCCGCGTGAAGGTCTAACCCGAAGCACGCCTTTCTCCCCGCGCGCCGGACCTCATGCAGACCATTCTCGACATCATCGTGCCCGTCTTCGGCCTGATCGCGGTCGGCTATCTCGTCGCGCGATCGAAGCTGTTGTCGGACGATGTGGGACAGGGGCTGGCGAAGTACGTTTTCGTCGTCGCGGTGCCGGTACTGCTCTTTCGCTCGCTGTCCGAAGCCTCGTTCGGCGATGCCAATCCCGGCTTTCTGTGGCTTGCCTATTTCGGCAGCGTGGCGCTTGCCTGGACGACCGGCACACTCGTCATCCGCTGGATCGCCAAAGCCGACCATCGCACCGGCGTCATTGCGGGCATTTCGGCAAGCTTCGCCAATACGGTGTTCGTTGCGCTGCCGACGCTGCAACGCGCCTACGGAGACCGGGGGCTGGAGCCCCTCCTCCTCATCATCGCCATCCATCTGCCGGTCATGATGGTCGCCTCGACGCTGATGGTGGAGCGGGCGGTTCAGCTCGATGCGAAGGAGGCCGATGGCGGCAAGAAACGCGAAGGCCTTGGCGCCCTCCTGCGCCGAACAGGCCGCAATCTGGCGACCAATTCGATCATCATCGGCATTGCCTGCGGTCTCGTATGGCGCGCGACCGGGCTGCCGCTGACCGGCCATTTCGACGAGATTACCCAGCTCATCGGATCGACGGCCGGGCCGACGGCCCTTTTCGCCCTCGGCATGTCGCTGACCCGCTACGGGCTGAAAGGCGACATCCTCTCCGCCTCGATGATCGCCTTCATCTCGCTCATCGTCCAGCCGGGACTCGTCTGGGTGATCGGGACGGAACTCGGCCTCACCGATCTCTGGCTGAAGGGCGCGGTGCTCACCGCTGCGGCGCCCGCCGGTGTCAACGCCTATCTCTTCGCGGCCTATTTCGGGACCGGCGAAAAGCTGGCGGCGACGACGATCCTTTTGTCCACGATCCTGGCCGTTTTCACACTTAGCGGCTGGCTGACAGTGCTGTCGGCGACGTAGGAAAGCGCGCGGGATGCGGCGGTTGGCAGCCCGGGTTTCCTTTCAGCCGGAGCGCGAGCCTTCATCCGGACCGGAGACGGCCTCGCAGACCAGCGATTGCAGGCGAGCAGCATCGCCCGCTTCGCCGGGGTTGGAGGGTACCGAGCCGCAGTCGATGACGACGGTCTGCCGTTTGGCGGGAATTCGGCGCTCCATGTAATAGAGCTCGACGCGCACCTTGTCGGGGTCGCTTTCGTTGCGCTCCGCGCCGCCGATATCGGCTGCGACGAAGCGTTCGGCTACCGGAAAGGCGAAACTCCAGGGCCGCCAGAAATTGGACTGCCCCACCTCGTCGATGACGACGAACCTATCCGGCAGGGCCGAAGACGTGCGCGAGGACCAGCTGTAGTCGCCCCATATCGCAAAGCTGACAAGCGCGAGCGCGGCCATGACGGGGATGGCCGTCTTCGGCAGCCGTCCCCCGGAGACCTTGCGCAGGAAATAGATGATGCCGCCAACGCTCACGGCGAGCGCGATCGCGGCGAAGAGTTCCAGTGCCATGACTTCGCAGACGCTTTAAGTGCTTCGGGTCGTAGTGATTGCGGAAACTGTTGGCTCCCCCGCAGGAAGCGTTGAAGCCCGCCGCACGCAACCGGTCAACAAGAAACGGCCCGCCCTAATGGGCGGACCGTCAATTTCATTGGGCTTGAGCCGGCTGATCAGTGAGCGCTGGCGCTCGCCGATCCGCGCGGAACGCGGAGCGACTCGACCATCTCCTGAATACGCTTTGGCGGGCTCGCCGTCGCGCGCGACACGAGGATTGCGGTGACGAAGTTGAAGATCGCACCGATCGCGCCGAAGGATGTGGACTTCACCGACAGGAACAGCGGATCGGAGTCCGAGAAGCTGTTGGTATCGGGAATGAAGAACCAGCCCTTGTGCAGGAAGATGTAGACGAGCGTCACAATGAGACCCACCAGCATGCCGGCGACCGCGCCGCGATTGTTGATCGTCTTCGAGAAGACGCCCATCATAAGCACCGGGAAGATCGAGGCCGCTGCAATGCCGAAGGCGAGAGCCACCGTCTGGGCCGCAAATCCCGGAGGATTGAGGCCGAGATAGGTCGCCACCGCGATCGCAGCCGCCATCGCGATACGCGCCGCCATCAGCTCGCCCTTCTCCGAAATGTTCGGATTGAGAGCGCCCTTGATGAGGTCGTGCGAGACGGCACCCGAGATCGCCAGAAGGAGACCGGCAGCCGTCGAGAGAGCGGCAGCGAGACCACCGGCGGCGACCAGCGCGATCACCCAGCCCGGCAGGCCGGCGATCTCCGGATTGGCGAGAACCAGGATGTCGTTGTTGACGTCCAGTTCGTTGCCGTTCCAGCCCAACTCCTGCGCCCGGCTTTCGAAGTCCGGGTTGCTGTCGTTGTAGATCTGGATATTGCCGTCGCCGTTCTTGTCCTCGAACTGGATGAGGTTGGTCAGCTCCCAGTTCTTGATCCACTCTGGCCGATCGTCATAGGCGAGCGACTGCTCTTCGATGCCGTTCGGATAGACCGTGTCGATGATGTTGAGGCGCGCCATGGCACCGACGGCCGGGGCCGTGAGGTAGAGAAGCGCGATGAACACCAGCGCCCAACCCGCAGAGTAACGGGCATCGGACACTTTCGGCACCGTGAAGAAGCGGATGATGACGTGCGGAAGACCCGCGGTGCCGATCATCAGCGTCAAGGTGAAGAGGAACAGATTGAGGTCCGTATCCTGCTGTTCCGTGTAGCTCGCAAAGCCAAGGTCACCGAGAACGGTATTGAGCGTCGCAAGGATCGGCTGGCCGCTTTCCTGGAAGTCCGAGAATAGGCCCAGCGGCGGCAGGAAATTGCCGGTGAGCTGCAGCGAGATAAAGACGGCCGGGATCGTGAAGGCCAAGATCAGCACGATGTACTGGGCGACCTGGGTGTAAGTGACGCCCTTCATGCCGCCGAGAACGGCGTAGAAGAAGACGACTGCGGCACCGATGAGAAGACCCGTCGTGTTCGACACTTCGAGGAAGCGCGAGAAGGCGACGCCGACGCCCGTCATCTGACCGATAACATAGGTGACCGAAGCGACGATGAGGCAGAGCACACCGATCAGGCGGGCCGTCTTGGAATAGAAGCGGTCGCCGATGAACTCAGGCACGGTGAACGAGCCGAACTTGCGCAGATACGGTGCGAGCAGAAGTGCCAGCAGCACGTAGCCGCCGGTCCAGCCCATCAGATAGGCCGAAGCGTCATAGCCGTTGAAGGCGATCAGACCCGCCATCGAGATGAACGAAGCCGCCGACATCCAGTCCGCGCCGGTCGCCATGCCGTTGGTGATGGGGTGAATGCCACGATTGGCGGCATAGAAATCGTTCGTCGAACCCGCTCGGGCCCAGAACGCAATACCGATGTACAACGCGAAGGTCGCACCGACAAAGATTAGATTGAGATAATATTGATCCATCAGGTGTTCTCCTCCCGGTCCCGATTACTGTTCGTCGACATCGAATTTGCGGTCGAGGGATTTCATCCTCCACGCATAAAAGAAGATCAGAACAATGAAGACCAGGATCGAGCCCTGTTGGGCGAACCAGAAACCAAGATCGGTTCCGCCGACACTGATTCCACTAATCAGTGGCCGCAGCAGAATCGCGAATCCGAACGAAACTAATGCCCAGACGATCAGACAACCGACCATCACGCGAACATTGGCTTTCCAGTATGCGTCGGAATTACGACTCTGAGAGTCGGCCGACGAATTCGAGTTACTCATGCAAATTCCTCCCACTCACACGCTTCGTTCTTTAGCATGAGGACGCCCCAATCAGTAAAGATGGCTTTAGTCTTAATTGCGCAAATTATTCCGTCGGCGAAAAGCCGCCGAAATTCTCATCATGATTTCAATATCTTAAGTGAATTTAACCAGACCAATTGACTGCTTAGTCTCGCGCGAAAGCGAAGCGCGGGGGAGCCAGTTTGGATCAGCTGAACGACGATTCGCCTGCCCGTCCGCGACCTGACTGCGAGCGACCGCGCGTGATCTTTCAGAAACGCGACCATCCGATTCGCCAGCACGTAGAACCCGTTAAGGCGTTTGCTGCAGGGGATCGCCGAGGTTTGACGATCTTCTCGCTTTTCGCCAGACTGATAATTGGTTAATTTCCCACTACGCTCTACTTCCGCCCGCAAGAAACGTTTGGAAGCACAGCGGCCCGAAGTTGGCGCGAGAGCGACGATGACGACGACGATCACCGACATCCGATGTGCCGAGGAAATCGACGCGGCCTGCCTCGACCGTGTGCATAGTGCATCATGGCATCACACATATACGGGGATCATTCCCTTTCGCAGCCTGAACGCCATGATCGCGCGGCGAAATTCCGCATGGTGGGCACGCACGATCAATGCTGGTGCACGTGTTCTCGTATGCCGTTTCGGCGGCAGCATCGTTGGCTATGCGACCCTCGGCCGTAACAGGACGGAGGCTCTCCCTGTCGAGGGCGAGATTTACGAACTCTATCTCGAACCAAACTTTCAGGGTGTCGGCCTGGGCCGAAGACTGTTTGCGGCAGCGCGCGACCGGCTGACGCTGGATGGCGCGAAAGGATGTGCGGTCTGGACCCTCGCGGAGAACGAGCGGGCGATGATGTTCTATCACTCGCTCGGTGGTGCCGACGTCGCCCAGGGTGCCGAGATCTTCGGTGGCAAGACGGTCGGGAAGGTCGCTTTCCTCTGGACGTGAACATTTATCACCGACCGATAGGCGCCTGATTGAATGACCGAATTCGCGAGCATGACGCTCGACAGTCCGACCGGTGCTGCCCTTCACGTCTATCACTCGGCGCCGGCTGAGCCCCGCGCCGTTGTTCTTCTGTTTCATGGCCTCGCCGAGCACGCCAAGCGCTACCGCGGCTTTGCCGCGGACCTTGTAGATGCAGGCTTTGCTGTGTTCGCGCACGACCATCGCGGCCATGGCTCGACGGTGGCACGGGATGCTCCCTTCCGTCGCTTCGCCCGCCATGACGGGGCGGAGGCGGTGCTTCGCGATTGTCGCGCGGTGCTCGATCATGCGCGTGGCGAATATCCAGATCTGCCGATCTTCGTCTTCGGACACTCCATGGGCGGATTGATCGCGCTCAATTTCGTCGAAAGCCATGGCGCAAACCTCGCGGGCCTTGCGGTATGGAATTCCGATCTCCGCGCCGGTTGGCAGGTGAAGGCTGGCCTTGCCGGGCTTCGGATCGAGAAATTCTTCAAGGGCTCGGACGTCGCGAGCATGCTGTCGCGGCGCCTCGTCTTCGAACCATGGGAAAAGTCGATCGAGAATCGGCGGACAGATCAGGACTGGCTCTCGCACGACCGGCACGCCGTAGATGCCTTCGTGCAGGACCCTCTCTGCGGTTTCATCCCGACCGTTTCCATGATGGAGGATGTGGTCGCGCTGGTCCGCAGCGGTGGCAGCGTAGCGGCGATCGCGCGCTTGCCGAAGGACCTGCCGATCCATCTTCTCGGCGGGACCGAGGACCCGGCGACAGACGGCGGCAAGGCGCTTGAATGGCTGGATCACCGCCTGCGAAAGCACGGGCTTCGCGATGTCACGCTCAAGATCGCCGAGGGTGCCCGGCACGAGACGCTGAACGAGGTGCCGGCGATCCGCAAACCGGTGGTGCGTGAGTTCATCCGCTGGTTGGAACGGCGCCTCGACTGAGCCCGTAATCGCGCGGCAATCTCAAGTGCCGGCTTTATTCGAGACGGCAGCCTGATCGAAGGTCGCCATGCCGGAATGGCATTGGCAGGCGGCCTTGACGATGCCGGCGGCGAGCGCAGCGCCTGTGCCCTCTCCCAACCGCATACCGAGTGCCAGCAGAGGCACCTTGTCCATGATTCCGAGCGCCTTGATGTGTCCCGGCTCGGCGGAGACGTGGGCAAAGAGGCAATGGTCGAGCGCCGAAGGCTCCATCTTGTGGAGGATGGCGGCGGCGGCCGTCGCCACGAAGCCGTCGATAATGACGGGAACGCGCTGGGTGCGCGCGGCGAGGATCGCTCCGATCATCGCCGCGATCTCCCGGCCGCCGACGCGGCGCAATACTTCCAGCGGATCCTTCAGATGGCCCTGGTGGGTTTCCATGGCGCGGGCGACGACATCGGCCTTGTGCTTGAGGCCGGTTTCGTCGAGCCCCGTGCCGGGGCCGACCCATTCGGCCGGATCGCCGCCGAAGAGCGCGCAGTAAAGAGCGGCGGCGACGGTCGTATTGCCGATGCCCATTTCGCCGATACAGACGAGATCGGGCTCGCCCGCAAGCGCCTCCATGCCGTAGGCGATGGTCGCCGCGCAGGTTTTCTCGTCCATGGCCGGTTCGACACTGATATCGCCGGTCGGATAATCGAGCGCGAGGTCGAACACCTTCAGCCCGAGATCATAGGCCGCGCAGATCTGGTTGATCGCGGCGCCCCCCGAGGCGAAGTTGGTCACCATCTGCTGGGTGACCTCCGAGGGATAGGGCGAGACGCCCTGCTTCGTCACGCCATGCGTTCCCGCGAATACCGTGACGACCGGGCGCTGGATGGTGGCCGAACCACGCCAGCCAGCGACCCATTCCGACAGATCCTCCAGACGGCCAAGAGAACCGGGCGGCTTTGTCAGCTGCGCCTCGCGCTCGCGCTTGGCACGGATCGCCTGACGATCGGCAGAAGGCAGATTGGCGATGAGATCGCGGATGTCGTCGAAGGGAAGGCCGGAAGCAGACATGGAGCTCCTGAAGACGAAATTAAAAAGACGATCGCCGAATTGGCGATGAGAGGTCGAAGCGGGTTCTATCCCGGCTCGTCCGGGGCGTCACCCGGCGGGGCTCCGATCTCCGCGAGACTTTCGGCAAGTGCTGTTTCGAGGCGGCTTGCCACGCCATCGTCGCGCGGATTGCCGAAGCGCAGCCAATCGGGCGCATAGTCGAATGCGCGCGTCAGGATATGCCGCTCGCAAAGCGCGCGGTGCAGGCGTTGGGCATGGGGATGGTGGATCGTCTTGAAAAGCGGTGTGCCGCCGATGATGTCGAGACCTTGCGAAGCGACTACGGATACAAGACGCGCAGACTGGGATGCGATATCCCGTCTCAGTATATCGATTATTGTTTCGTTTTGGAGGACGGCGGTGCCCAGGGCGATCGCCGGCGATGAAACCGCCCATGGGCCAAGGCGCGCAGCGAGCTGTTGCGCAAGCTCGGGTGTCGTCAGAGCGAATCCAAGGCGCAATCCTGCCAGCCCGGTGAATTTGCCGAACGAGCGATAGATGACGAGCCCTTCTCGGCCGGCATGAGGCGCAAGCGAAATTTCGGTTTCGGTATCCGCGAAAGCTTCGTCGACGACGAGCCAGCCTCCTTTCGCTGCCAGACGTTCCGCAAGGGCCAGCATCGAGTGAGGCTCGAACCGGCGGCCATCGGGATTGTTCGGGTTCACAAGAACGACAAAACTGGCTTCTGACGGAATATCGGTCAGTTCATGAAAACGCCGGACATCGTGACCAGCGGCCTCGAAAGCGCGGGTGTGCTCCGAATAGGTGGGATCGAGCACGGCGACTATTGCCGGAGGCAGCAGAAACGGCAAGAGCGAAATAAGCGCCTGCGAGCCGGGAGCGATGGCGATCCCGGCCGCGTTCCGCGCTCCATAGAAGGAGCGTGCTGCATCGACCAGACACTGCTCGGCTCCCGCTTCCGGCAGGCGCGCCCAGGAGGATGCGGTCAGTATCGGGATATCCGGTGGCGACGGGTTGATGCCGGTCGAGAGGTCGAGCCAGTCTTCCCGCTTCCCACCGAAACGCGCGATAGCGGCATCAAGCGCACCTCCGTGATCCATCGAACCGGGTGAAGTGTCGCTCATGACGTCGCCAGATCGATGAGATGCAGGAAAGAGCCGAAAACATTTCCCGTGATTTGGCCGTGCCCACCGAGCACCTCGTTCCTCGCATCCTGTGCGTCGAAAAGCGCGGGGCCGCCGCCCTGTTCGAGAATGGTCGCGTAGTGAAACTCGTGGGCGGTCATCGGCGCAGAAAAAGGCGAGCTTCCGAACGGAGTAACGCGGCGATAGCCGAGATGGAGTTTACGGGTCTCGAAACTTGTGGCCAGCGGCAGGATGCCGAGCATTTCGTGACGTGTTCCAGCGGCATCTACCAGCCCCGAACCGAGCGTCATGTAGCCTCCGCATTCACCGTAGACAATTGCTCCGCGCTCGGCAGCAGCGGTCGTGCCAGCCTTGAAGCGGGAGGCGGATGCCAGCTTGCCAGCATGGAGTTCAGGATAGCCGCCCGGAAGATAGACCGCATCGGCGGTCTCGTCAGGCGCTTCGTCTGCCAGCGGCGAGAAGAAAGAGAGTTCGGCTCCGGCCTTTCGCCAGCCGACGACAAGATGGGGGTAGATAAAGGCGAACGCCTCGTCGCGTGCAATAGCCATGTGTTGGCCGAGAGGCGGCAAGCGCGCGGGTTCGATCGTGGGTCGAATCTTGGGCGGACGAGCGAGATCGATCAGCGCATCTAGATCGGCGTTTTCAATGAAAATTTCGGCTGCTCTCTGCAGAAACGCGGGAAGATTGCCGTGCTCGCCAGCCTGAACGAGACCGAGATGGCGCTCCGGCAGGACCAGCTCGGGCTCTCTTGGAATGCAGGCGAGGACAGGAATATCGAGAGGCGCAAGTGCCTCTCGCAACAGGGCATCGTGGCGGGGTGAGCCGACGCGGTTGAGGATGAGACCGGCGATCCGTGTCGATGAGCGAAAGTTTGCGAAGCCCGAAACGAGCGCCGCGACGGAATGGCTCTGTTTGGCGCAATCAACGACGAGGACGGTCTTGAGCCCCAGATGGTTGGCGAGATCGGCGGCAGAGCCCGTGCCGTCCGCCGCACCGTCGAAGAGCCCCATCATCGCCTCGACCACGAAGACATCCGCCGTTTCGCTGGCATCGGCCGCGAGAGCTTGCAGGAGGTCAGGGCGCATAGCCCAGGGATCGAGATTGACGCACGGTTGGCCGGAAGCGGCGGCGTGAAAGGCGGGGTCGATATAGTCGGGGCCTGCCTTCGCCGACGCAAGCTTAACGCCACGCTGCTTCAGCGCCGCGAGAAGCGCCAGCGTGATCGTGGTCTTGCCGGCACCGGATGATGGCGCGGCTATGAGGAGCCCGCTCATGCCCTGCGTCAGGCCAAAGACTTGCGCTTCGGGCGCAGGAGGTGGACCTGGTTTCCGTCATAAAGCTTGGAATCGATGAAATCCTTCGCGCCGAGCGCGCGGCCGACGAGGATAAGCGCCGTGCGGGTGAGCTTGGCTTCCCGAGCCCTCTGATGAAGTTCGCTCAGGGGCGCGCGGATAAACGTCTCGTCAGGCCAGCCCACCCGATAGGCGATGATCGCGGGACAATCCGCGCCATAGGCTGCGAGCGGCGTCAATTCGCGCTGGATATGCGGAATGTTGCGGATCGAAAGGTGGATCGCCAGCGTCGCACCGCTCTTGGCGAGTGTCGAGAGCTCTTCGCCCTCAGGCATCGATGAGGACTTCATCGCCGTGCGGGTAAGGATGATGGTCTGGCAGACCTCGGGTATCGTCAGCTCGGTCTTCAGAGCCGCCGCCGCCGCCGAGAAGGCCGGCACGCCGGGCGTCACGTAATAGGGGATTCCGGCGGCATCGAGCCGACGCATCTGTTCGGCCGTCGCACCGTAGAGGGAAGGATCGCCGGAATGAACCCGCGCAACATCGAGACCGGCGGCGTGGGCTGCCTCGATCTCGGCCATGATCTCGTCGAGCGTCATCGGCGCGGTGTCGAGGACACGGGCGTCCTCAGGCGCTGCCTCGACGACCTCCTTCGGCACCAGCGAACCGGCGTAGAGGCAGACCGGGCAGGCCTCGATGAGACGCAGGCCGCGAACAGTGATGAGGTCCGGCGCGCCTGGCCCGGCCCCGATGAAGTGGACTGTCATGGAAATCCGTTTGGCTGGTTGTCTCAGGCGGCGTTCCGGTCGAACACCACCTCCGTCGTGATCTTCGCCCAAGGGACAGAGAGAAGCCCTGCCTCGTCCTCCTCGACGAGGCCGATCGGCAAGAGCTTCTCCAGATCTTTTGCCAAAAGAGCCGGACCTCGCTCCAAAGCGGTCGACAATTCAGCTCTCGTCGACGGCCCCATGCGGCGGAGCGTATCCAGAAGTCGCCACCGAAACGGATCGAGCGTCTGGTAGAGATCTTCGAGCGAATGGAAACTCAGCCGCGGCGTTTGCGGTGTCAGATCGCCCTCATCGATCCGTCTTGCGCTAGCGATCGCCTCGTCGAAGAATTCATCGACGGTCTTCACGCTCAAGATGATCTCGTTCATGGGAAATCTCCTTCGCGACATCGCGGCGAAATTCAATCAAGAGCGTCTGGATATCGACAAACGTATATGGCTCTTCGTGATCGCGGTAATGGCGATGATCACCTTTACCGCGCTCGTTGTCGTACCCGATTATACGCTCTCCGGACTTTCCGTAAAACAGCGAATATTTGAGGCCATGTGGCCTTTCAGCCGTCAGGTGCGGAAGCTGCCAGATACGGATGTGAATAATGCCGTTGTTTGGCGCGCTTTCCTTGGTTTCAAGCAGGAGGCGCGCTCTCATCCAGCGATCCCCGTGCCATCCTTTCGGGCATAGCCTCTAGGCGTGTAGACCCAGTCTTTCCCGTCGCCGGTCCGCACGACCCGCGAATTCGACGAGCCAACGAGAACCACGGTGAGCATATCCACGTCGTCCACCTGTAGCTCGCCGAGCGGAACAATACGGATCGTCTCCTGGGGGCGGCCAAGATTGGTGCCGAGGATAACCGGCGTATCGGCCGAGCGATGTTTCAGGAGTTCGTTGCGGGCGTAGGCGAGCTGTGTTCTGCGCTTCTTCGAAACCGGATTGTAAAAGGCGACGACGAAGTCGCCCTCCGCTGCGGCCTTTACCCGGCGCTGGATGTCTTCCCAGGGCGTCAGAAGGTCGGACAGGGAAATCGTGCAGAAGTCGTGGCCGAGCGGGGCACCGGCCCGCGCGGCGGCAGCTTGCAATGCGGAGATGCCGGGCGAACATTCGATGGCGATGCGCTTGGCCGCATCGGTGAGGTCGCCCCTGTCGAGAAGCTCGAAGACGAGGGTCGCCATGGCGTAGATGCCTGCATCGCCGGAGCAGACGAGCGAGACAGCCTTACCCTCGCCGGCCAGCTCCATTGCGTGGCGCACGCGTTTCTCTTCCGCGCCGAGATCGAAGTCATGGCGCGTCTTCGAGATCGCCAGCGGGCCAAGGATATCGAGATAGAGCGAATAGCCGACGAGATCGGTGGAGGCAGCGATCATCCGGCTCACCTCCGGCGAGCGCCATTCTTCCTGACCGGGTCCGATGCCGACGACGAAGAGTGTGCCTCTAGCTCGACCGGTCGTAGCCGAATCGATAGGCCTCGGAGCTTCAGCCAGCGCGGCCGTGACTCGCTTCGATTTCTGCTTGGGACAGACGAGCTTTCCCTCCCCGCCGACGCTCGCCAGCGCGGCGCCTTCCGCGACGCCGTGGCAGCCGATCTCCGCGAAGACGATATCGGACGGACTTTGAAGGCGGTCCCGCTCGGCTTCCAGCCTTTCGGCGGTGAAGAAGCGTGCGGAAACGCCGAAATGATCCGCGACGGCGTGAATCGCTTTCTCGTCCGCCTTAAGATCGACGCTGGCGACCGCAGCCAAAGAGAGCGGACTGACGCCGGCTTGTTCGAGGACGCTCTCGGCAAGTGCGATCGCCTCCTCGATGGGAGCACCGCGCTCCGAACCCATGCCGAGGACGAGCGTTTTCGGGCGGTAAAGAAGCTCGTCAGCACGCGGGCTTCGGCGCTCGCTCGAAACCGTCAGGCTGATCATGGCACCAGATGAGGTCGGAATCGAGGAGTCCGCGAGCCACGGCGCATCGCCAATAATCTGCGCTTTTTCGCCCGAGAGAAGCCGGGCCATGATCGGCTTGGCGTCCTGCGGGCTTTCCAAAGCGTAGCCGGGTGGCGGCGCATCGAGAGCGATGCCGAAGGCGAGATCGCCCGCCGTGGTGACGGCGGCGTGGCCGCCGATCGTAGCTGCGATTGTCCGGGCGAAATCATTCGCGCCGTGATGACCACCGAGCAGCGGCACGACGCTGGAGCCGTCTTCGGCGATGGCGAGCACCGGAGGCTCTGTCTGCTTGTCGGCGAGGACCGGCGCGAGGAGCCGGATGACCGCACCGGAGGCCATGAGCCCGATGATCGGAGTGCCGGCCTGAAAAAGGGAACGCAGATGTTCGCCGGCGTTTTCGAAGCAAACGGCCGTGCCGTTCGTGCGCCGCGACGCGCCGTGAACGTCACCTTTGACGGTCTGGGCGATCGTCTCGGCGAGATCGCGGGCGCTGTCCGACAGGATGACTACGGCCGGACGAGCGATTTCCGAAGAAGAGTTCGTCATGTCTTGGCGCCCTCCTCCTCCCGGCGAGAAAAGTGCGGGAGCGGCGCATTCACGATTGCCGGCTCCGAACCACGATAGCCGAGGATCATCGAGAAATAAGGCGCGGTTTCCGGCGCTTCGATAAGGGGCTGGACGATTTCCTCCGGTAGGGAAACCCGCTCGCAATAGCGGCACCGGTCTGTGAGTCCCATGCGATCGATCACTTGCCGGATGCGGGCGAAGTGGCGGCCGAGCTTCATGATGGAGAAAGCCTCGGCGCTTTCGATGCGCGCGATCAGTTCCTCGTCCGGCAGCGGGCCGGGGATGACGGTCAACCGGTCGTTCCGCGCGGCCAGCGGGCGCGCCGATGCAGCGCTCGCCGCCATGATCGAGGAAACGCCGGGAACGACGATTGTCTCGAAACGGTCGGCAAGGCGCTCGAAGAGATACATGAAGGAGCCATAGAAGAACGGATCACCCTCGCAGAGAACGGCGACGTCATCGCCCTGTTCGAGGCATGTCGCGATTTCCTCGGCCGCGCCATCGTAAATCTCCGCCGCTGGAAACCGTTCGACGCGCATTGGCACTTCGATGGCGATCTCCCGTTGGTGGGGCTTGATGAAGTCCGCGACGATGGCGCGAGCGAAGCTCTCGCCGGTGTCGGGCTTCGGGTAGGCAATGACGGGGGACGCGGTCAGGATGCGGTGGGCCTTCAGGGTGAGAAGTTCGGGATCGCCCGGCCCGACCCCGAGGCCGTAAAGTGCGCCTGTATTCGGCGGATTGTCTTCGGTCATCGGGCCAGACTTCAGCGCATCGATTTCGGGCCGAGGGGATGGTCGGCGTGCGGATAGGGATGGTGATGATGGTCGTGCCCACCATGGGCATGGCTGTGCCCGTGAGAATGCGAGTGGCCATGCTCGCCGGCATCATGAGCGTGACCGTGGGAATGGCCCGGACTGCTCTCGTGTGAATGAGCGTGTCCATCCCCATGATCGTGCGTGTGCGCGTGCCCTGCCCCCGGCACGGGTCCCGGTTCCGGTACGGCGCGGCATGCTCCGGTGCAGACGTCGTCGCAGAGCTGACAGTCGGCGGATGAGCCTACGCCCTCGACGTGATGATGGTGGCTCTCCTGCGCGAGGCCGACCTCCGCCTCGAAGCCGAGCACCTGTTCGCGGTACTTGCACATCTGGCAGTTCATGTTGTTGACGCCTTCGAGCACCTCGTGGAGCCGCTCGACGAAGGTCTCGACCACAAGATCGTGCGCACCGAGATAGGGGGCCTTCAGGAACGCGATGTCGGGATGATTCCCCGCAACCTTGTCGGTCTGGTCGTAGATCCGGCGAACGAGAACGCCGGTGAAGAGAAAATACGGGAAGACGACGATCCGCTTGTAACCGAGGCGCGCGGCATGGGTGAGGCCCGGCTCGACCAGCGGGAAGGTGACGCCCGAATAGCAGGTTTCTCCCCAGCCGAAACCCATGCCCTCCCAGAGCATGCGCATGACCTTGGACACGTTGGAATTGGCGTCGGGGTCCGATGCGCCGCGGCCGACGACGACCAGCATGGTGTCATGGAGGGGATCGCCCTCCTTCCAGCCGTCTGCGCGGAGGGATTCCTTGATGCGCTCTGCGGCGGCGCGGATCATCTTCAGATCGATGCCGAGTTCGCGGCCGTAGCGGATCGTGACGCCGTTCGCGGCGGCATATGTGTTGAGAACGGACGGGATGTCGTTCTTGGCGTGGCCGGCGGCAAAGAGCATGCCGGGCAGCGCAACGATGTCGCTCGCGCCCGAATCCTTCAGCTTGTTCAGGCCGTCGCGGATCACAGGCTTGGTGAATTCGAGATAGCCGTGCTCGGTCGTCCAGTCTGGAAGCTTGTCACGCAGCTTTTCGGCGAGACCGCCGAATTCTTCCATTGCGCCCTTGTCGCGGCTGCCATGGCCGCACAGCATCAAGGCTTTCATTCCCGTCCTCCTGGCGCGGCTTTTCGGGCCGCGATGAATGCCGGAGGATCGGAGGCGCGCTCGTTCGCGCGGCCGTAAGATGCAGTCCGACAGCTCCGTCTTGGCCCCCTGATTGGGTCGGCCGCACCGGAATGCGTTTCAGCCCGGTCCGGCCGGGCACCGTCGTTAGATTGACTGCTTGGTTATCGGCAAAGATTGTCTGCGTCAAACGCGAGGCGCGGCCTTCGCCAGAACTAGCGAAGGCCGTCGATTGGCGCTTGATTGCTCAGGCGGCAGCCTGCTGATTTTCGCTCTTCGGAGAAACCGCAGCCACGACATCGGTCGGGCGGATAAGCCCGACAGTCTTGCCGCCGTCTTCCACCCGGATGATCGCACCTTGGCCAAGCCGGCCGAGGAATTCGCGGATCGGCGTGTCCGGATGAACGGCACCGCCTTCGGAGGCCGGCGTGCCGTCGTCCTCGCCCATCACATCGCGCGCGCGAAGGATTTCGAGGAGGTTGGTCTGGGCCACGAAGTCGGCGACATACTGATCAGCCGGGTTCTGGATGATATCCGACGGCGTGCCGCACTGGACGATCCTGCCGCCTTCCATGATCGCGATCCGGTCGCCGAGCTTGAAGGCCTCGTCGAGATCATGGCTGACGAAGAGGATCGTGCGTTTCAGATTCTGCTGGAGATCGAGGAGTTCGTCCTGCAAGCGGTTTCGGATCAACGGATCGAGCGCGGAGAACGGCTCGTCCATCAGGAGAATCGGCGCGTCCGTCGCAAAAGCGCGGGCAAGGCCCACGCGCTGCTGCATGCCGCCTGACAGTTCGCCCACCTTGCGCTCGGCCCAGTCGCCCAGGCCGACCAGTTCGAGCTGCTGGCGGACCTTTTCCTCGCGCTCCTTCTTCGACATACCGGAGAGTTCGAGGCCGAGCGCGACATTGTCGATGACATTGCGCCAGGGCAGAAGCCCGAACTGCTGGAACACCATCGAAACACGCGACAGGCGCATATTGCGCAGCTTCTTCGACGACGCGTTGGTGACGTCGGCCATCTCCGAGCCGTCGTTGACGAGTACGCGGCCGCGACAAACGGGATTGAGACCATTGACCGCGCGCAGAAGTGTCGACTTGCCGGAACCGGAGAGCCCCATGAGGACGAGGATCTCAGCTTCCTTCACTTCGAGCGAGCAGGCATGGACGCCGAGGACCTGGCCAGTTTCGGCCTGAACCTCGGCACGGGTCTTGCCCGCATCCATCAGAGGCAGCGCACTTTCGGGACGATTGCCGAAGACGATATTCACATCGTCGAATACGATTGCCTGACTCATGCCTTCTTCCTCTGACCGACCCTGAGCACGCGATCGAGGATGATCGCGACGACGACGATGATGAATCCGCTCTCGAAACCGAGCGAGGTGTTGACCTGGTTCAGCGCACGAACGACCGGCACGCCGAGGCCGTCGGCGCCGACGAGCGCTGCGATCACGACCATCGAGAGCGAGAGCATGATGGTCTGGTTGAGACCGGCCATGATCTGCGGCAGGGCGTAGGGAAGCTCTACCTTCCAGAGCTTCTGCGATCCCGTCGCACCGAAGGCGTCGGCTGCTTCGAGCAGGGATTTGGGCGTCGAGGAAACGCCGAGATAGGTCAGGCGGATCGGTGCCGGCAGGACGAAGATGACGGTCGCCAGCAGACCCGGCACCATTCCGATGCCGAAGAAGACGATCGCCGGAATAAGATAGACGAAGGTCGGGAGTGTCTGCATCAGGTCGAGGACCGGTTGCAGGAAGGCGTAGAGCTTCGGCCGATGGGCGGCGGCGATGCCGATTGGCACACCGATCGCCATACAGACGATACAGGCCGACAGGACCAGCGTGAGGCTCTCCGTCATCTCCTCCCAATAGCCTTGGTTGATGATGAAGAGAAAGCCGAGAACGACGAAGAGAGTCAGCTTCCAGCTGCGCTGAAGCCAAAAGCTGAGCGCGCCGAAGATTGCGACGATGATCAAGGGATTGGGCGTCTGGAGGATCCAGAGCAGCCAGTCGATCAGCCAGCCACCGACATCGGCCATGCCGTCGAAGAACCAGCCACCATTCGATTGGAGCCAGTCGAACACATCCTCGGCAACACTGCCGATCGGAATCTTGTAATCAGTCAGCCAGTCCACGACCCCGCGCCCTCACCCCTAAGCTGTTGAAGAAAAGCCCCCGCCGGGTTCGGCGGGGGCTGGATAGTTTCGATATCGCCTTTGGGGCTTACATCCCCAGCGATTCTTTGACGGCTGCAAGACCAGGTTCGCCTTCGACGGTGGTCACACCTTCAAGCCAGCCTTCCCACTGGTCCGGATTGGCCTTGAGCCAGGCTTCCGTCGCCACACCGGCTTCCTCGCCCTCGTCGAGGATCTGGCCCATGATCTTGTTTTCCATGTCCAGCGAGAACTTCTGGTTCTTCAGGAAGGTCGTCACATTCGGGCACTCTTCCATGTAGCCCTGGCGTGCGACCGTGTGGACCGTACCCTCGCCGCCGAAGAAGTCTTCACCGCCTGTGAGGTATTTCAGGTCGTAGTTGGCGTTCATCGGATGGGGCTCCCAGCCGAGGAAGACGATGGGCTCTTCCTTGGAATAGGCACGGCCGACCATGGCCAGCATGCCCTGCTCTGAACTCTCCACGACTTCGAAGCCGGAAAGGTCGTGCTTGTTTTCCTCGGTCAACGAGACGAGGTAGGCGTTACCCTCATTGCCCGGCTCGATGCCGTAGATCTTCTCGTCCAGCTCGTCGCGGAACTTCGCGATGTCAGCATAGGTCTGGAGACCCTCTTCATAGAGATAGGTCGGGACGGCGAGCGTGTATTTCGTGCCTTCGAGATTGGTCGAGACGTCCTCGATCTCGCCGGATTCGAGATAGGGGCCGATTGCCGCATTCTGGGCTGGCAGCCAGTTGCCGAGGAAGACATCGACGTCGTCGCTCTCGAGCGATGCGAAGGTCACCGGAACCGAGAGCACCTTCACGTCCACCGAATATCCGAGACCTTCCAGAACGTGCTTCGTGGCCGCGGTCGTCGTTGTGATGTCGGTCCAGCCCACATCAGACATGGTCACCGTCTGGCAGGCTTCGGAGACCTGCGCGCTCGCGGTTCCAGCGAGGGCAGTGGTGCCGAGAAAGGCGAGTGCAATCGTTCCGAATGTCTTGCGCATGAATGCTCCCTGTCCAGGACCGGCTCGTTGGCGCCGGTTGTTTTTGATTGATCAGTCAATTAAAACTCATCGAGAGACTGATGTAAACAGTGGCACCCTGATTGGGGTGCCCAGATTTGTATCAGCAGCGGAGCAAGGATGCCGAAGACGGGAATGGAGGCAGTGCGTCGCGAGGCGCTGATCTCAGCCACGATCGCCGAAATCGGCGCTTCGGGCTCTCTCGACGTGACCGTTGGGCGGATCGCCAATCGCGCCGGCGTCTCCTCAGCTCTCGCCCACCACTATTTCGGGTCGAAGGAGAGGATCTTCTACGCCGCCATGCGGCGAATCCTCGACGATTTCGGCAAGTCCGTGCTGGACCGGTTCCGGTCGGCGAAGGGCCCGCGCGCCCGGGTCGAGGCGATCATCAGCGCCTCCTTCGAAGCCGAGCAGTTCGATCCGGCCATCGTTTCAGCGTGGCTCGCATTTTATGTCGAGGCCAATCGTTCGACCAACGCCCAGCGGCTGCTCAGGGTGTATGCGCGCCGTCTCGATTCGAACCTCGTCCACTCCTTACGCGAGCTGATGAATGAAGACGCGGCACGTCGCACGGCCCAGGGCCTCGCCTCGCTGATCGACGGCCTCTACATCCGCGCCGCCCTTCAGGAGCGGGCGCCCAAACGCCGAGACGCGGCGGCGCTGGTCATGGACTACCTCGACAAAGCCCTCAAGACGGAGAACGCCGTATGACGAAGAAGCCGAACATCCTGATCCTGATGGTCGATCAGCTGAACGGAACGCTGTTTCCGGACGGTCCGGCGGACTTCCTCCATACGCCCAATCTGAAGAAGCTCGCGGCCCGCTCCACGCGGTTTCGGAACAGTTACACGGCCTCGCCGCTCTGCGCGCCGGGCCGGGCGAGCTTCATGTCGGGTCAGTTGCCGGCACGCACGCGGGTCTATGACAATGCGGCCGAATTCGCCTCCGACATCCCGACCTACGCCCACCACCTGCGGCGCGCCGGCTACCAGACGACGCTGTCCGGCAAGATGCACTTCGTCGGCCCCGACCAGCTGCACGGCTTCGAGGAGCGGCTGACGACGGACGTCTATCCGGCAGACTTCGGCTGGACGCCGGACTATCGCAAGCCGGGCGAGCGGATCGACTGGTGGTATCACAATATGGGCTCGGTGAAGGGCGCCGGGATCGGCGAGATTTCCAACCAGCTCGAATATGACGACGAGGTCGCCTACGAGGCGAGGCGCAAGATCTACGATCTCGGCCGGCGCGGCGATGACCGGCCCTGGATGCTGACCGTCTCCTTCACCCATCCACATGACCCTTACGTGGCGCGCAAGAAGTACTGGGACCTTTACGAGGACTGCGAGCACCTTCTGCCGGAGGTACCTGCGATTCCCTACGAGGAACAGGATCGCCATTCCAAGCGCATTCTCGATGCGAACGACCGCTCGAACTTCGAGATCAGCGAAGACGATATCCGCCGCTCACGCCGGGCCTATTTCGCCAATATCTCCTATCTCGACGACAAGATCGGCGAGATCTTCGAGGCACTCGAAGGCACCGAGCAGGACGAGGATACGATCATCCTCTTCCTTTCCGACCATGGCGACATGCTCGGCGAGCGCGGCCTCTGGTTCAAGATGAGCTTCTACGACGGTTCGGCGCGCGTACCGCTGATGATCGCCGCGCCCCAAATGCCGGCAGGACGGATCGACACGCCGGTCTCGACGATCGACGTGACGCCGACGCTTGCCGATCTCGCCGGGATCGATCTCGGCGGCATCATGCCGTGGACCGACGGGGAAAGCCTCGTTCCGGTGGCGAACGGTGAGGACCGCACCAATCCAGTCCGCATGGAATATGCCGCCGAAGGCTCCGAAGCTCCTCTGGTGTCGCTGCGCGAAGGCCCGTGGAAGTACAATCACTGCGAGATTGATCCTCCGCAGCTCTTCGATATGGGCGCCGATCCGCACGAGCTGAAAAATCTGGCCGAGAACACCGACTACACCGATGTGGTGCAGCGCTTCGCGAAGGAAGTCGGCGAACGCTGGGATATGGCGCGCTACGACGCCGATGTGCGCGAAAGCCAGGCCCGCCGCTGGATCGTCTACCCGGCACTTCGAAACGGCGACTACTATCCGTGGGATTTCCAGCCGCTGAAGAACGCCTCCGAGCGCTACATGCGAAACCACATGGATCTCAACGTGCTCGAATCCTCCCAGCGCTATCCGAGGGGAGACTGAACATGATCACGGTCTACGAACGGTCCGACTCCAACAATGTGCAGCCTGTGATGTGGCTGATCGCCGAACTCGGGCTCGAACACGAGCGGCTGGATGTTGGCCATCGCTTCGGCGGCAACCGTTCGCCCGAATATCTCGCGATGAACCCGATGGGTCTGGTGCCGGTGGTTCGCGACGACGATGGCGAGGCGATCTCCGAGATGGGCGCGATCCTGCGCTATCTCGCAGCCCGCTACGGTAAGGACGACGCGTTCTGGCCCAGCGACCCGGCAGCCCGTGCGCAGGTCGACCGCTGGGCCGAATGGTCGAAGATCGAGATCATGGGCACATTCCAGGCGCCGGTCTTCTTCGCCAAGGTGATCGCGAAGCCGGAAAGCCGAAATCCGGAGGCGATCGAACGCGCCCTCGTCCACTTCCACAAGCGGATGGACATCGCCGAGGCCCGTCTCGGCGAGGCCGATTATCTCGCGGGCAGAGACTTCAGCCTTGCGGACATCGTCTTCGGCTCGGTGCTCTACCGCTATTTCGCGCTCGACATCGAGCGCCCCGACTATCCGAACATCACGGCCTATTACGAGCGCCTTCAGGCGCGGCCGGCCTATGCCGAGCATGTGATGGTCTCCTACGACGCGCTGGAAGGAACAGTATGAGAGCCCAGCCCAAAGCAAGCCACTTCATCGACGGCGCCTATGTCGAGGACGAGAACGGCGAAGCGTTCGACTGCATCTATGCCGCGACAGGCGAGACGATCGCAAAGCTTCACGCGGCGACGCCGGCAATCATCGACGCTGCGATGACATCGGCGGCCAAGGCACAGGCTGAGTGGGCGGAGTGGACGCCGGTCCAGCGCTCGCGCGTGCTTCGCAAGGCAGCCGACATCATCCGCGAGCGTAACGAGGCGCTATCCGAGCTGGAAACCCTCGATACCGCCAAGCCGATCCAGGAGACGATCGTAGCCGATGCGACGTCCGGCGCGGACGCGCTGGAATGGTTTGCCTCGATCGCCGCGACGCTCTCCGGCGAGAGCGTGCCGCTCGGCGCCGACTTCGCCTACACGATCCGCGAGCCGCTCGGCGTCTGCGTCGGCATCGGGGCGTGGAACTATCCGACCCAGATCGCCTGCTGGAAGGCAGCGCCGGCGCTCGCCTGCGGCAATGCGATGGTCTTCAAGCCGTCGGAACTGACGCCGCTCTGCGCTCTCAAGGTCGCCGAGATCATGCACGAGGCGGGCGCGCCGGCGGGTCTTCTCAATGTGGTTCAGGGCTTCGGCAAGGTCGGCGCGGCGCTGACCGGCCACGACCTCTGCGCCAAGGTCTCGCTGACCGGCTCGGTCGAGACCGGGCCGAAGGTCTATGCGGCAGCCGCCGAGGGCATGCGGCATGTGACGATGGAGCTGGGCGGCAAGTCGCCGATCCTCGTCTTCGACGATGCGAGCCTCGAAGACGCGATTTCCGGCGCGATGCTCGGCAATTTCTATTCGACGGGGCAAATTTGCTCGAACGGCACGCGCGTCTTCGTCCAGCGCGGCATTTACGAACGGTTCTTGGAACGGCTGGCCGAGCGCACCAAGGGGATCAAGCTGGGTGACCCGCTCGATCCGGAGACGCAGATCGGACCACTCGTCTCCTTCGCGCAGCGCGAAAAGGTGCAGCATTATCTTAAGAGCGCCGGCGAGGAAGGTGCGCGGCTCGTCATCGGCGGTGGTTTGCCGGACGGCGATGGCTTCGCCGATGGCGCCTATATCGCGCCGACGGTCTATGCCGACGTCACCGACGAGATGACGATCGCGCGGGAGGAGATTTTCGGACCGGTCATGTCCGTCTTCCCGTTCGACACCGAGGAGGAGGCGCTGTCGCGCGCCAACCGGACGCCGTTCGGTCTGGCGGCAGGCGTATTCACCAGCGATCTGACGCGCGGGCACCGGGTGGCGAAGAAGCTGCAAGCCGGCATCTGCTGGATCAACACGTACAATCTCACGCCCGTGGAAGTGCCCTTCGGCGGCGTGAAGAAATCCGGCCTCGGCCGCGAGAACGGCAAGGCAGCAGTGGAATATTATTCTCAGCTGAAGACCGTTCATGTGGGCATGGGCCCGGTCGAGAGCCCGTACTGAGCCATGGTCACGGATCGCAACGTTCTGGCCGAGGCCGATTACGTCATCATCGGGTCGGGCTCGGCGGGTTCGGCGCTTGCCTATCGCCTGTCGGAAAACGGCAAGCATTCGGTGATCGTCCTGGAATTCGGCGGCACCGATATGGGGCCGTTCATCCAGATGCCGGCGGCCCTATCCTATCCGATGAACATGAAGCGCTACGACTGGGGCTTCGTTTCCGAACCCGAGCCCCATCTCGGCGGGCGCCGTCTGGTGACGCCGCGCGGCAAGGTCATCGGCGGCTCCTCCTCGATCAACGGCATGGTCTATGTGCGCGGCCATGCGAAGGATTTCGATCACTGGGAAGAAACCGGCGCGAAGGGTTGGGGGTTTGCGGATGTCCTTCCCTATTTCAAGCGGATGGAGCGCTGGCACGAGGGTGGCCATGGCGGCGATCCCGAATGGCGAGGTCAGAACGGCCCGCTCCATGTCAGTCGCGGCCCGCGCATCAATCCGCTGTTCCACGCCTTCGTCGAAGCGGGAACCCAGGCCGGATTCGAGGAGACGGCTGACTACAACGGCGAAAAGCAGGAGGGCTTCGGCCCGATGGAGCAGACCGTCTGGAGGGGCCGGCGCTGGTCGACCGCCAACGCCTATCTGCGCCCTGCCCTCAAGCGCGGAAATGTCCGGCTAATCCACTGCTTCGCCAACAGGATCGCCATCGAGAACGGCCGCGCGACCGGCGTCGAAGTGACCAAGGGGCGCAAGACCCAGCTTGTGAACGCCAAGCGCGAGGTGATCGTCGCAGCCTCCTCCATCAACTCCCCGAAACTGCTGATGCTCTCAGGCATCGGACCGGCCGCACATCTTTCCGAACACGGGATCGATGTGGTCGCGGACCGGCCGGGAGTCGGCGGCAATCTGCAGGACCATCTGGAGGTCTACATCCAGCAGGCCTGCACACAGCCGATCACGCTCTACAAGCACTGGAATCTCTTCGGCAAAGGATTCTCAGGCGCACAGTGGCTATTCACCAAAACCGGTCTTGGTGCCTCGAACCAGTTTGAAAGCGCCGCTTTTCTTCGAAGCCGGGCCGGCGTCGAATATCCCGATATCCAGTACCATTTCCTGCCGATCGCCGTGCGCTACGACGGCAAGGCGGCAGCAGAGGGACACGGCTTCCAGGCCCATGTCGGGCCGATGCGCTCGCCTTCGCGCGGACGCATTTCGCTTCGTTCGTCCGATCCGATCGAGCCGCCGAAGATCGTCTTCAACTATATGTCGACGGAGGAGGACTGGACCGACTTCCGCCGCTGCGTGCGACTGACGCGGGAGATCTTCGCCCAGAACGCATTTGACGCCTATCGCGGCAAGGAAATCCAGCCTGGCGCTTCGGCTCAGTCCGACGAGGCGATCGACGATTTCATCCGCGAGGAAGCCGAAAGCGCCTATCATCCCTGCGGCACATGCCGAATGGGCGATGCGGAGGACCGGCACGCCGTGGTCGATCCTCAGTGCCGGGTCATCGGCGTCGACGGCCTTAGGGTCGCCGACTCCTCGATCTTCCCGCGCATTACCAACGGCAATCTCAACGGACCGTCGATCATGGTCGGAGAGAAAGCCTCCGACCATATCCTTGGCGAGACATTGCCGCGCGACGAGGCCCAGCCGTGGATCAACCCACGCTGGAAGACCTCGGATCGCTGATACCCGAGGTCGGTCCTTCTCCTATCGATACCAGAGCGCGATGCTCGGGAATGCGATGACGATGCCGAGGGCAAGCGCCTGAAGACCGATGAAGGGCAGCAGCGACTTGAAGATCGTCCCGAGGGATATCTCCGGAGGCGCGACGCTCTTCAGGTAGAAGGCGGCCGGCCCGAAGGGCGGCGACAGGAACGATATCTGCATGTTCAGCGAGAAGAGAACGCCGAACCAGATCAGATCGTAGCCAAGTGAGTCGACGATCGGCGCAAAGATCGGGATTGCGAGCAGCGCGATGCCGACCCAGTCCAGGAACATGCCGAGGATCGCCAGGATCACCATCATGACGAGAAGGACGACGATCGGCTCGTCGGAAACACCGGTCAGCAGGCTCTCGATGAAATCAATGCCGCCCATCAGGTTGTAGACACCGATAAGAGCGGTCGCGCCGACGCCGATCCATACGATCATGCCGCAGGTCCGAAGCGTCTGGATCGAACTGTCGATCAAGAGCTTCATGGTGAACTCGCCGCGCAGCACGGTCGACAGGACGACACCGAAAACACCGATGGCCGAGGCTTCGGTCACCGAGGCGATGCCCGCGTAAATCGAGCCGAGCACGAAAACGACGACGATGAGCGGAAGTATCAGACCCTTGAGGAGGGCAAGCTTTTCCGAAAGCGGGACCTCTTCTTCCTCTTCCGGCACCGGCGCCATACTTGGATTCAGATAGGCACGGATCAGCACATAGCCGGCATACATGGCCGCGAGCATCGCCCCCGGAACGAAGGATGCGGTGAACAGCTCGCCGATCGAGACGTTCGCCGAGAGGCCGTAGATGATGAGGACGATCGAGGGCGGGATCATCGTGCCCAGCGCACCGCCGGCGCAGACGATGCCGATCGCAAGGTGCTTGTCGTAGCCGAGCCGGAGCATCTGCGGCAGGGCGAGCAAGCCGAGAAGGACGATCTCGCCGCCGATGATGCCAGACATTGCCGCAAGGATCACCGAGACGATCAGCGTCTGGACACCGACACCACCGCGGACGCGGCCAGCGACGAGCTTCATGGCGTCAAACAGGTCTCGCGCGATTCCGGATCGATCGAGAACCGATGCCATGAGCACGAACATCGGAACCGAGAGAAAGACGTATTGGGTGATGAAGGAATAGATGCGCGTCGTAACGATCGGCACGGCCATCGGACCGAACCAGCCAAGCGCGAAGATGAGCGCAACAAGAATGGTGACGAATGCCAGCGGCATGCCCGTGACGAGGAGCGCGAGCAGCATGGCGAACATCGCGATGCTGCCACCGCCGATGCCCAGAGCCTGAAGATCAAACATCGAGGGCTCCGTGCTCGGAGCCGCCGTGGTGCAGCTCGTCGGTTGGCTTCCGCCGGAAATGACCGATCCCCTGCAAGGCGAACTGGATCGTCATGGCGCAAAGAGTGATGAAAAGGAACGTCTTGACGATCGCAGGGGTCGGCGGGTTCCAGGCACTTCCACTCGTCTCGAGCCGGAAGCTGCCGCTCGGCGTGAAGAACGCCTTGTAGGACAGGCCGTAAGCCGCCCAGGCCATCAGGGCGCAGGCAGCGGTACCGACGATCGAGATGCAGATATCGAGAATGCGCCGGAAGCGCGGACTGACTGCTTCATAGATAAGGACGACGCGAATGTGCCGGTCGGTCCCGAGGCAATAGGCTCCGCCGAAGGCGAAGCAAAGCGCCGTCATCGCTGTGGTCGTCTCGTGCACCCAGAAAGTGGGCGCATTGAACGCGTAGCGCATCAGGACTTCGTAGAGGGTAAAGGCCGTCACGAACAGGAACATGACCGCAAAGAGCCACCCGGCCGGCGTAAGAAGCGCCGAGAGCGGATCCTGCGGAATATCCTTCTGCTCCGGGCGTTGTTCCTCTAGTGGCTGCTCACTGGTGTCGGCCATGTCGTCTCCTCCCTTAAATCGTCGCCCAGGCCCTCAGGGCCCGGGCGACGGCTAGACTTGGCCTTAGAGCTTGCCTTCGCTCTTGAGGAACTCAGTCATGGAATCGAAGACTTTCTGGGCATTCTCCGAGCGTCCGGCATATTCCTGCCACTGATCCTGCGCGATCTGGCGGAATTTCTTCTTTTCTTCTTCCGACCAGCTGTGGATCGTGACGCCTTCCTGCTTGGAGAGCTTGTCCGCGACTTCCTGGTCACGCGCCTTAATGCGCTCGGCCAGTTCGTCGGCATACCAGGTCACGGAGTCCTTGAAGATCTTCTGATCCTCTTCGGACATCGAGTCCCAGGTGCTCTTGTTAATCGAAACCTCGTTCAACGGCAGGGAGTGGAAACCCGGCCAGATCGGGTTCTTGGCAACGTCATGCAGACCCATGGAATCATTGGTTGCAAGCGTCGTCGCGTCGGCAGCTGAGATGACGCCCTTGTCGAGCGCGGTGAAGACCTCCGACTGCGGCAGGTTCACGGGCGAGGCTCCAGCGGCGGCAAAGGCGGACTGCACCATGCCTTCCGGCGCGCGCATCTTGACGCCCTTCAGATCCTCGACGCTGTCGATCGCGATCTTGGACGGGATAGCTTCGGCGGTCTGAGCGGCAGCACCGACGAAATGGACGCCGTAGGGCTCGAGAATCTCGTTATAGAGGTCCTCTCCACCGCCACGGTCGAAGAACGCCCGCAGCTCTTCCGGCGAAGAATAGGCACCGACCGGGTTGCCGATCAGAGCGAAGGCCGGGTCCTTGCCGGTAAAGTAGGATGCGTCGGTTACGTGGCCGCCGAGGATGCCCGAGCCGACGGCGTCGAGCGTCTCGTTGTATTCAACGATCGAGCCGGCGGGCAGCATCTCCACGTCAATGCGGCCATCCGACATCTCGCGGAGATGATCGGTCCATGCGTTCTGGACTTCGAAAGCGGCTGTGCCGGAGTTATCGCTCGACTGGAACTTCAGATCGTAGCTTTCCTGGGCAAAGGCTACCGAGGTCAGCGCACTGAAAGCGGCGATGGCGATAGTCAGACGTTTTAGCATCAGGTTTTCCTCCCGTTCGATGCGATTGACGGCCAAGGTTCAGCGGAACCTTGACCGTCTCGAATTTGGTGTCCCCGCCATAACGGAGCGCACGTTTCGACGATGGCAAGCGAGCTTGCCTTTGTCAAAGCCTTCCGATGGCTCTACTGCAAATCTCCCGGAAGAACCGAACTTGGCAGGTTCTGGTAGCAGACCGGCCGCAGGAAGCGCCGGATGGCCAGCGTACCCACCGAGGTCGCGCCGAAATTGGTCGAAGCCGGATAGGGTCCACCATGGACCATGGAATCGGCAACCTCGACACCCGTCGGGAACCCGTTGGCAAGAATACGTCCGGCCTTGCGTTCCAGGATCGGCACGAGCTTACTCGCGGCCGGGGCATCGCCCTCGTCCATTTGCAGCGTGACCGTCAGCTGGCCATGCAGCTTGCGCGCAATCCGCTCCATCTCGGCCTCATCCTTCACGCGAACGACGATGCCGAGCGGGCCGAACACCTCTTCGGACAGCGCTTCATTGCTTTCGAAGACTTCGCCGGTGGTTTCGAGAATGAAGGGCGAGGCGTGGCGGCTGGAATTGGCCTCGCCGAGCAGTGCTTTCACGCCCTCCGTCTGCGACACCTTCTCGGCGCCGGAGCGATAGGCGGCGGCAATGCCATCAGTGAGCATCACCTGCTTGTCGCCGCCTTTTGCGGCTTCCACAGCAGACGAGACGAATGCATCGGCTTCCGGACCGTCCTTGACGAAGACGAGACCGGGATTGGTGCAGAACTGCCCTGCCCCCATGGTGAGCGATCCAACCCAGCCCGAGCCGATCGCTTCGCCACGCGCCTTGAGAGCCTCAGGCATCGCAAAGACCGGATTGACCGATCCGAGCTCGCCGAAGAAGGGAATCGGTTCGGGGCGCTGGGCGCAGAGATCGTAGAGCGCTCGCCCCGCGCCGAGGGAACCGGTAAAGCCGACGGCCTTGATCAGCGGATGGGTGACAAGGCGTTCGCCGACCGCACGGCTGCCGCCCTGAACCAGCGAGAAGACGCCGGGATGCAGATCATGCGCCTTGATCGCGGCGTGGATCGCCTGGGCGACGATTTCGCCCGTTCCTGGATGAGCTTCATGCCCCTTCACGACAACGGGGCAACCGGCCGCGAGTGCCGCCGCCGTATCGCCGCCGGCTGTCGAGAAGGCGAGCGGGAAATTGGACGCTCCGAAGACGGCGACCGGGCCGATGGGGCGCTGGAGCATCTTGAGTTCGGGACGCGGTCCAGCAGCACGATCAGGCAAGGCCGGATCGGTTCGCCGGTCGAGATAGTCGCCTTCGCGGATATGCTTGGCGAACAGCTTGAGCTGGCCGGTCGTACGGCCGCGCTCGCCCTGAAGGCGCCCTGCGGGCAGGCCCGATTCTTCGGTGCCGATTTCGGTGATCTCATCACCGCGTTTTTCGATCTCTTCGGCGATGGTCTCGATGAACGCGGCGCGGGCTTCGCGCGACGTATAGGCGTAGGTCCAGAACGCCTCTTCGGCGGCTTCCGCCGCCCGGTCCACGAGCTCCGGCGTGCCGGCGGAAAAATTCCGCGGCTCGGCCGAAAGCGGCTGGGACTTGAAGGTCTGGTCGGAGCCGACCCAATCGCCGGCGATGAGATGTTTGCCTGTCAGTTCGAGTGTCATGGATATGTCCAGTTCTGTCTCGTGTCTGCGGGCCTTCGCCCGCTTTCATGCAACGCATCGAGGCCGTTATCGGCCCCAGCGAAGCACCATGGGGTCGAGAGAGCGCGCCAGTTCGATCAGCCCGGCGCGCGTATCGGGATGGGCGGGCATGATCGGCCGACGGACGGTATCGCTGGCGATGACGCCGCCCTCCTTCATGAGGATTTTGGCAGTGGCAAAACTCGTCTGCCTGTTCTCGAAGTTAATGAGGGGCAGCCAACGCGCATAGGCCTCCATCGCCCCTTTTCGATCGCCGGCAAAGAATGGGTCGAGAATCTGGCGGATGCCATCGGGATAACCGCCGCCCGTCATCGTACCCGTCGCGCCGGCATCGAGATCAGGCATCAGCGTGATTGCCTCCTCGCCGTCCCAGGGGCCTTCGATCGCTTCTCCGCCGAGCGAGATGAGCTCGCGCAGTTTCGAGGCGGCGCCCGCCGTCTCGATCTTGAAATAGGCGACGTTCTCGATCTCGCTAGCCATGCGGGCGAGAAGCGCCGGCGGAAGAGGCGTGCCGGAGATCGGTGCGTCCTGGATCATGATCGGGATCGAGATCGCATCCGAGAGTGCCCGGAAGAAGGCGATGATCTGGCCTTCGCCAACACGCATGGTGGCGCCGTGATAGGGCGGCATGACCATGATTACGGCTGCTCCGGCGGCCTCGGCGGCCTTCGCGCGGGCGATGGTGATATCCGTCGAGAAATGGCTGACCGTCACGATGACAGGCACCCGGCCGGCGACATGCTCCATCGAAAGGGCGAGCTGCTCATCCCGCTCGGCATCGGACAGCAGGAACTGCTCGGAAAAGTTCGCGAGGATGCAGATGCCGGTGGACCCGGCATCGATCATGAAATCGAGCGCGCGCTTCTGGCCCTCCAGATCGGGCGTCCCGTTCTCGTGGAAGATGGTCGGCGCCACCGGGTAGACACCCCGGAAAGGCCGGACGGCTGAAAGCGAAAGATTCATCAGTGATTATCCCGTGGCAGGCCCTTGGTCTGGGCGATGGCTCGGTAGCTGGTCGCCATTTCGAGGCACATGCCGGATTCCATCTGGCCGACGATGCCGCGCTGGATTTCCTGCCAGGGAGTCTGGTGCTCGGGATAGGGGAAGCCGCCCTCGGCTTCCAGCTTGAGCCGGCGCTCGTCGAGCTCCTCCTTGGAGATGAGAATGTCGGCCGTGCCCTTGCCGAGATCGATGCGCACCTTGTCGCCGGTCTTTAAGAGCGCGAGACCGCCGCCGGCGGCGGCTTCCGGCGAGGCGTTGAGGATCGAGGGCGAACCGGAGGTGCCGGACTGGCGGCCGTCACCGACACAGGCGAGCGATTTGATGCCCTTCTTTATGAGGTAGTCCGGCGCGCGCATGTTCACGACCTCGGCCGCGCCTGGATAGCCGATCGGCCCCGCGCCGCGCATGAAGAGGACACTGTGCTGGTCGATGTCGAGTGAAGGATCATCGATCCGATGGTGATAGTCCTCGGGTCCGTCGAAGACGACGGCCTTGCCCTCGAAGGCCATCGGATCATCCGGATTTTCCAGATAGCGTTTCCTGAACTCGTCGGAGATGACCGAGAGCTTCATGATGGCGGAGTTGAAGAGATTGCCCTTGAGGACGCGGAAGCCGGCGCGCGGGCGCATGGGCTCGTCATAAGTCTTGATGACTTTGGCATCTTCGATCACCGCGTCGCGGCAGTTCTCGCCGATCGTCTTGCCGTTCGCGGTGATGACGTCCTCGTGAATGAGGCCCTTATCCATCAGCTGGTTGACCACCGCCGGAACGCCGCCGGCATGGTAATAGTCCTCGCCAAGATATTCGCCGGCAGGCTGGAGGTTGACCAGAAGCGGGATGTCCTCGCCCAGCTCCTGCCAGTCGTCGATCGAAAGTTCGACGCCGAGATGGCGGGCGATGGCATTGAGGTGGATCGGCGCATTGGTGGAACCGCCGATCGCGGAATTGACGCGGATGGCGTTCTCGAAAGCCTTGCGCGTCATGATGTCGGTGGGCTTCAGGTCCTCATGGACCATGTCGACGATGCGCTTGCCGGTCCGCCAGGCGACCTCCTGTCGGTCGCGATAGGGCGCGGGGATCGCCGCCGAGCCGGGGAGCTGCATACCGAGGGCTTCGGCGAGCGAGTTCATCGTCGTCGCGGTGCCCATCGTGTTGCAGTAGCCGGTCGAGGGGGCGGACGAGGCGACGAGCTTGATGAAGCCGGCATAGTCGATCTCGCCGGCGGCCATCATCTCGCGGGCCTTCCAGACGATGGTGCCCGACCCCGTGCGCTCGCCCCGGAACCAGCCGTTCAGCATCGGGCCGACGGAGAGCGCGATCGCCGGGATGTTCACGGTGGCAGCTGCCATCAGGCAGGCCGGCGTGGTCTTGTCGCAGCCGATGGTGAGAACGACGCCGTCGAGCGGATAGCCGTAGAGAAGTTCGACGAGGCCGAGATAGGCGAGATTGCGGTCGAGCGATGCCGTCGGGCGTTTGCCGGTCTCCTGAATGGGATGTACCGGGAACTCCAGCGGAATGCCGCCGGATTCGCGAATGCCGTCACGAACGCGCTTGGCGAGCTCCATATGGTGCCGGTTGCAGGGCGAGAGGTCCGAGCCGGTCTGGGCGATACCGATGATCGGCTTTCCGGACTGAAGCTCTTCCTGGCTGATACCGTAGTTCAGGTAGCGCTCCAGATAGAGCGCGGTCATGTCCGGATTGTCCGGATTGTCGAACCATGCGCGCGAGCGCAGCTTATTATCGGATGAGTTCGAACAGTCGGACATGGAGGTCCCTTCTCGGTGTTGGCCGGAGGCGGCCGATCTCGCCGGCGTACCCTCCGATATATGCGTGACCCGGCAGACGCTGCGGGCCTATTTGGTTTCTTCGTGGAACGCGTCCACAGTTTCGCGCCGTCCGAGCATGAAGGCGTCGGCGACGTGGCGCAGCGGCGCAATATCCACATCGCTCTTTCCGGAGCCGACGAGATCGACGAAGTGCTGGTAGATGCCGCGATATTCCGCATCTGGCTGGTCGATGACCTGTTCACCGTCGAGCTTCAGTTTCTTGCCGCCTTCGGAAAGTTCGAGACGGCCACCGTCTTCAGTCTCGACGTCAATGTTCCAGGTCTGCGGACCTTCCTGCCGCCAGTCGAAATCGGCGGTAAGATCGAGGCCATGGGCATCGGTGAAGGCGAGCCGCGCGGCAATCGGGGCCTGCCGGTTCTCGGGAAAAGAGAGCGTCGAGCCAGTGAGGAAGAAGGCCGTCGGCAGAATATGCGTCGTGATCGAAAGCGCATTGATGCCGGGGTCGAACACGCCGAGACCGCCCGGCTCCCAGATCCATTCCTGGCCGGGATGCCAGCGGCGGACATCCTCCTTCCAGGTAATGACCGCGCGCTTCACCTTTCGCTTGGACAGCCAGTCCTTCGCCGGCTCGACGGCCGGTGCGAAGCGCGAATGCCAAGTGGCGAAGAGCGTGACGCCTTTTGCTGCCGCGACCTCGGCAAGGTCCTCGACCTCGCTCAAGGTCGCGCCCGGCGGCTTTTCGAGGAGAACGTGCTTGCCGGCTTTGAGGGCTTGGAGCGCCAGAGCGTATCGCACCTGCGGCGGAGTGCAGAGGGCGACGGCGTCGATCTCGGCCCCGTCCAGCATCGCGGTGAGATCGGTGAAATTCGTCACCCCGTCGACGCGTGCCGAACGGCTGGCGGCGGCGGCGAGCACGATCCCGTCGGTCGCTTCGATCGACGGGAAATGCTGGTCGCGGGCGATCTTGCCGACGCCGACGAGGCCGAGACGAATATCGCTCATGACGCGCGCGAACGGTTCACGACGTCGAAGATCACGGCGAGGAGAAGGACGAGGCCCTTGATCACCTGCTGATAGTCGATGCCGATGCCGAGGATCGACATGCCGTTGTTCATCACGCCCATGATGAACGCGCCGATGACCGCGCCGACAATGGTGCCGACGCCGCCGGCCATGGACGCGCCGCCGATAAAGACCGCCGCAATCACGTCGAGCTCGAAGGCAAGACCCGCCTTCGGCGTTGCGGTGTTGAGACGGGCCGCAAAGACGAGGCCGGCGAGAGCTGCGAGCATGCCCATGTTCGCGAAGGTAAGGAAGGTCAGGCGCTCGGTGTTGATACCGGAGAGCTTCGCCGCCTTCTCGTTGCCGCCGATCGCGTAGATGCGACGGCCGATGGTCGTGCGCGAGGTGACGAAGGAATAAGCCGCGATCAGCACCGCCATGACGATGAGGACGTTCGGAAAGCCCCGGAAGCTGGCGAGGAGCCAGGTGAGATAGAGGATGGCGACGGCGATCAGTATGTTCTTCGCCATGAAGAAGCCGAAGGGCTCGTCGTCATGGCCTGTGCCGCGCGATGCAAAACGATGCTTGAGGGCGAGCGCGAGGATAAAGGCGGCGACACCCGCGCCGATGACGAAGGAGACGAGGTGGAAGCCACGCACGTCGATCACGTCCGGCAGGAAGCCCGAGGCGAGGAGCTGGAAGTTGCTGGGGAAGGGTCCGACCGACTGTCCGGCGAGCAGCCAGAGGGTCAGCCCCTTGAAGACGAGCATGCCGGCGAGCGTCACGATGAAGCTCGGGATTTTCCAGTAGGCGATCCAGTAGCCCTGCGCCGCGCCGATGATGCCGCCGACCGCAAGGCAGATGATGCTCGCGATGAAGAAGTTCATGTCCCACTGGACGATCATCACGGCGGCGAGCGCCCCGACGAAGCCGAGCACGGAGCCGACCGAGAGATCGATATGGCCGGAGACGATGACCAAGAGCATCCCGAGCGCCATGATGACGATATAGCTGTTCTGGAGCACCAGATTGGTCAGGTTGATCGGCTTCATCAGGATGCCGTCGGTGGCGATCTGGAAGAAGGCCATGATGACGACGAGCGCGATGAGAATGCCGTATTCGCGCATGTGACGGCGGAGGAACGACCAGTGGCTGGCGCTTTCCGTTTCTGAGCCGACTGCGCTGTCGGTCGTTGCTTGCTGCGACATGGTTCCTCCCTTGGGATGCAACGGCGTCGGCGTCGGTTTCAGCCCCCGCGCCCTACGCCTTGCCTGACGACCGGATGATGGCCGCCATGATCTTTTCCTGAGATGCTTCGGACGTCGGCATCTCGCCGACGAAGCGCCCTTCGTTCATAACGTAGATGCGGTCGGAGATGCCGAGCAGTTCGGGCATTTCCGACGAGATCACGACGACGGCCTTGCCCTGGGCGGCAAGCTCGCCGATGATCGAGTAGATTTCGTATTTCGCCCCGACATCGATGCCGCGCGTCGGCTCGTCGAGGATGAGAACCTCGGGCCCGGCAAAGAGCCATTTGGCGAGAACCACCTTCTGCTGGTTGCCACCGGAGAGATTGATCGTCTCCTGAGCGATCGACGACGATTTGATGCGCAGCCGGTCGCGATAGTCGTTGGCGACCTTCGCCTCCTTGCGATCGCTGACGACGATGCCGCCATTGGCGATACCCGGCAGATTGGCGAGCGGCACATTGCGCCGGATAGTCTCGTCGAGGACGAGCCCATAGCCCTTGCGATCCTCGGTGACGTAGCAGATGCCGGCATCGATCGCCCGGCCGACCGTCGACGTGTCCACCGGCTTGCCGTGAAGGAGAACCTCGCCGGAGACGTAGTTTCCGTAGGACCGGCCGAACAGGCTCATGGCAAGTTCCGTGCGCCCTGCCCCCATCAGGCCGGCGATGCCGACGACTTCGCCTGAGCGCACGTTGAAGGACACATCCTTCACCACCTTGCGGCTCGAATGCTGCGGATGGGTCGCCGTCCAGTTCCTTACCTCGAAGATCGTCTCGCCGATCTTCGGTTCGCGCGGCGGGAAGCGGTCGTCGAGCGAGCGGCCCACCATGTCGCGGATGATATCATCCTCCGAGACGTTGCCGCCCGAACAGTCGAGCGTCGAGACCGCCGCGCCGTCGCGCAGGACCGTGATGGAATCGGCGATCTTCGCGATCTCGTTCAGCTTGTGCGAGATCATGATCGAGGCGATGCCGCGCTGCTTGAATTCGAGCAGCAGGTCGAGCAGGGCCTGGGAGTCCTTCTCGTTGAGCGAGGAGGTCGGCTCGTCGAGGATGAGAAGCTTCACCTCCTTCGAGAGAGCCTTGGCGATCTCGACGAGCTGCTGCTTACCGAGACCGAGATTGGTCACAAGCTCCTGCGGGCTTTCCTTGAGGCCGACGCGCTTCAGAAGCTCGCCCGTGCGCTCGAAGGTGCGCTTCCAGTCGACGACGCCCCGCTTGGCGCGTTCGTTGCCGAGAAAGATGTTCTCGGCGATCGACAGGAGCGGGATCAGCGCCAGCTCCTGATGGATGATGATGATGCCGAGGCTTTCTGAATCGCGGATTCCGGAGAACTTGCACTCCTCGCCGCGGAAGACGATCTCGCCCTCGTAGGAGCCGTGCGGATAGATGCCCGAGAGCACCTTCATGAGGGTCGACTTGCCGGCACCGTTCTCCCCGCAGAGCGCATGAATCTCGCCTTCGGCGACCTTCATGGACACGTCGTCGAGCGCTTTCACGCCGGGGAAGGTCTTGGTGATGCCCCGCATTTCGAGAATGGGCTGCATGGATTGTCTGGCTCGCGGCTGGTACCGGAAAGGGTCGATGGTCTGATTGGTTTGAGAGGCGGCACGCTAAGGCACCGCCCCTCGTCCCGGGAGGGATTATTGCAGCTGATCGGCCGTGTAGTAACCGGATTCGACGAGCATCGACTCAATGTTCTCTTTGGTCACGAGCTCGGGCTTCAGAAGGTAGGACGGGACCGTCTTGACGCCGTTGTCATAGGTCTCGGTGTCGTTGATCTCCGGCTCGCCGTCGTTGAGCACGGCCTCGACCATGGAGACGGTGACTTCCGCGAGCTTGCGGGTGTCCTTGAAGATCGTCGAATACTGGTCGCCGCGCTGGATCGCCTTGACCGAAGGCACTTCGGCATCCTGGCCGGTGATGATCGGCATGGTCAGATCGCCCGAGCCATAGCCGACGCCCTTCACCGAGGAGATGATGCCGATCGACAGGCCGTCATAAGGCGAGAGGACGCCGTGGACCTGATTGTCGCCGGTGTAGTTCGCCGAGAGGAGGTTATCCATGCGGGCCTGGGCGACCGAGCCGTCCCAGCGTAGGGTGCCCACCGTGTCCATTCCCATCTGGCCGGACGGGATGGCGATCTTGCCCTCGTCGATCAGCGGCTGGAGCACGCTCATCGCACCGTCGTAGAAGAAGTAGGCGTTGTTGTCGTCCGGCGAGCCGCCGAAGAGTTCGACGTTCCATGTCTCGGCATCTGGGAAGCGCTCTTCGAGACCCGACACGAGCGACTCGCCCTGAAGGACGCCGACCTGGAAGTTGTCGAAGGTGGCATAGTAGTCGACATCACCGGAATCGCGGATCAGGCGGTCATAGGCGATGACCGGAATGCCGGATGCAGCGGCGTTGGCCAGCGCGTTGGAGAGCGTCGTGCCGTCGATCGCCGCGATCACCAGCGCGCCGACGCCCTTGGTGATCATGTTCTCCACCTGGGAGAGCTGGTTCGGGATATCGTCTTCGGCATATTGCAGATCGGCGCCGTAACCGGCTTCCTCGAACTGCTTGACCATGTTGTTGCCGTCGTCGATCCAGCGGGCCGAGGACTTCGTCGGCATCGCGATGCCGACCGTGCCCTTGTCCTGCGCAAAGGTCGCGGACGGCTGCGCCGCCAGGATGCCGACCGCGGCTGCGGCGAGCGTCAGTGTCTTCATGAATTTCATCGAGTTTCCTCCCTTGGATGAACTGTCATGCACCCGCCACCGGGGCGGATGCGGTTTTCTCACCAGCCTGTGCGCGATCCTTCCAGGTATCGTTCATGGCAGTGTGGGTCTGGTCTTCCGCGTAGAGCGCGGTTGTCACGTCGTCGAAGGCGCTTTCGATGAGGCGGCGCATGAACAGTTCGGCCGCCTCGCCGTCGCCTGCGATGATCGCGTCTGAGACACGCTTGTGCTGGCGCAGGGTTTCCTCCTGCGGATTCTGGCGCCAGGAAAGCGAGAACGAGATGGACAGGCTCTTCTCGATCATCGCGCCAAGAGAGCGCAGGATCGGATTGCTCGTCGCTTCGAGAATGATACGATGGAAGGCGAGATCGGCGGCGATCAACGCGTCCGAGCCACGCGGGTGACGCCCCATCGCTTCGAGAGCCTCGCCGAGACGTGCCTTGTCGGCGGCACCGATCCGCGCGGCGGCCATGCGGGCGGCCACCGGCTCGTTGATCAGCCGCATTTCGTAGAGCGATTCGACGAATGTGCGCCGCTCGTCGGCAAGGAGATGCCAAGCCATCACGTCGGCATCGAGCATGTTCCATTCGTCGAAGGGAAGGACGCGCGTACCCACTTTCGGGCCAACGCGAAGCAGGCCCTTGGCCGCGAGAAGCCGCATGGCCTCACGGACGACGGTGCGCGACACGCCCCATTCGGTAGCGAGCTGACCCTCAACCGGCAGGTTGTCGCCGGGTTTGAGGATGCCGGCGGTGATCCGCCTGCCGTATTCTCCGGCGAGATCCGCCGTTCTGCTTGTCTTGCGAGCTGGGCTCGACATCGACACGAGCCTCCCACCCGAGTTCAATAATCATACCATTACAGAAGACGAGAGGCTGTTCAAGAGTGTTCGCGGGGGCTGTTCGCTTATTTGTGTGATGATTAACCAAAAGCCGCGTCATAGGCGGCGACGATCTCCTTCGCCCGATCCGCGACGTCCGAGGGGCTCATTCCGGGCTTGTAGATCGCCGTTCCCATGCCGAAACCGGTGATGCCGACATCGCGCCAAGCCTTGAAATCGGCAGGGCCGACGCCGCCGACGGCGTAGGTTTTCGTGTTGGACGGAAGGACGGCGGAGAGTGCGGCGAAGCCATCCGTGCCGAGCTTGAAGGCCGGAAAGAACTTCAGACCATCGGCGCCGGCCCGGAGTGCGGAAAACGATTCGCTCGCCGTGAAGACACCTGGATAGGAGAGCATGCCGGCGTCCTTGGTGGCGCGGATCACATCCGGGAAGGCGTCCGGCGAGACAACCATCTTGGCGTCGATCGCCGAGAGTTCGGCGACGGCTTCGACATCGAGCACGGTGCCGGCGCCGACGATCGCGGCATCGCCCGCTCGCTTCACCATCGTCGCGATGCTCTCGAAGGGTTTCGGCGAATTGAGCGGCACCTCGATCTTTGTGATGCCGGCTTCCAGAAGAATGTCGAGCACGGCTTCGGCCTCGTCCGGCTTGATACCGCGCAGGATGGCGATGATTTCCCTGTTCATCCGTCGAGCCTTTAACGTTTCAGGTTTCGATAGGCGGCGGTGAGGCCGGCCAGTGTCAGTTCGTCTCCGGGTACGGTGCGAACGGTGCCTCCCGCGAGATCGAGCGCGCCGCGATAGGCCCTCGCAAGCGCGCTTTCGCCGATGATCACCGTCTCGCCCTCTTCCCAGAACGAGCGAGCGGCGGCGAGTTCGGCGCCGATTAGGAGACCGGAGAGACGGGCGCGCGCGGCATCGGGGTTCGCATCGGTGAGGAGCGAGGCGGCGCGGATCGAGAAGAATTCGCCCGTGAGCGCGGAGGGCTGCCGAAGCACATGCGATACGGCCTCGGAGAATGCCGCTTCGTCTAACCCGTCGACTCCCACTGAATGACGCAGGATCGACTGTTTGGACATGAGCGCGAAGAGTTCGCCGGTCATGAAAGTGCGGAAGGTTTCAATACGACCGCTCGCGATCTTCGCCCATTTGGAATGAGTGCCGGGCAGACAGACTGCGCCCTCGAACTCGGGCGAGTCTGCGAGAAGACCCGCGATCTGGGTCTCCTCCCCACGCATCACGTCCGGCGGGTCGATCTGTTTCACGCCCGGCAGGATGTTGACCGCGAGGCGCCTGTCCGCGGCCTCAAATGTCACGGCCTGACTAGTGCCGGACGGGCTGCACGGACAGGCGGCATAGGGCGCCTCGACCCAACCCTGACGCGCGCCGACCATGCCGCAGCAGACCACCGGCAGGGACCCGTCCTCAGGCAGGACGTCGGCGAGAAGATCGGTCAGGACGGTTTCGAACTGGTCTTTCTGGAGAGACCCCATACCGCGATTCGAAGTGCGGTGGTCGAGCACCTGATCGTCCGTCCCCATCAGCCAGAGGCGAAGATTTGTTGTGCCCCAATCGACCGCGACCCAGACGGTTTTGGCCGGAGCTGGCCCGCTCGGACTGACTTCGTCCATCGATTGATCGTTCGCCACGTCCGCCATTCACCTGCACCTGAATTCCGATCTCCGCTCGAATAGATCGAAGCGGAAACGAGGCATAGACGATCGCCCGCGCTCTTGCACGTCGCGGTGCGGAGCCGTGCCGTCTTCGAATATCAGGCGGCGCGTTGGCGAGGGACGATGCGAAGATGGCTTGCGGTCTTGCCGCCGGGCAGATCGGCGATGCGGTCTGCGGCCTTCAACAGCTTTTCGCGATCGATGCCGGTGGTAATACCGCCCTGTTCGAAGGCGAAGTGAAGGTCCTCGGTCGCCGTGTTGCCGGTCGCACCGGGCGCGAAGGGACAGCCCCCCAGCCCAGCCGCCGCGCCTTCGATGATCGAGACGCCGACAGTGTAGGCGTAGAGCGCGTTGGCAACGCCCATGCCGAACGTGTCGTGGCCGTGGAAGGCCCAGACGGCGTCGTCGGGTCCGTCCGCCATCACTGTCTCGAAGCGCCTGGCGACTGTCATCGGATCGGCGCGGCCCGTCGTGTCGCAAAGGGCGAACTCGGCCTTCGGCGCGATCGACAGCGCCTCGGCGAAGACGCGGCGCACATCGTCGAGGGGCACCGTGCCATTGAACGGGCAGTCGAATGAAGTGGCAAGATCCACGCGCAGGCCGGAGCCATCATTTCCGGCTTCGGATACGATGGCACGGAGCTGATCGAACGACTGAGCCACTGTCTGGCGAACATTGTTCTTGTTGTGCGCCTCGGAAACCGAGACCACGAAAACGAGATCGGGATAGCCGGCTTCGAGGGCGAGGCTCGCGCCTTTGGCGTTCGGCACGAGAACGGACATGCGGCAGCCGGTCCGGCCTTTGAAATGCGCAGCGATTTCCTTCATGTCTCCCATCTGCGGGATTGCCTTCGGGCTGACGAAGGAGCCGAGCTCCATGCGCGTGACGCCCGCCGCGACGAGATCCTCGATGATCGAAATCTTCTGGTCGGTCAGCAGCGGATCGGAGATCGACTGGAATCCGTCGCGCGGAGCGACCTCGAGTAAGGTGACGGTGCCGGATTGCGCTTTGCTCATGCCGCGCCCTTTTCGATCGAGTTGTCGCGGCGCCTGGCGATCCAGTTGATGACGCCGCCGAGTTCCATGATCTCAACCTGTCTCGGTGTGAGATCGTGACGAAGGTTCAGTTCTTCGGTCGAACCGTCCTCGCGCCGGACGGTCGCCTTCACCTGCGGACCGGCCTCGATCTGCCCGCGGACGTCATTGATGGCGATCACGTCGCCGGTCTTCATGACCGGGATCTCGCAGTCGAAGACGAGCGGGAGAACGCCGAAGCTCGACAGGTTCTGCCAGTGGATGCGCGCGAAGCTTTCCGCGACCACCACGCGCAGCCCCATGATGCGGGGCACAAGGGCCGCGTTCTCGCGGCTGGAGCCCTGGCCGTAATTCTTGCGCGCGACGATAGCATGCCCGGCTTCGGCTGCTTTTGCGCGCTCCGAGTAGGTGTCGTCAACTTGCTCGAAGGCGTGTTCGGCGGTGGCAAAGACGTTCGACCAGATCGGAAGGAGCTGTCCGGCCGGGATAATGTCGTCGGTCGAGACATCGTCGCCGAGCGAGAGAAGCACCGGCACCTCGATGCGATCGGGATAGGCGTCGAAACCAGGCAGCGAGGGCGTGTGCCTGGTGCGGTAGAGTTGCGGCCGCTGGTTGCGATCCGGAAAGACGAAGCCGGCGATGTTCATCGGCATCTCGTCCGGCTCCAAGACCTGCGGATAGGCCATGTCGAGCGTCCGAGGGTCGGTGATAACGCCGGAAAGAGCGGATGCCGCGCAGGTCTCCGGACTGGCGAGGAAGACCGAATCTTCCCGCGTGCCGGAGCGGCCGGGGAAGTTACGCGGCACGGTGCGGATCGAATTTCGCCCCGTCGCCGGAGCCTGCCCCATGCCGATGCAGCCATTGCAGCCCGCTTGATGGAGCCGCGCGCCGGAGGCGATCAGCAAGCCGAGCTTGCCCTCCGAAACAAGGGTTTGAAGCGCCTGCCGGGATGACGGATTGATGTCGAGAGACACGCCCTCGGCTGCCCGCTGGCCCGCAACCATGTCGGCCACCATCGCGAAATCGCGATAGCCCGGATTGGCCGAAGAGCCGATATAGGACTGATAGACCGGCTCACCCGCGATCTCCGAAACCGGAACCACATTGCCGGGGCTCTGGGGCTTGGCGATCAGCGGTACAAGGCCCGACAGGTCGATCGTGTCGTGCCGATCGTAGGTACAGCCATCGTCGCGTGAGAGCGGCTTGAAATCATCGCCACGGCCCCGAGCTTTCAGGAAACGCTCCACGGCCTCGTCGCTCGGGAAGACGCTCGTCGTCGCGCCGAGTTCGGCGCCCATATTCGCGATGACGTGGCGGTCCATCGCGGAGAGGTTCTTCAGCCCGTCGCCGTAATATTCAATGATGCAGTTGGTGCCGCCCGAAGTGCCGTGCCGGCGCAGCATTTCGAGGATGATGTCCTTGGCGGAGACCCAGTCCGGCAGTTTGCCGGTCAGCTCTACGCCGAAAACCTTCGGACAGGAAATGTAGAAGGGTTCGCCGGCCATGGCGAGCGCCACTTCGACGCCCCCGGCCCCGATCGCCAGCATGCCGAGGGAACCGGCCGCCACAGTGTGGCTGTCCGAGCCGATGAGCGAGGCGCCGGGCACGCCAAACCGCTCCATATGCACCGGATGGCTGATGCCGTTTCCCGGGCCGGAATAGATGACGCCGAAGCGCTCGCATGCGCTCTTGAGGAATAGGTGCGAGTCGGCGGCGATCTCGTCGGACTGGACAAGGCCATGATCGATATATTGGACGGACGGATTAATGACGACACGCTCGACGCCCATGGCTTCGAGTTCGAGCATCACCAGCGTACCGAGGACGTCCTGCAGCAGCGCCTGCTCCATGTTGAGCGCGATCTCGGTGCCGGCTTTCAACTCGCCCGAGACGAGATGGCGCTTCAGCAGCTTCGTCGCGAGATTGTCAGACAACGGCTGGGGCTCCATCCTGATTGTCTTTCTGCGGCCTGAAGAGGTTCAGCATGAATTGCAGGCCGAGCATGGTGAAGCCGATCGGCAGCATGGCGTAGGGGATCCAGTTCGGCGTCCCGAAGGCAGAAGAGACGCGCTCGTTGTAGATCCAGGCGTCGTGGGTCATCAGCCAGCCGCGCCAGGCGAGGATCGCGCAAAGAGTGATCCCGACAATGCTCACGATGAAGGTCAGAACGCGCTTGCCTTTCGGGTTCATACTGTCGCGCAAGAGCGTGATCCCGATGTGCTCGCCGCGCCGCTCGACATCGGCGGCCGTCATCAGCGCCAGATAGACGACGAGAAAGGAGTTGATCTCCAGGCTCCACGAGGTCGGTGCCGCAAAAATGTAGCGCATCAGAGCGTCGTAGCTAACCGTCAGGGCCATGAAGGCGAGCGCGATCACGCCGCCCACCTGCAGCACCCAGGAGATGGCATCGATCGGTTTGAAAAGGGCCGATTTCATGGGTTTGACATCCTGCTTGTCAGGTTACTCTTCCGCTTCCTATCCCGCAGCACCGTCGTTCTCGGGCTCCGTCCCGACAATCCAGAGGCGTCGTGCGCCGAAGCGAGCCGAGAGTTCGACTGGCTCCTCGGCCCGGAGGCCGAGGATGACGACATTGGGGAGGCGGGGTGAGGAGCCGAAGCCCCACACCCAATCTCAAAACGTCTTACGCGCCTTCGCCCATTGCGAGTGCGATGGCCTTCTGGCCGACTTCCTCGCCCACTTCCTGGGTCCAGGCTTCGCGCACGTTCGCGCTCACCTCGGCGAAGCGGTCGAGAGCCGCCTGATCCGGCTCGACCACTTCCAGTCCACCCTCCTTGAACTTCGGCCAGTACTGCTTCTCGTAGTATTCGACATTGGCCTCTTCGGCGCTGTGCTCGTCGAACCACTCGACGCCGGCCATCATCGCGTCCTTGATAGCCGAATCCATTGCCTCCCAGCGCTCGGTCTGGACGAAGATGCCGATGCCGAAGGCCGTGACCGGAACCCGGTAGACCTGTTTGACCTGTTCCTGAATGGAACGGCCGTTGATGGTGGAGATGTTGGCGACCGCCGCGTCGACAGTGCCGCGCTGGAGAGCGAGATAGAGTTCGGATGACGGTATACGCACGGCCGCGCCGCCGAAATCCTCGATCGCCTTCGTCGCCTCGAAGGACACGACGCGGATCTTCTTGCCGTCGATCGCGTCGAGGTCGCGGATACCCGGATCGCCCGCCGACCAGATATATTCCGGCTCCATGATGCCGCCGCCGAGGCTGAGGCAGGTGAGGCCCTGCTTCTGGAGTTCGGTGTTGACGAGTTCGAAGAGCGGCGAACCGCGCTTCAGGCGGTCCGGGTTTTCATAGAGCGGCCCCACGACACCCGGCAGACCGGTGATGCCGAGGATCGGCAGGGATCGGGTGATGTAGCTCGTCGTGTGGAACATGAAGTCGATATTGCCGGAGCGCAGCGCCGGCAGCTGCTCGTCCGCCGACAGGAGACGGCCGGAATCGTAGAAATCGATCGTGACGGCATCGCCGTGGTTATCGTTGACGAAGTCGACGAAGCCCTGCGAGCCATAGGCGAGATCGGCGTAGGACGGCGGCAGATAGGTGACGCCCGTGAGGGTCGTCTGGGCCCGTGCCGGCACGCTCGAAAGGCCGAAGGCGGCACCGGCCGAAAGGGCGGCGGTGCCCGCGAGAACGGAACGTCTGTTGATGTTCATTTTGTCTTTCCTCCCATTGGTTTATCGCATGAGATTGGGCAGCCAGAGGCTGATGGAAGGCACCAGAACGAAGAGTGCCAGCATCAGGAACTGGATGACCACGAAGGGTAGCACCGAGCGGACGATCTCCTCGATCTTCAGCATCGGCGCCACAGCCTTGAGGGTGTAGAGATTGAGCCCGACCGGCGGCGTGATGACCGCGATCTCGAGATTCATCACGAGAATGATGCCGAACCAGAGCGGGTCATAGCCGAGCGTCGTGATGAGAGGCAGAAGGATCGGCGTCGTCACGACGATGAGCGAGACGGCGTCGACCAGCATGCCGAGCCCGACGAGGATCAGCATGATCAGCATGAGGATCACCTCGGGCGGCAGGTCGGTGCCGATGAGGAGGCTGGTGATCGAGTCCGGCACGCGCACGAGGTTCAGGTAGTCGCCGAAGATGCGCGCGCAGCCCATGATGATGAGGATGGCGCCGGAAATGCGCGCGCTCTGGCCGACGACGCGGACGACGCCCTTGAAATCCAGGCATCGGAAGATGCCGACAGCGACGAGGAAGGAGCCAACCGCGCCGAAGGCGGCCGCCTCGCTGGGTGTCGCGATGCCGGAATAGATTGCGCCCAGAACGACGACGATGAGGAGTACGGCGTGCCAGATCCCGCCGAGCGCCCTCAGCCTGTCACCCCAAGAATAGTCGATCTGTTCGGACTGCGGCGCTTCCTCCGGATTGAGACGCGCGCGGATATAGATGTATACGGATAGCGCCAGCGCGAGCGCGATTCCTGGGACGATGCCGCCGATGAAGAGATCGGCGACCGAGACCGAGGACACCGCGCCATATATAATGAGCGGCACGCTCGGCGGGATGAGCATGGCGAGGGCGCCAGACGCCACGACGCTGCCGGCGGCAAGCTGGCGGGAATAACCGCGCTCCAGCATCTGCGGCACGGCGATCGACCCGACGGCGGCGACGCCGGCGATCGAAACTCCGCTGACCGCCCCGAAGACCGCCGACGCGCCGACGGTGGAGATGGCGAGGCCGCCGCGCAGCCATTGCAGCCAGATAACGGCTGCCTTGAAGAGGTTTGCCCCCACCGGCGTCGCGGCAAGGAAGGCGCCCATCAGCACAAAGAGCGGGAGGGCCAGGAGTTCGAACGAATTCAGCTGGCCAAACAGCGAGGTGGGGCCGAAGAAGAAGGCCATCGACCCGCGCGCCATGTAAAGGCCGGTGAGGCCCGCTGCGCCGAGCGCCAGAAAGATCGGCGCGCCGAGCGCGATCAGCCCGAGCAGGATGAGGACGACGATGATAGGCTCGATCATCGATCGCTCTCCTTCGGGTGGGTGGCGGTCTTCGAGTAGATGAACTGACAATCAGACGACATTCGTCGACCTCAAACGTTCAATGGCGCTTTCGTCGTAGCCGAGCCAATCCCTCAGGACCGCATCCGTGTGCTCACCGAGCTTGGGACCGGTATGGGCGATGCCGCCCGGCGATTCTGAAAGTTTCGGGAAGACGTTCTGCATAGCCGTCGGGCCGAGGTCCGGGTCCTCGATGCGAGTGATCGATTCCCGCGCCTGAAAGTGCGGATCGTCCAGCATGTCCGGCGCGCGATAGGTGAGCCCCGCGGGTACGCCCGCATCGGAGAGCATGTCGACGATATCCGTCGCCTTATGCTGCGCGGTCCACTCGCCGATGATCCCGTCGATCTCTGCCTGGTTGCGGCCGCGCGCACGATGGGTCGCATAGCGCTCATCGGTGGCAAGTTCGGGTTGGCCCATCACCTTACAGAGGCGCTGGAACAGGCTGTCCTGATTGGCGCCGATGATGACGGACTGGTCTTCCGCTGTCGGATAGGCGTTGGAGGGCGCGATGCCCGGCAGGAAGCTGCCCGAGCGCTGGCGTATATGGCCGCCCTTGTCGTATTCGGTGACGACCGCTTCCATGACGGAGAGTACTGCTTCGAAGATCGAGGCGTCGACCATCTGGCCCTGCCCCGTAACGTTTCGATGCTGGAGCGCAAGCAATGCGCCTTGGAAGCCGCTCTGGCCGGCAAGCGTGTCGCCGATCGAGATGCCGGCACGCACGGGCGGACGATCGGGGTAGCCCGCGATATAGCGCATACCGCCCATCGCCTCGCAGACGGAGGCAAAGCCGGCACGCTCGCGGTAGGGCCCGGTCTGGCCGAAGCCGGTGACGCGAACCATGATGAGGCGCGGATTGATCTCTTTCAGTGCTTCGTAGCCGAGGCCCCACTCCTCCATACGCCCGACGCGGAAGTTCTCGACGAGGATATCCGCCTCGCGGGCAAGTTCGCGGACTACGTCCTGCGCCGCCTTCTCCCGCAGATTGAGGGTGATCGACTTCTTGCCGCGAGCGATGACGGGCCACCAAAGCGGGCGACCCTCCTCGTCGGCCTGGCCCCACTGGCGCATGGCATCGCCTGATTTCGGAGGCTCAACCTTGACGACCTCCGCGCCGAAATCGGCCAGAAGCTGGCCGCAGAACGGGCCCGCGATCAGCTGGCCCATTTCCAGCACTTTGATACCGTCGAGCGGTTTCCGCGCGGATGCGCTCATTCATGCTCCTCCCTGGCGGGGACGCTCCCACATCCCCTCCGCCGTTGAAGCGGCGGCATTTGCCTCTTTGCCGAAAGTGAAACCTATTGTATCCAATTCGTCAAGCAATCGACAGTTTATAACCGCAATCCTCCTGTTATTGTATCCAATGAGGTTTCGAGATGTCGGCCAAGGGAGAAGACGGGAAGCCCGGATTGCGGGCGGCGGACCGGGTCTATGAGGAAATCCGGCAAAACATTCTCATCGGCAAGCTGCGCCCCGGCGAGCGTTTGACGGAAGAACTGCTGGCGGAACGTTTCGGCGCGAGCCGGACCCCGGTCAGATCGGCGATCGTGCGGTTGGCGGGCGACGGCTTCGTGGACATGACCCCGCGCTCCGGCACGGTCGTCAGACAGCGCTCGATGAGGGAGATCGCCGACATCTACGATGTCAGGGCCCTTCTGGAGAGCGCGGCCGCGGGCCTCGCGGCGCAATTGCGGACGAGCGCCGATCTCGATGAACTCGAGCGCCTTCAGGATGAAATGGAGGCCGGGTTTGAAGAGGCAGATGTCCGGTCGAGCGAGAGCATCGAGAACCTGTCGCTGCTCAACAAGGCGTTTCACCAGCGCATTCTCGACGCCTCGCGAAATGCGACACTGACGGAATCCGCAAGCCGGCTCATGGATATCGGCTTCCTGATCAACACCTATACGAGCTTTTCACCCGGCGAGATCGGCCGAAGCTTCCATGAACATCGCAAGCTCCTCGATGCCATTCGCTCGCGCGACGTCCATTGGGCGGAGGCCGTGATGCGCGCGCATATCCTTGCCGGCCGAAATTCACTTGTAAGCTCGGTCGAAGCGGGAGAATGCAGCCGATAGCGGTCTGACCAACCGGTCAGGCCGCCTTGTCCGAAAAGCCCCGCTTGCGCATCAGCGCGGCCGGATCGGGCTCGCGTCCACGGAAGCTGCGATAAAGGGCGTCTGCATCCTCGCTGTCGCCAGCCGAATAGACATGGCGGAGGAGCCGCTCTGCGGTTTCGGCGTGAAACGGATCACCCGCTTCGCCAAAGGCCTCGAAGGCGTCCGAGTCCAGAACTTCCGACCAAAGATAGCTGTAATAACCGGCAGAATATCCCTCGCCCGAGAAGACGTGGGCGAAGTGCGGCGTCCGGTGGCGCATCACGATTGCCTCCGGCATGCCCAGCTCGCGCAAGGTCTGGCGTTCTGTTTCGAGTGGTTTCGGCTCGTCGCCGGCCTTCTCGTGCAGATCGAGATCGACGATGGCAGAGGCGGTGTATTCGACCGTATCGAAGCCCGCATCGAGTTTGCGCGCCGCCAGCAGCTTGCCGACGAGTTCGCTCGGCATCGGCTCGCCGGTATCGATATGGGTGGCATGCCGGTCGAGAATCTCCGGCACCGTCAGCCAGTGCTCGAAGAGCTGCGAGGGCAGTTCGACGAAATCGCGCGAGACGGACGTCCCCGAAAGGCTCGGATAGTCGACATCGGACAGGAGGCCGTGCAGCGCATGACCGAATTCGTGGAAGAGCGTCGTCGCATCGGTCAGCGACAGCAGCGCCGGCTCGCCCGCATTCGGCTTGGAGAAATTGCAGACATTATAGACGACGGGAGTCTGCCCCTCGCCCATCTTGTGCTGGGGGCGCAGAACACTCATCCATGCGCCCGACCGCTTGCCTGACCGGGCGAAATAATCGCCAAGAAAGAAGCCCTGTAGCGTTCCGTCGGCGCGCCGCACTTTCCAGGCGCGAACATCGTCGTTCCAGACAGAAAGATCGTCGATGGGCTCGAAAGTCAGGCCGAACAGCCGGTTCGCGACATCGAAGGTCGCCGCGATCATGCGATCCAGCGAGAAGTACGGCTTGAGCGCGGTCTCGTCGAAATCGAGCTCTGCCTTGCGGCGTTTCTCGGAATAGTAACGCCAGTCGGATGGCGCGAGCGGGCGATTGACGCCGTCCTCCCCGGCGATCGTTTGCAGGATCACTGCATCGGCTTCGGCGCGAGCCCGCGCCGGCTCCCAGACGCGCATCAAAAGGTCGCGGACCCGGTCCGGCGACTTCGCCATCTGGTCGTCCAGCTTGAAGGCGGCGTAGGTATCGAAACCGAGGAGCTTGGCCTTCTCGCCTCGCAGCTTGAGAATCTCGGCCATGATAGGGCGATTGTCGGACAGCCCGTCGTTTTCGCCGCGCTGACTCCACGCCTTGAAAGCGGTCGCACGCAGGTCGGCACGCTCACTCTGTTGAAGAAAGGGCACGATCAGCGAGCGCGACAGGGTGAGGACTGGCCCGTCCTTTCCGCGCTCCGATCCGGCGCTGCGAAGGGAGGAGACCAGCCAGGCCGGCAGGCCAGCAAGGCCGTCTTCCGTTAGTTCGAGGAACCAGTCGTTTTCGTCGGCGAGAATGTTCTGCGCGAAGGCTGTGAAGAGTTCCGAAAGCCGCGCTTCTATATCGGCAAGCCGCGCGCGCTGCCCGTCGTCGAGCTTGGCGCCCGAGCGCGCCATGCGCTTGAAAGTTCGTTCGGTGAGCCGTCGGGCCTGTGGAGAGATTTGCTTCATCTCTCCTCCATTGGTCGCAACCGCTTCCACCCGAGCGAAAAGTTCGGGATCCAGCGAGATCGCGGAAAAATGGCGCGACAATCGCGGATAGATCGACCGCTCAAGCGCCTGAATTTCCGGCGTAGTCGAAGTCCCTGCGATAACGGCAAAAGCGCGGGAGATCTCCGAAAGCGCGTTGCCGGATTCTTCCAAGGCGATGATCGTATTAGAGAAATCGGCCGCATCGGGCCTCTTCACGATTGCCGCGATCTCCTCTGAGTGAACCGAGATCGCACCAAGGAAGGCCTCTTCGAATCGCTTGGCGTCTCGCGACGTCGTCAGCGAAAGGAGATGGCGAAGACGCTCCTCATCCTGGGCCATGTCGTGCTGACGGGACGATTTATATTCACTCATGAACGAAATCCGCTCTTTTTGCGCGCAGCGCCCTTAAAGGCGACCTCGCACTTTCTAACCTTAACGTGGGAAACAGGCTTCACAGAGAAAATGTCAGTTGATATTGCATTTGTTACGAGTTCCCCACGGCCCCGTGCCGCCTCACGACTGAGTATTCGATGTCCAGTAACGAAGCCGGCAATTCCCTTGGTTTTCTCCTGACAGATGTCGCCCGGCTTTTCAGGCAGCAACTGGAGAAAGCAGTCATCGAAGCAGGCCTCGAACTCACCCCGGGAGAGATACGTGCTCTTTCGCATGTGGCGCGGCACGAGGGCAGCCGTCAAGCCGTGCTGGCCGAGCGGATGGGTGTCGAGCCAATGACCCTTTCGGCCTATCTGGACCGGCTCGAGATGCGGGGTCTGGTCAAGCGTTCGCCCGACCCGCACGATCGTCGCGCCAAGGTCATCAATACGACGAACAAGGCAGGGAACGTCTTTGCAAGTGCCCGGCCGATTGCGATCGAGGTCTACGATCGGGTGACCCGCGGGCTCTCCGACAGCGAACGCAAAGAGATCGAGCGGCTGCTGACACATGTTCGACAGAACATGACATCCGAGCCGGTAATCGTTCCGGACAGCGTCGAGCAAAAGGCCGTCCCACTCGCCTGAGGGAGGCTTTAACAAATCGCAGGATCTCCCAGCACGTCCGCTTGGAAACGAAGAGAGCCAGCTCCGCGCGGCTTGGTCTGGCCAATCATGACACGAGCGTGACGCCATAACGGGATGCCATACAGGCACCCGGACTTTCACAACACACTGCATTTGCCCGGTTCGCGACCGTGTCGCCAGACTTGCCGCGCCGTGATCCTACTCCCTTGTTTCACGGCCATGGCTTGGTACACTCCACGTCGACACAAGAACAGTTGAGGCGCCCTCCGTGATCTTCGGGGTAACGCGCCGGAGAGAACAGTTGGATAGCGGGAAGGAAGGGAACCGCCACAGTCGATCGTCTAATTTGAAATCGAAACGGGACAGGAAGCCTTCCTTCGACCCGTACACGAAGCAAACCGGAGCGGCAGAGCGCGATCATCCGCGCGCACCGCCCCGACTGGACGATTCCGATCGGCGGCGAAGCTCGACGCCAGACGGGTGGTCGGCTGACGCTCAGCCGCACCCGAACGACGGGACTATGACTGCGTCGCTCGATGCCAAGCGGCGACCTGATCATAACTCGACGGGTTCTGCGCAGGCAGGCGCTAAGACCGATCATCGAAACCGCAATCACCAATCACCGGGCACTTCCTCGAGCGACGGAGCAGCGGGCGGTGATGCAGCGCGGCTTTCCAAGCGCCAGAAGCGGCGTCGACGCAAGCGCGCGGCCGCAAAGAATCGATCGGCGACCGAAGAAGCAGCCGGCGAGACGACGCAGAAAGCGACCGGTTCAACCGCGTCCGAACCGTCTCGCGAACAATCGGCGAAAAAGAGCGAACCGAACCAGCGTGGCATGCGCAAGATAAGGCGCCGCAAGCCGCGCTCGCCCGGGAAGCAAGGCAACACACCCGATCAGCCGACCGATCGCAAACCTGCGGAACGTGGAAACGCGCCTCCCAAAGTCGCACGCACGCGCAACGGTGACGGCCGGAAACCGGCCACCAACGATCAGAATGTCAACGGCGCACGCGCTCAGGCCGGCCCACCGCCTGTCTATGCAGCACTGGATCTTGGAACCAACAATTGCCGCCTCCTGATGGCGGTGCCGACACGGCCCGGCCAGTTCCGAGTCGTCGACGCTTTCTCGCGGATCGTGCGCCTTGGCGAGGGGCTCGGTCGGACCGGCTCGCTGTCGCGCGACGCAATGGACCGGGCGGCCTCGGCCCTCGCCGTTTGTGCGCAGAAGATCGCGGCGCGCAACGTCACCCATATGCGTCTGATCGCGACCGAAGCCTGCCGCGCTGCGGCGAATGGTGCAGAGTTCCTCGAACGCGTCGAGCGCGATACGGGGCTCAAGCTCGAGATTGTCAGCCAGGAGGCCGAGGCGCGGCTCGCCGTCTCGGGCTGTGGTTCGCTGATCGAGCCGAGCACGCGCGGTGCCGTTCTCTTCGATATCGGCGGAGGATCTTCCGAGATCGCTCTTCTTGATCTGAGAGACGGGCCGACGCGCAAGCTCGCGAGCCGGATCGTTGCCTGGACCTCCCTCCCCATCGGCGTCGTCTCGATGGCCGAGCGCCATGGCGGGCGGAACGTGACGCCCGAGGTCTTCGAGAAGATGATCGTCGAGACGACCGAGATGATCTCCGATTTTCCCGGCCGCGACCGACTCGACAAGCTGATCGACACGCCGAAATTCCACCTTCTCGGAACGTCCGGCACGGTCACGACGCTCGCCGGTATCCATCTCAACCTCGAGCGGTACGACCGTCGTCAGGTGGACGGGCTGTGGCTTACGCAGCAGGAGGCCGACGAATTGGTCCAGCGCATTCTCGGATGGAGCTTCGAAGAGCGCGTCGCCAATCCGTGCATCGGCAGCGACCGGGCCGATCTTGTGCTGGCGGGCTGCGCGATCCTCGAAGGCATCCGCCGGGTATGGCCCGCAAGAGCCTTGCGCGTTGCCGATCGCGGCCTCAGAGAAGGCCTTCTGATCGAAATGATGATCGCCGACCGGGTCTGGGACCGGCAGGGCAGACGGAGCGCCTGATGACCAAGACCAACAATCCCCGCGGCCTCCACGTGAAGGTGAAGAAGAAGCGCGGGCTAAAGGCATCCTCCCGCCGCTGGATCGAGCGGCAGTTGAACGACCCCTACGTGCGGCAGGCAAAGGCTGACGGCTATCGGTCGCGCGCGGCCTACAAGCTGATCGAAATCGACGATCGCTACAAGCTGCTGAAGCCCGGCCAGCGCGTCGTCGATCTCGGCGCCGCGCCGGGTGGCTGGTGTCAGGTTTCGGTGGAGCGGGTTGGCTCGGCCAACGACGATATCCGCGTCGTCGGCATCGATTTTCTGGAGGTCGATCCGGTCTCGGGCACCGAGATACTGTTGATGGATTTTCTGGAGGAGGATGCGCCCGACCGGCTGATCGAGACGCTTGGCGGCGCACCCGACATCGTGCTTTCAGACATGGCCGCGCCGACCATCGGCCATCGCCAGACCGATCACCTGCGGACCATGCATCTTTGCGAGGTCGCGGCAGATTTCGCGGTGCGGACGCTGAAGCCCGGCGGGCACTTCCTGTGCAAGACATTTCAGGGCGGCACGGAGCGGGACCTTCTCGACCTGCTCAAACGCAACTTCAAGGCGGTTCATCACGTCAAGCCACCAGCGAGCCGGGACGGTTCCGTGGAGCTCTACATCCTCGCCAAGGACTTCAAGGGCCGGCGCGGGACGCAGGACGCCGACGAAATGGAAGACCCGGAGGCCGGGCCGCTCGGCTGAGGTCTGCCCGCCCTACTCGGCCGGAATCGAACGGCCCGCCACCTCGTCGCCTGCTTCCGATGAGAGCGAGAGAAACGGCAGGGCCGCCGTCATCATCAGCGCTCCCGAAACCATGAAGGCCAGTGCGAAATCGGTGATTTGAGGCGTCGTCGTTCCCATGACCGCCATGCCGGCTTCAAGCACGATGCCCGCGATCGCGACTCCCATGGCGATCGATACCTGCTGGGTCGCGGCCATCATCGCGGTGGCATCGCCTGTCTGCTGCGTTGAGAGATCGGCAAAACCCAGCGTGTTGATCCCGGTGAAGAAAAGCGAGCGGAAGAAGCCGCCGACGAGCAGAAGCCCAATCAGCGCGATGATCGATCCCGAAAGAGCCTCCAAGCCGATCGCGACGATGAGAGCGCCGCCGACCAGCGTCGAGCACATCAGCGTGGAACGGAAGCCGAAGCGCCGCAGGATCGGCTTTGCAAGCACCTTCATGACGATCGCCCCGCCCATCGAAGCGCTTGCGACAAGACCCGATTGGAGGGCGGTGTAGCCATATCCGATCTGAAGCATCAGCGGCAGCAGGAACGGCACGGCCCCGGTGCCGACCCTGAACAGGGTGCCGGCGACGACGCTTACCCGCAGCGTCGCGATCCGCAGAAGCGTCAGCCGGACGATGGGCGTCGGTGCGCGCCGCGAATGGCGGACGTAGAAGAGAGCCGAAACCGCCCCCGCAAGCACCAGAAACACGCCGAACACCGGCGGAAGGGCCGGCAGAGAGATGATCGAGAATCCGAAGACGAGGCCGGCACAGGCAAAGCCGGAGAGGAGAAAGCCCGGCGCGTCGAAGGAGACCCCACGTACCCGCTCGACGAAGGGCAGGAATCGTGTCGCAAGCAGAATACCGATCGCCCCGATGGGCAAGTTGATAAGGAATATCCAGCGCCAGTCCGAATAGGTCGCGATCGCGCCACCCAGCGGCGGACCGATAAGCGGGCCGATGAGCGCCGGGATGGTGAACCAGGCCATGGCGCCTACGAGATCGGCCTTCGGCACAGCCCGCACCAGAAGCAGCCGGCCGACCGGCGTCATCATCGCCCCGCCCACGCCCTGCAGAAAACGCGAGGCGACGAATCCTTCGAGTGAGGACGCGGCCGCACAGGCGAGAGATCCCGCCATGAAGACGGCGATGGCGAGGCGAAAGATGTTCTTGGCGCCGAACCGGTCGGCAAGCCGTCCCGATACCGGAATGAAGATCGCCAGCGACACGTAGTAGCTGGTCAGAGCCAACTTCAGCGCGATCGGGCTCGTGTTCAGGTCAGCGGCGATAACCGGCAAGGACGTAGCGATAACGGTGGCGTCCATCGTCTCCATGAAGAGCGCGACGGCAAGCACGATCGGAACGATCCGGTTCAATCCTCATCTCCTGGCGGTCGGAAGGCAGTCTGCGATCGCGACGCTGAAAAGCGCCGCGAAACCCGAGCGGGAACCGAAACATAGGTGTTCATCCGCCGCGTCGTAGGGGCGACCGAGCGTTGAACGGTTGAAGACGGCTCGACAGCGCCCAATCACGATCGCCTTGACGCATCTTGCCGACGGGCGGCCGCGACCACATTCTTCTCCCAACACCATTCGAGGATCGAACGGAGCCGTGGCGCGATGACCGACAGACAGAACGAGCGGATGACACGCAGACAGGCGCTCGCGGCAGGTTCAGCCCTGGGGCTTGCCGCTGCGGGTCTTTCCGGCAGCGCCCGCGCACAGGACTCGGATGCAGCGGAAAATGCAGCGGTGGAGGCCGATATCGCCAGAGCCCAGATGATGACGCCCGGCTGGACGCGGTTTGACCTCGGCTATGCGCGAATAACCACCGTCCTCGACGGCGAGCGGCCGGGCGACGGTCCCTACCCCACCTTCGGCATGGAGCAGAGCCAGGAAGCGATGGCCGAGCTGATGCGGGCGAATTTCCTGCCTGAAAGCCGGATCGTCTCGACCTTCACGCCGACACTCGTCGAGCTTGACGACAATCTCGTCCTCTTCGACACCGGCTTTGGCGAAGGCGGACGGGAGAACGGCCTCGGCCAGCTCGTCGAGCGCATGGAGGCGGCCGGCTACGGCACCGATTCCGTTACCATCGTCGTGCTGACCCATTTTCACGGCGATCATATCCAGGGGATCGTGACCGGCGACGGCAGCCCCGTCTTCCCGAACGCCCGCTATGTCGCTGGGCGTGCGGAATGGGACTACTGGACATCGGAAGAAGCCAAGAGCGGACCGCAGGCCGGCAATGCAGAGCTCGTCGCCAAGCTCCTCATGCCGCTGGAAGACCAGTTCACCTTCCTGAGTGACGGCGATGAGGTCGTAACCGGCATCACGGCACTCGCCGCCTTCGGGCACACGCCGGGCCACCTGATCTTCGAGATCGAATCGGAGGGCCAGCGGCTGATGCTGACCGCCGACACGGCGAACCATTTCGTCGCCTCGCTGCAAAAGCCCGAATGGCATGTGAAGTTCGACCTCGACAAGGAAATGGCGGCAGAGACCCGCAAGCGCGTCTTCGACAGGATCGCCGAAGAGCGCGTCCCTTTCATCGGCTACCATATGCCGTTCCCGGCGGTGGGTTATGTCGAGAAATTGGACGGCGGTGGCTACCGCTTCATCCCCGAGACCTATCAGCTGGAAGTCGCTGCCAACGATTCCGAAAGCGCGCAGTAGCGGGCGGCCGAACGCCACCACACCATTACGATAACGTCAGAGAGGAAATCGAATGGCGGACAGACCGGCCGTACTCTTCGTTTGCCTCGGTAATATCTGCCGCTCACCGCTAGCCCAGGCGGCGTTCGAGACCGAGAGCGAACGGCTCGATCTCGATTTCGCGATCGACTCGGCAGGGACCGGCGACTGGCATGTGGGCAACCCGCCGGACGAGCGTGCGCAGGCCGTCGCCAAACGCTACGGCGTCGACATTTCACACTATGCCGCGCGGCAAGTGACGCCGGACGATTTCCGCCGCTTCACCCATATCGTCGCGCTCGATCGCCAGAACCTCGCAAATCTGGAAAGGCTGCGGCCGGTAGATGGAACGGCGGCGCTCAGCCTGCTGCTCGATCATGTCGAAGGACGGAGCGGACAGCCGGTCGCCGATCCCTATTACGGCGGTGCCGAAGGCTTCGAGACGACGTGGGCCGATGTGACGGCAGGCGCAAAAGCTCTTGCGCAAACACTGGCGGCGAACGGCCGCACTTCATGAACGCGCTTGCGGAAGAAGGGGCGAGACTGCTTGGCGGGGCGCTCGCCGGCTATCGCTCGTTCGGCGGTGGCAGTCTCTCACAACTGATGTCGATCGAACTTGAGGACCGTCGCATTGCGATCGTCAAAGGCGGACCGTCGCCCCAAGCGGAGGCGCGGATGCTGAAGGCGATCGGTGAAAGTGGTGCCCCGGCACCGACCGTTTTCGGGGCCGGCGATACAGCGTTTGTCATGGAGGTCATGTCCGCCGGCGGGAGCCTCTCCGATGCATGGGGAAGCATCGGTTCTGCTGTCAGATCGCTCCATGCAGCGACCGGCGATCGCTATGGCTGGGATTGCGATTTCGCCTTCGGTGCGGTCGAGATCAAAAATGCCCGGTCGGACGACTGGCCGCGTTTCTGGGCAGAAAACCGGCTTCTCAACAACTGCCCGCATATTTCCACCGAACTCGCACGACGGCTGGAACGGCTTTCTGACACGATCGCCGATCGTTTGCCAACCAAACCGAAAGCGTCGCTGCTTCACGGCGATCTCTGGTCGGGCAATGTGCTGGTGTCAGGCTCCGAGATCAGCGCGCTGATCGATCCGGCCTGCTATTACGGCCATAACGAAGTCGATCTGGCCATGCTGCATCTCTTCGGGTCGCCGAGCGCTGCATTCTACGAGGCCTATCGCGAACTGGAGCCCGGTTACGAGGAGCGGCGGGCGATCTATACGCTCTGGCCGGTGCTCGTCCATCTGCGCCTCTTCGGCAGCGGATATCGCGGACATGTGGAGCGTTTGCTCGATGAGCTGGGCATCTGATCAGTAGCCGGAAACACGCCGCCGGATCGCACCGCGTCCCTGAACGAAACGCATCGCGGCGGCCTCGCAGAGGGCTCCATTCAGCTCCAGCGCCTCATCGAACAGCTTCAGGACCAGCGGATGGGGATCGGGCGGCTGGGTACAGAGCGGCGTGAGAGCCTGTGCCGCTTCGGTAGGCGGCAGCCGGTCCGCCAGAAGACCGAGCGCGACAGCCGCCGAGCGGCGGACCCCTAGCAACCCATGGACGAGAAGCTTGCCATCCTCAGGCACGGTGCGCGCAAAGGCGAGGATACGCTCGACCATCGCCGCATCGGGGGCATTCGGGGCCCTCAGATCATCGACGTCGTCGAAGCTGACGAAGAGCTGCTGTTCGGGCGGAAGCCCGCGCGGCCCGAGATAGGAATGTCCCGGCAATTTCAGCGATATCACGTGGGTCGCGGCAAGTTCCGCAAACTTGCGTCTGGCCTCGGACTGTCCCCGGACCAGGAGCGCGGCCGAGAAACGAAGGCTCTGCTCTCCAGCGGCAGTCGTCTCGTCCGCTTCTTCCAGCGCCTCATGATCCTCGATCAGGGATGTATTCAATGCTGGCATTCGCAAGTTCCGCACCCATTGTCCCCTCACCCTGATTAGCAGAAATCTTGCTGTCGCAACACAGTTCGGGCAGCGACCTTCGGTAACGTTTCCAATAGTGCAAAATGGAGATTTCCGATGAGATCCGAAAACGATGGCAACGGCTCGACGTCGCGCGTTTCAAAAAAATTTGGTTCAGTACGATTTTTTTCGCCGGCGCAGGAACCAAACCTCAAGCGGCGTGTTTTCAGGATACCCCAAGCGATCATCCCCCTCGATCGCAATACCCCGCAGATGAAAAAGGACGGCTTCCCCTCGCCGTCCTTTTTCATGTCTGGCGTTCGAAACGCTCCATCCCCCCAAAAACGCAAGCTTGCGGATGCGATCAAGCCTTCGTGTAGGGTGGAGCGCTTCTGCCGCAGTGCGGAAACCGATATTCAGAGGCAGAATCACCTCGCTTTCGGCCTCGTCCTCCCATGCAGATCGGTATTCTCATCGCCTTCGCGGGCTATTTCGCCTTTGCCTGCGGCGATGCGACCATAAAGGCAATCGGAAGCGGCCTGCCGATATTCGAGATCGGCTTCTTCACCTCTCTCTTCGCTTTCCTGCCGGCGCTCTTCACCAAGCGTCCCGAAGACAACTGGCGCAATGTCTTCATTCCGAACGGGCCACTCCTCGTGGCCCTACGCGTCTTCTTCGGCGTCGTCGGCATGCTGAGCGCCGTTGTCGCCTTCACGACGCTGCCCCTCGCTGAGGCCTATGCACTCATTTTTCTCTTGCCGATCGTCGTGACGATCTTCTCAGCGGTGTTCCTGAAGGAGACGATCGGCTGGCGGCGCTGGAGCGCCGTCATCGCCGGGCTCGCCGGCGTAATCCTCGTCGTCCGCCCGGGCTTTCAGGAGCTCGTACCCGGCCATTTCGCCGCAATCGCCGCGGCCGTCTGCGGCGCCGGAACGGTAATCGTACTTCGCAAGATCGGGCCGAGCGAACGGCGTGTGACCCTGATCGGCAGCGTGCTGCTGGGCGCGGTCATATTCAACGGGATTCTGATGCTTCCGAATTTCGCCGATCCGATGCCCTTCATGCCGCTGCTCGCCTTCGGCGGCCTCTGCATCGGGCTCGGACAGACGGGGCTGGTCTTCGCCACCCGGTTCGCCCCCGCATCCTATGTCGCGCCGGTCCAGTATAGCCAGATCGTCTGGGCTGCGATGCTCGGCGCCCTGTTCTTCGGCGAGTTTCCAGACACTATCGCCTATGCCGGCATGACCCTCATCGGCACCTCCGGCCTCTTCACCTTCATCCGCGAGCGCAAGAAGACCCGCTGGTGGCAAAAGACTCCGCTCATTCGGAACCGCTGAGGAAACGTCCTCGCGAGAACCCATTGCAGGTTTATCGCGATCGCGCCGTCGAAAGTACGGATAGCCTGATGGAGATGAGCCGTACAAAGCGAACCTAAGCGGACCCGAGCGCCAAGCTGATCGAAGGAGCTATGGCAGTCGTCAGTCAAAGAGCTTTAGACGAAACTTTCACGCCGATCGGATCAGAGCTTACTCGCGGCAGGTGCACGCTTGGTTGCGTCATCCTCATAGGCCTCGACGATCGACTGGACCAGCGGATGGCGCACGACGTCGGCCGCCTTGAAGCGGACGGTGACGATCTTGTCGACACCGTTGAGGACCCGCAGAGCCTCGACCAGACCCGAAACCTGGCCGGGCGGCAGATCGACCTGGGACGGATCGCCGGTCACGACCATCCGGGCGTTCTCGCCCAGGCGCGTCAGGAACATCTTCATCTGCATGGATGTCGTGTTCTGCGCCTCGTCCAGAATGACGGCTGCATTCGACAACGTGCGGCCGCGCATGAAGGCGAGCGGGGCGATCTCGATGGCTCCAGCGGCGAGCGCGCGCTCGACCTTCTCGGCCGGAATCATGTCGTAGAGTGCATCGTAGAGCGGGCGGAGATAGGGATCGACCTTCTCCTTCATGTCGCCCGGGAGGAAGCCCAGGCGCTCACCGGCCTCGACGGCGGGACGCGACAGGATGATGCGGTCCACCGCTCCGCGTTCGAGCAGCATCGCGGCATGGGCGACGGCGAGATAGGTCTTGCCGGTACCGGCCGGGCCGACGCCGAAGACGAGCTCGGCCCGGTCGAGGGCGCGCATATAGGCGTCCTGCGTCGGCGTTCGGGCGTGGATCGTGCGGCGGCGCGTCGAAATCTGCGCCAGTGACATCTTGCCCTTGGTCTCGAGGGTGGGCAGGTCGAGCTGGTCGTCCTGGGCGACAGCCATGCGGATCGCGCCTTCGACGTCTTTTCCACCAATCTCCGCGCCGGATTGCAGCCTCTCGTAGAGGCTTTCCAGCGTGCGGCGGGCCTGCTCGGCCGCCATCGGCTCACCGCGGATCTCGACCTGATTGCCCCTGGCCGCCGCTTCGAGCTTCAGTTTCTGTTCGATAATCGCCAGATGCTCGTCGAACTGGCCGAACAGCGCGCCGGCCAGACGGTTGTCTTCGAAAGTCAGCAGGATGTGCGCCATGTCGGACGCGCCAGCTCTGGCCGACTTCTCGCGGGTATAGCTCAAGCAACGGACCTCATGATGGGAGCCTCGGAGGAAGAGGTAGGCATGGCGGCGGGCTTTGTCATGCCCTCGGCAAGAAGCGAGTTCGGGCCGGTCGACGTGATTTTGGCATCGACGATATCGCCGATCGCGCCCATGCCCTCGGGCAGGACGACCGGCTGGAGATAAGGCGAGCGGCCTGCAATCTGACCGGGATGACGGCCTGGCTTTTCGATGAGAACGCTCAAGGACTTGCCGACTAGGCTTTCCGCGAATTCGGCCTGATGCTGGCGTAGCAGTGCATTAAGCTCCTGAAGCCGGGCGTCCTTCACCGCTTCCTCTATATGGCCATCCATTTGCGCGCCGGGCGTCCCGGGACGCGGGGAATATTTGAAGGTGAAGGCCGAGGCGTAGCGAACCTCTCTGACGAGCCGCATGGTCGCGTCGAAATCGGCATCCGTCTCACCCGGAAAACCGACGATGAAGTCGCCGGAGAGCGCGATATCGGGCCGGGCCTCGCGGATCGTGTCGAGCACGCGGAGATAATCCTCCGCCGTGTGCCTGCGGTTCATCGCCTTCAGGATCGAGTCTGAGCCAGACTGCACGGGCAAATGCAGATAAGGCATCAGGCTCGGCAGATCGCGGTGGGCGGCGATCAGTTCGCCATCCATGTCGCGCGGATGGGACGTCGTGTAGCGCAGCCGGGCGATGCCAGGAATGTCAGCGAGGCGATGGAGAAGACCGCCGAGACCGATCGGACGTCCGGCCTCGTCCTCACCGTCCCAGGCATTGACGTTCTGGCCGAGCAATGTGACCTCGCGGACGCCTGCATCGGCAAGAGCCTTCGCCTCGTCGATGATCTGTGTGAACGGCCGCGATACCTCGGCTCCGCGGGTGTAGGGCACGACACAGAAGGTACAGAACTTGTCGCAGCCTTCCTGCACCGTGAGGAAGGCCGTCACGCCCCGCCCCCTGATCTGGCGAGGTTCGGATTGCGGCAGCGCCTCGAACTTGTCCTCGACGGCATAATCCGTCTCGACGACCTTTTCGCCGCTGGCGGCGCGAGCGAGCGCCTGCGGCAGGCGATGATAGGTCTGCGGACCGATGACGAGGTCGACCACTGGCGCGCGGGAGATAATCTCGCGGCCTTCCGCCTGGGCAACGCAGCCGGCGACCGCGACCTGTGTCTTCAGCCCCCGCTCGGCACGTTCGGCCTTGAGATCTCGGATACGGCCGAGCTCGGAATAGATCTTCTCGGCCGCCTTCTCGCGGATATGGCAGGTGTTGAGCAGGACGAGATCCGCGTCCTCGAGTACCGAGGTCGGCTCATAGCCCTCGCCGGAGAGAGCATCGCCCATGCGCTGGGAATCGTAGACGTTCATCTGGCAGCCATAGGTCTTCACGAAGACCTTGCGCGTGTTCGGGCGTGCCGTTTCAGGCTCGCTACCGTCCGCATTGGCTGCATGGATATCGTTCGTCGTCAGTGCGCCGTCGTCCATATTGTTTTTTCGACCGTATCCGGCCTCGATCGCCCTCAACGGGCAAACTGCCAAAAACGATCCAAACCCTTGTCCGATCCTTCGATTTCCGGCCGTCTTAGTCTTGTTGTCCCCTGCCGTGCAAGCCGCCCGAACAGTGCCGCCGAAAGCCGATCACCGTCGCTTCGTTTCGAGCTTGCCCGTGAGGGCGTCCGCAAGCAAGCGCCTCGCTTCGACTTCGCACTGTTTTGCGACGATCTTGCGATTGCTTTCGGCCGCGAAACGGATCGGATGACCGAAGGCGACGGTCGCGTCGATGCGTCCTTCCACGAGGAAGCGGGTGAGATGCGGCATCAGCTCGACGTCGCCGGGCCATGCCGCCAGAGGCCGACCGGAGCGCCCGAGCGGAAAGCCGCCCGAATGGGTATAGGCGATTACAACGGGTTGAACCTGCACGCTTTCGCTCTCCGAGTTCTTCAGCGAGGCCTGCGCGGCGCCGAAAAGCGCGGTCTTGTAGGGCAGAATTTCATTGCCGTCGGAGGTTGTGCCTTCCGCGAAGAGCACCATCACGTCGCCGGCCGTGAGGCGGGTCGCGATCGCATCGGTCTGCCTGCCGGTCTCGCCTCGCGCCTGACGCTTCACGAAGACCGTGCGTTGAAGAATGGCGAGCCAGCCGAATATCGGCCACTCCTTCACCTCGGATTTGGCGATGAAGGAGAGCGGCAGAACGGAGCCGAGAACGACGATATCGAGCCAGGAGCAATGATTCGCGATGAGGAGAAGCGGCCGCTCGCGCGACGGCGTGCCGGCGATATGGACGCGAATGGCCGTCACCTTTGCCGCCACCCGCTGCCAGACCATCGGAATGCTATTGGCGAGTTTCCAGCCGCAAACCATGGCGAGCGCCTGTAGCGGCAGCAGCACGAGGGTCGTCGCCAGCAATACGGCGATCACATACGCAATGCGGAGCCTTGCGATCATCGCCGCCCGGCGGTTGTCGGAAAAACCATCGGACGGATCGTCAATCGAGCTTGCGGCTGAGGGTCAGAGCGCTCGTACGCTTGCCATCGGCCTGCGCGTAGTAGGCGGGCCGACGTCCGACCTCCTCGAAGCGTAAGCTTCTATAGAGTGCCAGGGCGGCGGTGTTGATCTCGTCGACCTCGAGATGAATCACCTTGGCGCGCTCGGCATAGAGATGGGCGAGGACCGTATCCATCAGAAGTCGCCCGACGCCGCGGCCGCGGGCCTCCCTCGACACAGCGATCGTCAGAATTTCCGCCTCGCCCTCGATCAGCCGCGCAAGCACGAAACCGAGCGGCGGCGTGCCGGGTGCGCCGACACGGCGTGCGGCGAACCCGAACGAGCCCTTCTGGTAAAGCAGGGAACCGAGTTCGTCGCCGGACCAGGGCTGCGAGAAGGCTTCGGCATGGAGCGTCGCCGCGTCGTCGAGGTCTTCGTCGACCAGCGGTGTCGCCACGGTTTCACCGCGCTGAATCAAACCGTTCATGAAGGAAACGGACCAAATCCACGGCAGCATCCAGTACATCGCACGTCCTTTCGACCGGCAGATTCGAGTGGGGGGAGACGGGCCACGTCATCCGACACGAATCCTTTTGATAGAATGTCCGCTAAAGCCTCTTGTCCGCAAGAGCCGCAAATGAGGAGAAATCCGACAGGCCAAGATTGTTCGCCTGTTCAGGCCGTTTCGGCAAAGAGGCTGAAAGGACGCGAGGGCGCTTTGGCGTCGGCGCTTCGAAGATAAAGCGGTTTGACCGGTTGAAGGGATCTCCCTTCCGCGACAAGCCGCGCGACGGTTTCGATATCGATTTCGCTAGTGGGGTTCACGACAGCTGCCCGGTCCGCACCGAGAATGCCGACGGCGATGCCGGCGGCAGAGCCGGTCAAGCGGAGGTGTCCTGTGCCGGGGCCGACGAAGTCGACGAGATGGCCAGGTTCGATGGCCGCTGGCGATTTGAGAATGCCGCCATGAGTCTGCATCAGCAGGGCATAGACTTCACCGCGCTTGGCATCGTGGACGGCTAGAACAGGCGCTTCACAGCGCACGGCCTCTGCCATCGCCTCCAGTGTGGTGACGCCAGCTGCTGGAATACCGAGCGCCAGCGCATAGCCGCGCGCCGCCGCAACACCGACACGGACGCCGGTGAATGATCCCGGTCCGATGGTGACGGCGATGCTGGCGATATCGGGAAAGCCACAGCCGGCCTCCGCAAGAACTGCGTCGATGACAGCCGGCAGACGTTCGGCATGGCCACGACCGATTCGTTCGGTTCGGGAAGCGAGAAGGCGATACTCGCGGGCATCGAAAACGGCGACCGAACAATCGTCCAGCGCCGTGTCGATCGCAAGGATCAGACGGTCGTCATGCCCTGACATTGGATGAAAGGAAACGGCCCGCAATCAGGCCGCTTCGACTTCCTCGACCTCGGGCACGAAATGGCGAAGCAAGTTCTGGATGCCGTGCTTCAGGGTCGCCGTCGAGGACGGGCAGCCCGAGCAGGCGCCGCGCATGTTGAGGTAGACGGTGCCGTCGCGATAGCCGCGGAAGGTGATGTCGCCGCCATCCTGAGCAACCGCCGGACGCACGCGCGTCTCGATCAGCTCCTTGATGGTCGCGACCGTTTCCTTGTCGCCTTCGTCGAAGAACTCCTCCCCGGGCTCCAGATCGTCAGCCGAGGTTTCGGCCATGACGGGCCGGTTGGCGACGAAATGCTCCATCAGCCCAGCGAGGATCGCCGGCTTCAGATGGGCCCAGTCACCCTGATCCTTGGTGACGGTCACGAAATCAAAGCCGAAGAAGACGCCGGTAACGCCGTCAACTTCGAACAGCCGTGCCGCCAGCGGAGAGCGCTGGGCCGCCTCGTCGAGAGACGTGAATTCTTCGGTGCCCTGCTCCAGGACGACTCGACCGGGCAGGAACTTCAGGGTCGCCGGGTTCGGCGTGACTTCAGTCTGGATGAACATCGCTCGATCCTCTTGCCGCCATCCGCTCTGGAGAAGTGCGGCATCTCTTTGGAATTATTCTAAACTTAGTACCGGCGCGCTTTCCACGCAAGCGGCGCTCCGGCTCGTCAACTGCTCGTTCGCGATCACGTCAGGCTGTCGATCTCATCATCGTCGAGCGAAGCCGGGATGATCGTGACCGGGATCGAGTACCCTGCACCCTTGCCGACCGCGCCCATGACCAACGGTCCGGGACCATCCTTGCCGTCGGCCGCCGCGAGCACGAGAATGGCGATCTCCTTGTCTTCCTCGATCGCCTTGCCGATTTCGTCGACGACTTCTCCCTCGCGCACCAGCGTTTCCGGCTCGACACCAACCTTCTCACGCAAGGTTTCGGCAATCCGGTCAAGCCGCGTACTTGCCTCTTCCATCGCCTCGGCGCGCATGATCTCTTCGACGCCGAGCCATTGTCCCTCGAATTCGCCGGACTGGACGACATAGAGGAACACGGCTGCACCGCCGGAAGTCTTGGCGCGCCATGCGGCATATTCTGCTGCGCGCAGGCATTCCGGCGTATCATCGATGATCGCCAGAAACTTGCGTTTGCCGCCTTGGCGGGGACCTATGCGTCTCGATACCATACTTTGCTAGATGGCAGCCTTGGCGGGCAAGGGCAAGCGGTTCTGCAGCATGCCCGTATCAGTCGTGAAGCATACCGATGATGTCCTTGACGTCGCACATCGTCTTGGACGCGATCTCGTTGGCCTTCTCTCCGCCGGCTTTCAGCACCGCATCGATATGGCCGGGATCATCGAGAAGCCGGCGCATCTCGCCGGTCACCGGGCCGAGCGAGGAAACAGCGAGTTCGACCAGCGCCGGCTTGAATTCCGAGAACGGCTTGCCGCCGAACTGCGACAGAACCTGATCGCGCGTCTCGCCCGATAGCGCGGCATAGATGCCGACGAGATTATCCGCCTCGGGACGGCCCGCGAGACCGGCTGCCTCGGAGGGCAGCGCATCCGGATCGGTCTTCGCCTTTTTCACCTTTCGCGCGATGGCGTCGGCATCGTCGGTGAGATTGATGCGCGAGAGATCGGACGGGTCCGACTTCGACATCTTCTTCGCACCGTCCTTGAGGCTCATGACGCGGGTCGCCGGCCCTTCGATGATCGGATCGGTGATCGGGAAGTAGCCGTGAACGACCTCCTCGCCCATGCGAATCTCGCGGCCAAGACCGGTTTTCTCGATGCGCTCGGAGAAATCGTTGTTGAACTTGATCGCGATGTCGCGGGTCAGCTCCAGATGCTGCTTCTGGTCGTCGCCGACCGGCACATGGGTCGCGCGGTAGACGAGGATGTCGGCCGCCATCAGCGAGGGATAGGCGAGAAGGCCGAGCGAGGCGTTTTCGCGATCCTTGCCGGCCTTGTCCTTGAACTGGGTCATCCGGTTCATCCAGCCGATCCGGGCGACGCAGTTGAAGATCCAGGCGAGCTCGGCATGGCCGGTGACGCGGCTCTGGTTGAAGATGACCGAGCGCTCGGGGTCGATGCCTGCGGCGAGATAGGCCGCCGCGATCGAGCGGGTTTGGCCCGCGAGATCGTCCTGCACGAGCTTGGCGGTGATGGCGTGAAGATCGACCACGCAGAAGAGACAGGGCATCTCCTCCTGCATGGCGACGAACTTCTTGATCGCGCCCAGATAGTTGCCGAGATGAAGATTGCCGGTCGGCTGGATGCCCGACAGGACGCGCGGCGCGAAATCGCTCATTCCGGCATACTCCCGATGACGAAAAGCTGTGGAAGATCAGTTCTTCAAAGAACGCGGCGCTTATGGACGAGCGGGCGCATGCGATCAAGTCGCCCAGTGCCGCGTCCTATCGCGGGCAGACCAAGGCGTCTTTCGCTCAATGGCGCTGCCATGCCTAAGGACCGGAACGACTTAGAACCGGTGACCCGGGCGAGAACCGACCCGATATCGAGGGATTGCCGAACCCGGAAGATTGAGCCGTTCGATCTCGCCTTCGTCTTCACCGTCTTTGTCATCAAGCATATCCTGGCCGATTTCGTTTTCCAGACCGAATGGATGGCGCTCGGCAAGGGACGCAAGATCGGCCGAATCGAACCGCTGGCTGCCCATGCCGGTGTTCATGCGCTGCTGACGCTGGTCGTCGTGATGACCGCAGCACCCTGGCTCTGGTGGCTGGCACCTATCGATTTTCTTCGTTCATTTCGCGCTCGACCGGATGAAAGGCGTCATCTCACGCGACCACGAAATGAACGGGAAGCGGTGTTGGACGGCCTTAGGTCTCGACCGAGCCGTCCATCAGATCACCCATTTCGTCGATGTGCTCGTGATCGTAAACGGCTGAGAATTGCCGCCTTCAGATGGTGACTGACCACACGAAACTTTCGGATGCGCCGGGGGCGAGCTTGAGGATTCCCGGCTTATCGAAGATGTCGCCGTCCCAGCCCTCCGGGCTCGCCATGGAATACCAGGGCTCGATGCAGACGAAGGGCGCACCGCCGGGTTTCGACCAGATACCGAGGTCCTTGTAGCCGTCCCAGGAGACGGTCAGCGCGCGTTTGAGATCGCCTGCTTCGGACAGCGCCTCATAGGTGACCGATCGACTCGCAACGTCTGGCATCACGAGAGCATCTTTCTCGAAGAGCTTTTCCGAAAGCGGCAGGATCGCGCCGTCAAAGGGCAACGGATGGGCTTCGGTCAGAAGTCCGCCCTCGACGCCCCTCGCCTTGCCCGTCTCGCGATGCTCGAAGACGATGCGGTGGTTTTCCTTTGAAACGCCGTCCGCAAGCGGCCAGGCAAAGCCCGGATGGGCTCCGACGCCGCAAGCGATCGGCATCTCGCCGGGATTGGTGACCCTCGTCCGAAAGGAGAGCGTTGTACCGATCGCTTCGACATGAACATCGAGGACAAACGGAAACGGGAATTGCTTGCGAGATTCCTCGTCGTCGGTGAGGCGCAAGGCAACGCTTTGCTCGGCTTCCTCGATCACCTCGAACGCCATGTCCCGGGCGAACCCGTGCTGAGTGAGCGGATAGGATTTCCCATCATGATGGAGCTTGTCCCCCGTCAATCGCCCGACGATGGGGAACAGCAGCGGGGAGTGACGCGGCCATTCGGGGCCGGCCTGCCAGAGCAATTCGTGCCCTTCCCTGTCCTTCAGGCTGCGGAGCTCCGCGCCGATGCGGCTGACGACGGCAGTGACGCCGGTGCTTGCGATTTCGAACGTCCGGCTCACCGGTTATTCCTTCTAGAAAAGCTTCAAGGGCTCGCGACGAGCGCGAAAGCGATCGCGAGCATGGTCAGTCCGATAACGCCATCGAGAACCCGCCATGCCGCCGGTTTGACGAAGAGCGGGCGCAGCAGACGCGCGCCATATCCGAGCGAGAAGAAGAACACGAAGGAGCTCGTCACCGCACCGAGACCGAAGAAGAACGCACGACCCTCGAATTGGCTCGCGATCGATCCCAACAAAATCACCGTGTCGAGATAGACATGCGGATTGAGGAAGGTGAAGGCGAGGCAGGCAAGGATTGCGGTCTTCAGGCTCGACGTCGTGTCTCCCTCGGCCTTCATCGCCTGCTCACCGCCGCGATAGGCCGCCCAAAGTCGCGTCGCCCCGTACCAGACGAGGAAGGCCGCACCGAACCAGCGCATGTAGATTTCCACGCTCGGCAGAATGCGCGAAACCGCCGTGAAGCTCGTGACGCCAAGGGTGATCAGGGCCGCATCCGCTGCGGCGCAGGTCAGCACGATCGGCAGGACGTGCTCGCCGCGCAGGCCCTGGCGCAGCACGAAGGCATTCTGCGCCCCAATCGCAAGGATCAGGCTGAAGGCCGTCATGAAACCGATAAGCGCGGCTGACAAACTGGGAAGCAAGCGGAGAGATCCGATGAAGATGCCGGAAGATTCGTTGTGGCGCTTCTAACCGCAAGGTTCGAACATCGCCACCGGTTCGCCACCCTCGGGAAAGCGTTCCGCGATTATAAGTTCTTGGAAGAAAGGATTGATTCCGCCTTAACCGCGCCGTTTTGTTCCACTATCGCCTCGCCGTGGCGGGGCCGGTTTTCAGCGTCGTCATTTCCCGACAATTTTTCTCACCCGGACCGATCCCAGTCGAATCATGCCCAAACGCCGGAGACAGATAGCAGCCCTGCCCTACCGCCGGTCTCCCGAAGGCGCGCTGGAGGTTCTCCTCGTGACCTCGCGCGATACCGGCCGCTGGGTGCTGCCCAAGGGCTGGCCGATGCCGGGCAAGCAGCTGCGCCGGGCCGCCGAGATCGAGGCTTACGAGGAAGCCGGCGTCGTCGGCAAGACCGCGAAGAAGCCGATCGGCACCTACGACTACGACAAGATCGAAAGCCGCAAGAAGCGCACGCCGTGCCGCGTCCACGTGTTTCCGATGCCGGTGGAGGACCTCCTCGACAAATGGCCGGAGCACGACCAGCGCCGCCGCGAATGGTTCGCCTTCAAGGAAGCGGCGAAGAGCGTCGACGAAAAGGACCTGCGCTCACTGTTAGGCAAGCTGGATAACGTTCTGGGCTAAGAGGTTTGACCTGTGACCGTTGGAAGCTGGGCAGAGCCCCTGGGCGAAGAAACGCCCGGCAACTTTGTATCATCGATTGATACTTTTTTCGAAATCCCCTATTTGTATCCCTGATTGATACAGATCGCGGCCCAGGATGATCGTTTCGTTCAAAGGAAAGGAGGTCCAGTTCGTCGCTGCGGGCCGATGCCCAAAGGGATTTCCGGCCGACCTCGTGGCTCGGGCCGAAAGACGCCTTCGCGCTGTCGACAATGCCGTCGACCTCAAAGATCTGAGGTCACCACCGGGAAACAGACTGGAGAAGCTTTCGGGTGACAGGGATGGCCAGCATTCCATCCGTATCAACGATCAATGGCGGATTTGCTTCAGATGGACAGATGCAGGGCCCGAAGACGTCGAGATCGTTGATTACCACTAGGCGGCAAAAACAAATCCGTCGTTTTCCCAGAACTCAAAGGAAACGCCCAATGACACTTAGATTTTCGCGACCGATCCATCCGGGCGAATATCTGCGGGAGGAGTACCTGGTTCCGCTGGAGATGAGCGCCGGAGCTCTTGCGAAAAAGCTCGGCGTACCGAGGACGCGGATCGAACGCATCGCCAAGGAACAAATTGGTCTGACGCCGGACACTGCCTTGCGCCTCGCACGCTTCTTCAACACAACGCCACAGTTCTGGATGAATTTCCAGCAGGCATTCGAACTGGAAACCCAGGCAGCCGCGCTTGCCGATGTGCTTGCCAATATCGAGCCCATTTCGGACGAGGCAAATGAGGCCGCCTGAAGTTTCCAGCTCCTCAGCACGGATTTGTTGAGCGGTTCGATACCATTCTGTCGTGCACGAGCCTCAACCGCTCGACGTTTTTTCTCCATCCGCTTTGGCCGCGTCTGGATTGCCGAGGAGCGCGACGAACCTTTCCCTCACCTCAGCTGTGATCCGGTCGAGAGCGTCGGCGATCTCCGTCGGTCCATCGACATCGAGGGCCTGGGCAATGCGGTCGATGAGACGCGAGGGGAGAGCTTCGATATCGTTGGTATCGGCAGGCGCAAGCCGTGCGAGCTGAGTGACCGAGGATAATTGCTGCATGGCGTCGGCGAGGGTAATTCCGTCGCCCACTCCGTGCTCGCTTTCGAAAGCAGCCAGAACATCGGCCGTTTCTCGCCCGGGAATAGCTTCGGTGCGGCCCGCCAGTTGAGCCCATTGGGCGATGAATTCCAGATCGACCAGACCGCCCGGTCGGAGTTTCAGGTCGAGCGCGCCACGAGCTGGTTTTTCGCGCCCGATCCGGCCGCGCATACTGACGACATCGTCCGTCACGGCCGCTGGATCGGTCTCCCGCGACAGCAGTTCGGCAATCATCTCCATTACGAATTTCTGCATCTCGCCGTCGCCGGCGATCGTACGCGCCCGAGTCAACGCCATGCGTTCCCAGGTCCAGGCGTCTTTCTCCTGATATTTTCGGAAGGCCGCGAGGCGGGTCGCCAGCGGCCCGGCATTGCCGGAGGGCCGAAGACGGAAATCCACGTCGTAGAGCGTGCCTTCGCGCATCGGAGAGGTCAATGCTGCGATGAGGCGCTGGGTGAGCCGGGTGAAATAGACCTGAAGCATCAGCGGGCGCCCGCCATCCGATTTCTCGGCGTCCTCGTCGTGATCGTAGAGGAGGATGAGGTCGACATCTGATGAGGCAGTCAACTCGCGGCTGCCAAGCCGGCCCATGCCGAGAAGCGCGAGCCGCATACCGGCGACGCGGCCGTGGGTGCGGAAGAACTCCTCGACCACCGCGATCAAAAGCGCGTTCAGGACCACATCGGCTATGTTGGAGAAGGCCGGGCCGGCTTCCGCCAGATCGACGACACCGGAGAGCATACGCGCGCCCACCAGAAAGCGCTGTTCGGAGGCGAAGATACGCAGACGGGCAAGAATGTCCTCATAGCCGTCGGCATCTTCGAGAAAACCGTCGAGGCGCGCCTTCATCAGATCACGGTCGGGCACCTCGTCGAAGAAGGCCGGGTCGAGCAGCGCGTCGAAGACATGCGGGCGTTGGGCAAGCGTTGCGCGCATCGCTGGAGCGGCCGTGAGGATAAGCAGGAGAAGGTCGAGGGTTTTCGGGTTCGAGGCAATTAGCGAGAAGAATTGGATTCCCGAGGGAAGCCCGGCGAGAAAGCCATCGAAGGCGGCGACCGTGCCGTCCGGATCGGGCGCATCGGCGAAGGCCTTGAGGAGCGCAGGCAGGACATCGGACAGGCGCTCGCGGGCCTTCTCGGTGCGGGTCGCTCGGTAGCGTCCGTAATTCCATGACCGCACGACCCGCGCGACATCTTCTGGACGCTTGAAGCCCATGGACTCCAGAGCGCCGAGCCCTTCCGGATCCGCTTCGTTGACGAGGAGACGCAGCACCGCTTCGGGCTCGCCACCCCCGCCTTTCTCTCGTGAACGACCTTCGTTGAAGAGATCATTGAACTGCTGGTCGACGAAGCGAAGGGTGTCGAGCAGTTCGCGCTCGAAGTCTTCGAAGCTTTGAAAGCCTAGAAGGCCTGCGATCGAAGCCAGGCCGTCTTCGTTCTCGGGCAGTTCGTGGGTCTGCTCGTCATCGATCATCTGGATGACGTGCTCGACCCGGCGCAGGAACCAGTAGGCTTCGAGGAGCTTGACCTCTTCGCTACCAGTCAGCCATTCGTATTTCGCAAGAAGCGACAGCGCCTCATCGGTACGGCGGGTTCTGAGCGCCGGGCTTCGCCCGCCCGCGATCAGCTGCTGTGTCTGAACGAAGAACTCGACCTCGCGAATGCCGCCACGGCCGAGCTTCACGTTGTGGCCGGGAATGGTGATCTCGCCGAATCCGCGATGGCGATCGATGCGGGTCTTCATGTCCTGAATGTCGGCGATCGCGGCGAAGTCGAGATATTTGCGCCAGACAAAGGGGGCGAGCTCGGCGAGGAAGGCTTTGCCGACCTTCAGGTCGCCAGCGATCGCCCGCGCCTTGATCATCGCCGCGCGTTCCCAGTTGCGGCCCGAGCCCTCGTAGTAGGTCATGCCCATATCGGTGCTGATCGCGAGCGGCATCGCACCCGGATCAGGACGCAGGCGCAGATCGGTGCGGAAGACATAGCCGTCTCCAGTACGCTCGTTGAGGAGGCGCACGATGCGGCGGACGATCTTGGAGAAGGTGCCGACCGCTTCCATCGGGTCGGCTGCAATTTCGAGGTCGTCGTCGAAGAAGACTATGAGATCGATATCACTCGAATAGTTGAGCTCGCGCGCTCCGAGCTTTCCCATGGCCAGGATGAAAACGCTCGATCCGTCTTCGGGCTGTTCCGGGTTCGGCAGCCTGAGCTTGCCCCCCTTGTGCGCCTCGCGCAGGCAGAAGCGCAGAGCCGCGCGGATCGAACCCTCCGCAAGTTTCGAAAGCGCCTCGGTGGTCTCGGCGGGAGATGAGGCACCGAAGAGATCGCAAAGAGCCAGAAGCAGAGCGGCCTCGCGCTTGATCTCGCGCAGCCGCTTCATGATGGCGCTCTCTCCCATGTCGGGCTCGGGAAGCGCGTCGAGGTCGGCGATCAGGGCGTCAAAGCTGGAGCCCGCTTCTTCGGTCATCAGGCGGTCGAGGATCGCCGGACGCCAGAGGATCGAGGCGCGAAGATAGGGCGAGAGGGCCATCACGGCGTGCAGCCGCTCGGCGTCGTCGGAGCCGGATGCGCAGAATTCCGCCAGATACCCGAGCCCGGCGTTATTGGCTGCTTCACCGAGTTCCGCCAGCCAGTCGCGGTCGCCATCTGCGGGCCTAAGAATTCGCGGGCAACGGTCACCGCCGATCTTCAGCGACTTCACGTCCGGGCTGTCAGGTGTCGCTGTCGTCATGTCCCGCGCCGTCCTTGGCCTGTTTTGGCAGTTCCAGAACGACTTTAAGACCCGGCGCCGCATCCTCAAGCCTCAGACGCCCGCCATGGACGCCCGCAATCGCCTGAACGAGGGAAAGACCGAGACCGGAGCCCGGCATCGTCCGGCTTTCGTCGAGCCGGTAAAAACGCTCAAGGACGCGGGCGCGCTTGTCCTCCGGGATGCCGGCGCCGTTATCTGAGACGCAGATGCGAGCGGCGTGCGAGGTTTCCTCAATTGCGATCGTCACCTTCGTCGTACCGTCCAGCGAGCGACCGTATTTGAGCGCGTTGTCGACAAGATTGGAGATACCCTGCGCGACAAGCTCCCGGCTCGCCTCGATCTCGACCGGTCCTTCGGACTTGAAATGCAGCTCCGCACCCGCCTCTTCCGCGAGCGGTTCGTAGAGCTCGGTCACATCGCCTGCGATAGCGTTGAGATCGACCTTCGCCTTCTGGATCGGATGGGAGCCCGCCTCCACCCGCGAAATCATAAGAAGCGCATCGAAGGTGCGGATCATCTGGTCGGCGTCGCCGATGATGCTGTCGAGATTGTCCTTCGTTTCATCGGATTTCGCGGCGGCCTGCGCCGCTTCCGCCTTTGACCGCAGGCGCGCAAGCGGTGTCTTCAGATCGTGCGCGATGTTGTCGGAGACCTGCTTCAAGCCTTCCTGAAGAAGCGCGATACGGGCAAGCAGCGTGTTGAGGTTCTCCGATAGCCGATCGAATTCGTCGCCGGCGCCGAGAACCGGAAGCCGTTCGCCAAGATCGCCGGCAAGAATGCGGCTCGACGCTGCCGACATGCGGTCGAGGCGGCGAAGCGCCCGGCGGCCGATGATGAACCAGGCGATCAGCGCCAGCGCGCCCATTGCCGCGAGCGCGAGGATGAGCGCGGACCGAACGACCTCCCTGAAACGAAGTGCGTCGCTCTGGTCGCGGCCGACAAGGACCCGCATGCCGTTCGGCAGCGAGACGACGTCGGCGATCGCCTTGTGGTACACGCCGGTCTCGCCATAGCGCGAATAGCCGAAGGCATCGGGTGTCGAACCGGCTTCGTCGAGCACGCCCGCCTGGATGCTTTCCACATTGCCGGCGATGATCCGGCCAGTCGCATCGGTCGCGAGGTAAAGGCCCGCACCCGGCTGGCGCGCGCGCCGATCGATCGACCTAACGAGGCCGACAATGCCGGTCACCCGGTAGATCTGGGCGAGTTCCGCCTTCTCCTCCTCGATGCCGCTGCGGGCCTGGGTCTCTATGATGTCGCTGGCAGTGTTGGTGACGTAGAAGACGAGGCCGGCGGCGCCGAAGGCGAAGATGAGGAAATAGACGGCGGAGAGACGCACCGCCGTCATCTTTAAAAGGGCCTTGAGGCGGCGCACGATGCCGTCAGCCGCCGGCGCGCATGATATAGCCGGAGCCGCGGACGGTGTGCAGAAGCGGCCCGTCGAACTCGCGTTCGATCTTCGAGCGCAGGCGCGAGATGTGAACGTCGATCACATTGGTCTGCGGGTCGAAGTGATAGTCCCAGACGTTTTCAAGAAGCATCGTCCGCGTGACGACCTGACCGGCATGCTTCATGAGATATTCGAGCAAGCGGAATTCGCGCGGCTGGAGGATGATCGGCTTTCCGGCGCGGCGCACTTCGTGGGACAGGCGATCGAGTTCCAGATCGCCGACCTGATAGCTGGTCTCGACCTCGCCGGTCGCCCGGCGCCGGCCGAGAACCTCGGCGCGCGCGAGAAGCTCGGACATCGCATAGGGCTTGGTCAGATAGTCGTCGCCGCCGGCCTTCAGGCCTTCGACGCGGTCGTCGACCTGACCGAGCGCGGAGAGGATCAGCGCCGGCGTGTGCGTGCCGCTCTTCCTTAGATCGGCGATAACGGAAAGGCCGTCGCGCTTCGGCAGCATCCGATCGACGATGAGAAGATCGTAATCGCGCCCCTCGGCCATGTTGAGGCCGGTCTCGCCGTCACCGGCATGATCGGCGACATGGCCGGCCTCCTTCAGTGCCTTCGTCAGGTAGGAGGCGGTCTCACGGTCGTCTTCAATGATCAAAATGCGCATTGCGCCGTCGCTTCGTCCTGATTCTCGCGGGTCGGAAACCGTCGGTTTCATGCCTTCGCGAAGCGCTTCCTTCGGGTTCCCTATAGGATGATGTCCATACATGCTTTTTCCAACCCCGGATCGACCAGAGTTCCTTCCGGTTCGTCTTTCGGATGTCAGGGGTGGCGGCGGCGCGGCTACGCAAATCCTGGAGGCGTCACGCGCCGCCGCCCGCGCTTCGAAAACGGAAGACAAGATACGCAGTCTCCAAGCCCCTTCGAAGCGCTAACGGTTCGAGCGTCGCAGGCCGCGCCGAGCCTGTGGGGATGTGGCGGTCGAACCGAAATGAGATGCGAACGCCAGTTCTGCCTGGCGTTCGCTGTTCGCGCGGAGAGGACGAAGCGCGATAAGTGCGAGGAGCCCGCGGGCCCGCTCGCTATCTTGGTGTGCCTCAGCTCTTCTCGATCGGAAGTGCAACGAAGCGGTTCTGACCGTCGGCGTTGCGCAGCTGGAACAGCGCGGCGCGGCGGCCGTTCTTCGAAGCCGCCTCGATCGCCGCACTTACCTCACTCTGGGACGTTACGTCCGAGCCGTTGACAGCGACGATCGTATCGCCGGGCTCGAAGCCCTTCTCGGCGGCAGAGGAATCCGGATCGACATCGGTGACGACGACGCCCTCACCATCTTCAGACGGGGTCACAGTCATGCCGTAGCCCGAGAGCGAGGACGGATCGACCGGAGAGCCCTGTCCGCGCGGAGCGTCGAGCGAAGCAGCCTCGTCGAGCGAGTTCAGGTTGCCGAGCGTGACATCGATCGTTTCGCTGCTGCCGTCCCGGAAGACGGTGATCTCGACATCGGCACCGGGGCTGTAGTTCGCGATCATCCGCGCGAGTTCACGCGGGCTTTCGACAGTCTCGCCGTTGACGCCGGTGATGACGTCGCCGGTCTCGATACCAGCCTTGGAGGCCGGCGTTTCGTTATCGGGCAGGGTGACGATCGCGCCTTGCGCATCCGAAAGTCCGAGAGCCTCGGCGATATCGTCGGAGACCTCACCGATCTGGACGCCGAGCCAGCCACGCTCGACCGAGCCGTTCTCACGCAACGAGCGGACGACGTCCTTCGCAACGCTCGCCGGAATCGCGAAGGCGATGCCGACATTGCCGCCGGATGGAGAGAAGATCGCGGTGTTGACGCCGATGACCTTGCCGTCGAGGCCGAAGGCCGGGCCGCCGGAGTTGCCGCGGTTCACCGCCGCGTCGATCTGGAGGAAGTCGTCATAGGGACCCGCGCCGATGTCGCGGCCGCGCGCCGAGATGATGCCGGCCGTAACCGAACCGCCGAGACCGAACGGGTTACCGACCGCGACCACCCAGTCGCCGACACGCACCGCGTTGTCATCGCCGAACTCGACATAGGTGAACTTGGTGTTCTTCGCATCGACCTTAAGGAGGGCAAGGTCGGTGCGCTCGTCGGTGCCTATCAGCTTGGCGTCGTATTCCGACCCATCGTCCATCACGACCGTGTAGTTCGCGCCGTTGTCGACCACGTGGTTGTTCGTCACGACATAGCCGTCTTCGGAGATGAAGAAGCCCGATCCCTGGCCGATAGAAGGACGATCCCGGCGCGAACGCGGGTCGAGGCCACGCGGCATCTGGTTGCCATCCGGCGCACCGAAGAAGCGGCGCAGCGGATGATCTTCTGGAAGATTGTCAAAGGGGCTCGCCATGCCGCCGAAATCGGCAGCCGGCTCGGCAGACTGGGTCACCCGCACCGAAACGACAGCCGGAGAGACCTTCGATACGACGTCGGCGAAACCGAAGCTCTGCTGCGGGGCCTCGACCTTGACCGGTTCGGCATAGACGGCGGGGGTGTTCGACAGAACGCCGGCGGACAGGGCGCCACCGGCAACGCCGGCCGCGAGAATGGCTGCAAGAAACTTGTTGCGCTTGGGCTGGGAGGGTGTCTCGGTGCGCATCGGAACTCCAATGATCGTGTTCGAAATCCGTGGCGGGGCTGCGTTGCGCAATCCCCGTCGATGCCTCGCAACATGCCAGCGGCAAGATTACTGCGCGTTTTCGAGCGGGTGAAACTTTCGTAAGCTCCGGTTCGGCACGAGGTTCGCGCCAGCTTGCGCCGACCGCAAAGCTTCTGATGACGGTGCGTTCGCCAAGTTCACACGCGCGAAACCTCAACCTTTTCGAAAGGATGTCCGCGCGTGTCTGGCGGTCTCCGCCAGCGCCATGGATCGGTCAAACAAAGCTTTAAACCTTTGGCCTAGAACGCGAAGACGACCACGAAAATCGCGACAGAAGCGAGATTGAAATGCGCAATGCGCTCATCGCCAAAGCCGATGCCATCTGCGACAGGCTCTATGGCATAGCCCTGAGCCTGCCCCTCGTCATCATCGCTCTCATGCTGCTCGGCGCTCTTATCGGGCCGGCGGCCGCCCAGGATCAGGACTTTCCGCCCGAAACGACGCTCGCCTCCTGCGGAAAGGATTTGAGGACGACGCTTTCGTCGGAGCAGAAAGAGAGGATCGCCGAAAGGACGGACCAAACGATCGCCGGCGAAGGCCTGTTCTGGAAAATCGAGAAGGAGGGTGTCGAGCCCTCTCATCTTCTCGGCACGATCCATCTGCCCGATCCGCGCGTCGTCGCGCTTCCAGAGAATGTCGCGGAGGCTGTGGACAACGCCGACCGGACCGTTCTGGAACTTGCGGAGATCGCCGATCCGACGGCGATGGCGGGAATCATGTTCTCGATGTCGGACATCATGATGCTTCCGGAGGACAAGACGCTCAAGACCATCCTCTCGGAAGACGACTACGAGACCGTCTCGGAGGCTCTTGCGAAGCGATCCATTCCGATTTCGACGATGAACAAGATGCAGCCTTGGTTCATCAGCGTCAGCATGTCGATGCCCGATTGCGCCGCACTGCCTCAGGAAGACCCGGCGGCGGCGCTCGACCCGAGTATTGCAAAGCGCGCCATGGCCAATGGCCAGGAGGTGCTTGGTCTCGAAACGGTCGAGGAGCAGCTCTCCGTTCTGGCCTCCATGCCGCTCGATACACAGATCGTGCAGCTGGTTGCGGCGATGGAATATATCGACGCCGTCAACGACATGATGGAAACGATGGTGGGCCTCTACGAGGACGAAGAGGTCGGCGCCATCATGCCGACGCTCCAGGCGCTGTTTCCGGATGCCGAGTCCTTAGTCGGTGGCAATGCGGCCTTCGCCGCCTTCGAAGACGCCATTCTGGACAAGCGCAACCTTCTGATGACGGAGCGGATGATCCCCATGCTCGAAGACGGTAACAGCTTCATCGCCGTCGGCTCGCTGCACCTTATCGGCGAGACGGGCATCGTGAACGGTCTGCGCGAGAAGGGCTGGACGGTGACCCGGCTCGACCGGGGCGAATAGGCCACACGTCTTCAAGCAAGTGCCTCAGAATGTCAGCGAGCGCCTTCTGACGTTTCGCGATTGAACGAAAAGGATTTATTCTGCCGACGGGGCTCTTACCTGACGTCGGCAGGAAGCCGGAACGGCAGTTTATCCGTTTGCGCCAACGGCCGGATTGAATGAATTGAGGCACCGAGAATGATCCCATATGCGCGCCGGTTCTGGCTGGTCCTCTGCGCCGTTTCGTTTCTCCTTGCCGCGCCGCACCTGGCGGCCGCGTTCGAAACCTCGGCGCCGACCGCCTTCATGAAGGACTTCTCGACCGGACGGGTCCTGTTCGAGAAGAACGCCGATCTGGAGATCGAACCGGCCTCGCTCGCCAAGCTGATGACCATCGCCGTCGTTTTCAACGAGCTCGAAAAAGGGACGATCACCCGCGATCAGACCTTCGAGGTCTCAGAGAACGCATGGCGCACGGGCGGGGCGAATTCCGGCGGCTCCACCATGTTCCTGCCGCTGGGCGGTGAGGTGAGTGTCGAAGATCTGATCAAGGGCATCATCATCCAGTCCGGCAACGATGCGACGATCGTGATCGCGGAAGGCATGGCAGGCTCCGTCGATGCCTTTGCCGAGCAGATGAACCAGCGGGCCAAGGAGATCGGTCTTATCCATTCGCGCTTCGGCAATTCCTCCGGCCTGCCCCATCCCGACAGCCATGTCACGATGCGCGACCTCGTCACGCTCGCCGAGCATCTGATCCGCGAATATCCCGAGGAATATCCGACCTTCTCCGAGGATTCCTTCGAATACAACGGCATCACACAGAACAACCGAAACCCGCTTCTCGACTTCGGCGCCGATGGTCTCAAGACCGGCCATACCCAGGCCGCCGGCTACGGTCTCGTCGCATCGGCGGAAGCCGACGGTAGGCGGATCGTCTTTGCGCTCTCGCGGATGGGCTCGGCCAACGAACGAGCCCGCGAGTCGCGGCGGATGATGGAGTTCGGCCTTCAGGACTTCGAAGAGGTTACGCTTGCTGAGGAAGGCGAGACGGTCGCGACGGTCCCCGTCCGCGGCGGAGAACTCGAAGAGGTCGCACTGCGCTCCCCGGAGCGGGTCTCCCTTCTGGTGCCGACAGGAAGTCTCAGCGATGCCGAACGCGTGGTGGTCGACAACGGCCCGGTCGAAGCGCCGGTTGCAGAGGGTCAGAGGCTCGGCTGGCTTCAGATCAAGCGCGGCGACGAGACGATCCGCGAAATCCCGCTTCAGGCTGCTGAAGCCGTGGAACGGTCAGGCTTCTTTTCCCGCGTCTTCGGCTCGATCGCCGACCACTTCACCTGGCAGTCTTCGGAAACACAATAAGAGAGGCGGGCTTGACCGCGAGGCGCGAAACGCCGATATGAGCGTCATCGCGCCGTGAAAGCGCAGCGCCCGCCGAAGCCCGAACTCAAAGTTCGACAAGATCGGCTCGCGCCTCGGAAGTCTGCATCGTCCCATAAAGGCGGCTCAAAGCTTTCGGCACGGCCCTCCGTTTCCCTTCTCTGCGCGAAGGCGGACCGGGCTTATAGCGGCCTGATCATATGGCCGCACCACTTCAAGGCATCTCATTGACCTCTATGACATTTGACGGGTTCGGCCTCGCCGAGCCCCTGACGCGCGCTTTGGCGCGCCTTGAACTCACAAACCCGACTCCGATTCAGGAGCGGGCGATCCCGCACGCTTTGAACGGGCGGGACATGCTGGGCATTGCCCAGACCGGCACCGGCAAGACCGCCGCGTTCGCCCTGCCCGTTCTGCATCATCTGATGACGGCTGGCGGCAAACCGACGACCCGCACGGCCAAGGCCCTCATCCTCTCGCCGACCCGCGAGCTGGCGGTCCAGATCGCTGAAACCATCGCCGATCTTTCCGAAGGTACGCCGATTTCGCATAGCGTTATATTCGGCGGCGTCTCTGCGCGTCCGCAGATTCAGGCGTTGGCCCGCGGTGTCGACATTCTTATCGCAACGCCGGGCCGCCTCCTCGATCTGATGGAGCAACGGGCGATCGATCTCCGTGAGACACGGCACCTGATCCTCGACGAAGCCGATCGGATGCTCGACATGGGCTTCGTTCGCGACGTGATGAAGATCGTCGGTAAATGTCCCGCCGAACGGCAGTCCATGCTGTTTTCCGCGACCATGCCGAGGCCCATCGAGGACCTTTCCAAGAAGATCCTGACCAATCCTCAGAAGGTGTCGGTGACGCCGGAAGTGGTCACGGTGGAAAAGATCGCCCAGAGCGTCTTCTCCGTACCGCAAAAGGCCAAGAAGCACTGGCTGATCGATTTCGTCTCCAAGAACGAGACCGGCCGGATCGTGGTCTTCACGCGCACCAAGCATGGCGCGAACCGCCTGACCTCGGATCTCGAAAAGGCCGGCATCCAGGCGCTCGCGATCCACGGCAACAAGAGCCAGTCGGCCCGCCAGAAGGCGCTTGGCGCCTTTCAGGATGGTGAGATCGATGTGCTCGTCGCGACCGATATCGTCGCCCGCGGCATCCACGTGGATGATATCAGCCATGTGGTGAACTTCGATCTGCCGGAAGAACCCGAAAGCTACGTCCACCGCATCGGCCGCACAGCGCGTGCCGGACGTTCCGGTCAGGCGATCGCGCTCGTCGATCCAAGCGAGCGGGCGAAGCTCAAGCAGATCGTCAAGCTGACCGGCATAGACCTGACGCCGCAGGCGACGGAATACGCCGTGAATGTTCCAGCCGGCGAAGCCGATGGGGACGACGGCAAGAGCCGTGGACCGCGCAACCGGCCGCCGCACAACGGCCGTCCTCGCAACCGCGGCAAGAACGGCAATGGTGGTCGGCCGGGTGCCGGTGCCAAGCGCCAGAACGCTGGTGGGGGCGACAATGCCAACCGGTCGTCGCAACGCCCCTCCGGCAAGCCGCGGCGCAGCCGTCGGTCCGGCGACCGTTCAGCAGCGAACGCCTGATCCCGTCGATCCGACAATCAGAGAACATGCGAGCCGGTCCTTCAGGGCCGGCTTTCGTTTGTCCGGGATCGGCACTTCGATTGCGGCAGAGCTCCGCAATCGCCATATCTGCTGCAAAGACATTCAACGGAGAGATTGATGGCCGAAACGATCAAGGTCGACATCCCGCACAAGCTCGGGCGCGCGGGCGCCCGTCAGCGGATCGACGAGGGCTTTGCCAAGCTACGCCAGGACATGATGGGCGGGATGGTGAAGTTCGAGGACACCTGGACCGGCGACCATCTCGACTTTCGGGCGCGTGTCATGGGCCAGTCGGTGACCGGACGGCTCGAAATTCTCGACGAGCATGTTCACGTCGAAGTCGATCTGCCGATGATACTCGCCTCGATCGCCGAGAAACTCAAAGGCCGCCTACGCAAGGAAGGTCAGGTCCTTCTGGAAAAGAAATGACGGCGCAGACGGGCATCGCTCCGGGATGCCCGTCGACCGGAGCGTGACTACCGGGGCATACCCGTCAGCACCGCTTTTTCGGTCTTGATCGTGCCGCCGTTCTCGGTCTCCTCGATGGAGAGAACCTTGCCGAGGCCCGGTACGATCATGCCGGGCTTGACCCGCCAAAGTTCGCCGGGCGAGGCAAGATGCGCCTCCTCACCGAAAACCATGACGATGGCGAAATCCTGCGGCTGAAGTTCGTGCCGGCGCACCACACGCTGGGCCGGCATCGCATCGACCTGAATGTCGTCAGTCGACTTCGACGTCGATCCGACCATCATGGGATCGAGCGACACTCTCTCGATATCAGCGATCAGCATACGCTCGAAGAAATCGGGATCGATGTAGGAAATCGTCGAAACGATCGAGAAGAAGGCAACCGAAAACGAAAAGACGCTGAGGGAAATGATCCGGACTACTCGGTCCGATCCGCTCTCGTCGATACGCTTGGCGGGGGCATTCTGGTCGGCATTCGCAAAAAACGCGCGATCTGTCGTACTCATGGGTTACTCGGGACTTTCGTTGCCGCATTCCAGCAATCCCGGAAGAACGCCCCGGTATCGCCGTGAGACGGACAATGCCACGGCTTGCTTTAAGGAAAGGTTCCCGCAAGCTTTGTGATTCTGCCTGGGTGACTCGGCGCGCTTAACGCTTGTTTCACCATGCCTGGCTTAGGCTCGACGGCATGCCAGTACCGTCACCCGTTCGGCCCACAATCGAGAGGAGAATTCAGCGACGACGCCGCACGCGGCTGCGGCCGATCAAGCTCGTGACCCGCGGCAAGCGCTTCTTGGAAGACGGATCGGCGATCGATCTTTCCGACAGTGGCGCACGCGTTCGCCGCTTCGGGAACGGACAGGTCCCCGCGACATTGTATTTTTACGACGAAGGCGAAGACACTCTGCGTCCCGCGGCGGTCGTGTGGAAGGTGCGTGACGAAATCGGCCTTCGTTTTACCGGCGCAGCCCAGGCCATCGAGCGAGCGGACAAGGCTCGGCTTTCAGGTCGATATTACGCAGCGTCATAAGCTTGACAATCATGCGGCCTCACCAAGGCCTATCCAGGCAAATTGCTGAAATGGAAAAGACATTCGGCTGGCAGATTGCGACCAAATTGTGCCGGCCTATGATCGACTTTTATCCGGTAGTGCAAACGTTGTTTTTCGACATTCGCTAAAAATATTCCGAATGAAACGCAACTTGTTCGCCAACCAACCATTGACCTTGAAATGAAGGGAGCCGGACAGATGCGTATTCTGATCTTGGAAGATGAGCCTCTGATCGCCCTCGATCTCGAGGATACAGTTCGCGAAAAATGCGGCGCTGAAGTGTGTCTCGCCCACACAGTGGCCGAGGCTGAAGAATATCTTGGCGAAGGCGACGTGGATTTCGCACTTCTGGACGTGCGTCTCGAAGGCGATCATGAAACATCGCTGCCAATCGCTCGCAAACTTGCGCGTGCGGACGTGCCGTTCTGTTTCGTATCGAGCGCGGTCGACAGGCTGCCAGCACAGTATAGCAGGGTGCCGCACGTGAAAAAGCCGTTCGAGCTTTCTCAGATTCAGGCAATTCTACCCTGATCTTGCCTGCAAGCACGGACATAATCCAGCGCCGCATGTTTCCGGGAAACATTGCGGCGCTTTTCATGTTCATTCGACTGTCGCGTTTCAGCGGCGCTGTCGATCAGGTCTGCGTCATTGAGCAGTGATCATCTTTCATCGATCTTTGCTGATCCCCATTATCCTGGGATGGCAAGCCGCATCCAACACATTATCACCCTGTCCGCAGCATCGTTTCTTGGACTGGCGCTCGTTTCGTCTGCCTACGCGCAAACCGGAACGCCCCAAGGCCCCGACTTCGAACCGGCCATAGAACGGGCCGAAAGCTTCGAGACGATCGAAACGCTCCTCATCGCCGTCGACGGCGAGACTTTGGTTGCGGAAGGCTTCTCCGGCCATTCGCCGGATCGACCGGAGAATATCAAATCCGCCTCAAAATCGATCATCTCGGCACTTGTCGGCATCGCGATCGAGAAAGGTATTCTCGAAGGGCCGGATCAGCCGATCGCGCCGCTTCTGGAAGACAAGCTGCCGACCAATCCCGATCCGCGCATCTTCGACATCACGATCGGCAACCTGTTGTCTATGCAGGCGGGGCTGGAACGAACTTCCGGCGGTAATTACGGCGAATGGATCGCAAGCCGGGACTGGGTGAAAAATGCCCTTTCGCGACCATTCGAAACCGATCCGGGCGGCCGGATGCTCTATTCCACCGGCTCGACCCATCTCCTTTCAGCAATCCTGACACGCGAGAGCGGCCGATCGACGCTCGATCTCGCCAATGACTGGCTCGGGCCGGCAGGCGTTCAGATCACCAGTTGGGAACGGGATCCGCAGGGGATCTATCTCGGCGGCAACCAGATGGCGATGACGCCAAGATCGTTGCTCGCCTTCGGCGAACTCTATCGCAATGAAGGCCTAACCGCGGATGGCGAACAGGTGATCCCGCAAGGCTGGATCGAAACCTCCTGGACTGCAAGAACGACCTCTCGCTGGCACGATGGCCGCTATGGCTATGGCTGGTTCATCGACGATTTCGGCGGTGAAGAAGTCGCCTATGGCTGGGGCTATGGCGGACAGATGATCTATGTCGTGCCGGAACTCGACCTGACCGTCGCAATAACCTCCGACGAGACCCGCCCGTCGGGCGGTTCGGGCTATGTGCGTGACCTGCACAGGCTACTCGGCGAGGAGATCATCCCCGCCGTGCGCGAACGTGCCAGCGGATCAGAAGAGGTCGAACGGGTCGAGGAAGCTGAAGAACCCATCCTGTGATCGGTTGCGCGCTTCGCGCTGGCGCTCGGCCACCATGTCCTGCGTCATCCAGGCATCCCGGCGTTTCTCGTAGAACGAGTTGCCGCCGAGTATCGCCACATAGTGCATGTTCCGATACGGGAAGCTGTAGCCGGCGGTGTGGAAGAACATCGCGCGTTCTCCGACCCAGCCATGGCGCGTGCCGTTCAGAACCTTATCGGCGGTCGCAAAGGCGAGATCGCGCCCTTTTTCCATCCGCTTCGTGAGAACACCCGGTGCAAACTGGTTTTTCTGGCCGACGACACCGCAGACGGTGTCCGGAAATTCGCGCGATTCGACACGGTTCATGACGACGGTTCCGACCGCCACCATGCCCTCCTCACTCGACCGGTTGGACTCGAAGTACATCGCCCGCGCCATGCACTCCTGCGCACTCATGCGCGGCGCGAAGGACGCGCAACCCGACATGACAAGAAGCGTCAGCAGCGCGGCGGAGGTCTTGACTGGGATGCGCATAGCGGCGCTCCTCGAACGAAAAAACAACATCCGCCGAAGATGACATGTCGCAATGAATCAACCGTTGAAAGGAATGGTTAACCGCTTGCAGGAGCTGATTTTTCGATGAGTTTGTCCATCTCGCCGACTGTTCGGCTCACCAATGGCGCGGACCCTAAAACCGCGATATCCTTGGAAGTGAAACCGGAGACGTACATGAGCGAAGCGCGCGATACACCTCATCGGATGACGCCGGACGAATTCTTCGAATGGCAGCGCGAGCAGGACCGCAACTATGAACTGGTCGACGGGATAGCAGTTCTCGCGCCCAAGGCGATGACGGGTGCCTCGCGACGGCACGACACGATCACTGTCAACATTCTGAGGGTCCTCGGAAACAAACTGGTCGGCGGGCCCTGTGAGCCGCACACGGCGGACATGACGGTCCTCAATCCGAATGGCAATGTGCGCAGACCGGATGTGACGATTGACTGCACGTCGGGTTCAGACGAGTCCATGCAGACCGAGGAACCTCGCGTCATCGTTGAGGTGCTCTCGCCTTCGACCATGAACTTCGACCGGTTCCGAAAGGTCGAGGAATACAAGACCAACGAGCACATCCAAGTGGTTCTTCTCGTGGCTTCGCAAAGCGCAGAAGTCATCGTCTGGCGGCGCGGTGGGGCGGAATGGCGATCGGAGATCGTCGAAACACTGGACGCGATGATCGCGCTTCCGGAAATCGGCTGCGAATTATCCCTGTCCGATATTTATCGGGGGTCGGGCGTCGCGGACAAACCCACCAATTGGTAGCCACCGATATCTGCTAGGCAAGCATGCCGGGATCACCTGACCCCCGGCATGTGCACACGGGATAGAACAATCCCCCTCAAGCCGCCGAGAGCTTTGCCATGGTCTCGTCATCGACCTCGTAATTGGCGTATACGTTCTGAACGTCGTCGTCGTCGTCGAGATTGTCGATGAGGCGCATCACGCTCTGGGCCTTTTCCTCATCGACCGGCGCGTTGGTCTGCGGGCGCCAGATCGCCTTGACGCTCATCGCTTCACCAAGAGACTCTTCCAGCGCTTTCGAGACGTCGTTGATGTCCTCGAAGGCCGTGATGATGACGTGGTTCTCCTCGTCGGAGATTACATCGTCGCCACCGGCCAGGATCGCTGCTTCGAGCACGGCATCCGGCTCGCCGACCGAGGCCGGATAGACGATTTCGCCGACATGATCGAACATGAAGGCGACCGAACCGGTCTCACCGAGCGAACCGCCGGACTTGGTGAAATAAGAGCGGACGTTCGAGGCGGTGCGATTGCGGTTGTCCGTCAGCGCCTCGACGATGACGGCGACGCCAGCCGGACCGTAGCCCTCGTAGCGAACCTCTTCGTAGTTTTCCGAGTCTCCGCCGGAGGCCTTCTTGATCGCCCGCTCGATATTGTCCTTTGGCATGGACTGGGCCTTGGCGTTGTTCACGGCAAGGCGCAAGCGCGGATTCATATCGGGGTCGGGTAGGCCGGACTTTGCCGCAACGGTGATCTCGCGTGCGAGCTTGGAGAACATCTTGGAGCGGACGGCATCCTGCCGGCCCTTGCGGTGCATGATGTTCTTGAACTGTGAATGGCCGGCCATCGGGACCCCGTCATAAGGCTGGAATGTCTGAAAGTGCCCGTCATATAAAAAATCTGAAGCGGCACGTCCATAACCCGGCGGTGTGGCGTCTCGCTAAATGACGAAGAGGACAGCCTGTTGGCAAACCCGATAAAGCCTGTGACCATGCCCAATCTGCCGCTGACAGGCGGCTGCTCCTGCGGCGCGGTGCGCTACGAGATCAACGCCGTTCCGCAGGCTTTCTACCTGTGTCACTGCACGGAATGCCAACGTCACACGTCGAGCGCTTTCGGCATGAGCCTTCGATGCGATCCCGCGAAGGTGACCGTATCGGGCGAGTTGAAGACGATCTCACGGATGTCGGAAAGTGGCACGAAACGGTTCGGCGATTTCTGCCCTGAGTGCGGTGTTCGCATCCAGCACCGATCCGAGAACGACCCGGGCCGCCTCAACATCAAGGCGGGAACGCTGGACGATACTTCCTGGCTCATCCCGGCAGGCCATATCTGGGTATCGTCCAAGCAGCCTTATGTCGTCATCCGCGAGGACGAACTCGCCTATGCCAGGCAACCAGAGGACAAGTCCGCCGCGATGAGGGAACGCTGGCGCGAGATGCTGAAGGCCGGTGGCACACGGATCGATTGACTATTCGTCTCCAGCGAGCTCGAACGTCGCTTCCGTTATAATCTCGCATTTCACCGAATTGGCCAGGAAGCAGGCGTGATGCGCTTTCTCGTGAAGCGCATCGAGATCAGACTGCGAAAAGCCCGTCGATGCGTCGAGGATCGTGTGCGGGCGCAGCACCACGCGGCTGATCCACTGGGTCTTGTCCTGCCGAGTTTCGAGAAGGCAGGAAGCCTCGTCGGTATAGCGATCGACGCGAACACCAGCGCGTGCAGCCAGTTCCAGAAACCAGAGCATGTGACAGCTCGCGAGAGACGCTACAAACGCCTCCTCTGGATCGACATTGGCGCGATTGGAATAGGGCGAAGGAACGATCTCGGGCGAACTCGAAGCAGGCACCACGACGCCTCCGTCGAATCGCCATTCGTGAGCACGCGAATACCGACGCTCCAGAAATCCGGCGTCGCTGCGCTGCCATTCGATCACCGCACTGGATGTTACCACCTCAATCTCCTGCGGAGGTCGCGTTCGCAGCCGCCCCCGCACCATCACGGATGGCAGCTTCCCTGTTCATCTCGGCAAGCGCCTTCAGGGCAGCCTGCTGTAGCACATCACGCTCCTTCGCTTCATCGTCCGTCAGATCACCGCCGACATAGTCCGACCACATCGCCCAGCGCTCGAAACTGCGCGTCGAGCCAGACTGCTTGAGAAAAATATGGATGTCGGAATGGCGCTTGTCGCGCACGATCGCCTCCATCACTGTCTCGATCGACGAGGCCGGCCCCTCCAGCAACTGGATGAACTGCCCGAAGACGTGCATCAGGACGCCGGAAATCTTCAATTCGGCGTTTCGCGACCGCGCGACCTTGAGAATGGCCTCCAGATCCTCACTGGTCAGCGTCGGCTGCGGCGTTGAGTAATACGCTATCCGGTGGATCGGCATGCCGCGCTCCAATCTTGTCCAGATGGCCGATACGGGTGCGGCAATCGGCCGACCCGCATGCGACGGGGCCCTTACGAACCAAGGTTTCGAAGAACGCGGAGCGCCTTCCATAGGTTTGAAAATAACGCGACTTTGAAGCGCGCAAAGGTTTCAATCGCTTCGGATTTCGTCAAGCTTGGTGAAGCGCCGTCAGTCATTGGCCGCCCTGCCCCTGGCGAACGCCGCTCCGACCGTAGCTGAACCTTCGCGAGCGCTCGCCATGAAGACGTCCACCGTCCGCCTCACAGCAATCCTCGCCATTCTGGCCCCACCGGGCATTGGCCTGTCGCATGCGTTCGCCCAGAGCGAGGCAGAGCAACAGTCGCTGGAAGAACCGCCGAGCCAATGCCGTGCCATTGCAGGCCTCGTGCCCGACGCGACCTTTGCCCAGATCGAAGGGCAGAGCCGGGGCCTGTTCGACAGCCGCCCACCCATCGGTGAGACGACGATCACCTACATCACACATTCGACCTATGTCATCGAGACGCCGAACGGGGTGACCATCGCAACCGACTATTCGGGCTATTCCGGCGAATTCGTGCCGGACATCGTCACCATGAACAAGGCCCATGGCAGCCATTTCACCAATTTTCCAGATCCAGCGATCCCGAATGTTCTGCCCGGCTGGAACCCGGCGGGCGGACCGGCGCGCCACCGGCTGGTCGAAGACGATGTCTATGTGCGGAATGTGCCGACGGATATTCGCGCTTTCGGCGGCATGGAACCCGACGGGAATTCAATCTTCATATTCGAGACCGGAGGGCTCTGCATCGGCCATCTCGGCCATCTTCATCACCAACTGACGGACGAGGATTTCTCGGCGATCGGCCGGCTGGACATCCTCATGGTGCCGGTCGATGGCGGCCTTACCATGAGCCAGCGCGGCATGGGCGAGATCGCCGACCGGCTGCGCTCCTCCATCGTCCTGCCGATGCACCGCTTTCGTGGGCCGATCGAACGGTTTCTGGACGAGATGCCGGAGTTCGCCGTGGAACGGCGCGCGGAACGCAGTCTGACAATCTCTCCCGCGACGCTGCCGCGTCAGCCCACGGTCATCGTGCTGGCGGGGGTTTGAATGCCGCTCACCTCCAACGAAGCCCCTGGACATTTTTCAAAACGGCTGCGCTACGAGACCGATTGCTGGAACACCCACGAGAGCCTTCGAATTCAGACGATCATGACGGGAGGCGCGTGGCGCCCGCGCGTGCCGGGCTCAAGGACGAACGTCATTCCCGCCTCTTTGTCGATCGCCCGGCGCTCCGGTGCCATGTGCTCCCAGGCCGTGGTGACGAGAAGGCGATCGGCCTCCCGCCCGATGAATGCAGTGCATGTCGGCTGACGTGTCGGCACATCGAGACTGCGGCTTACCGCGCCCTCCGGCGAAAGGACGATGACGCCACCGCCGCCCCAGCAGGCGATCCAGAGATTACCGTCCTCATCGACGGACGCGCCGTCGAGAACGCCCTTCCCGCCGGTCTGATCGAAAAAGACCTCCGGCTCACCGGCCGGCAGCCCGGTCTCCGGGTCCAGCGCAACGCGCATCAGCCGGTTGACGACGGTGTCGCAGAAATAGCCGGTCGCGCCATCGGCGGAAAAGCAGATGCCGTTGGGAATCGAAATCTTCTCATAAAGCCGCGTCACCACACCCGCGCGATAATGATAGATCGCGCCGGCCTCCCGTGCGCCGTGCTTGCTCATCGTGCCGATCCACAGCGCGCCTGCCGGGTGGATACCACCATCGTTCGACCGCGTGTCCGGGTTATCGGCTTCGAGCGGACGGTGCAGTTCTAGGTCGCCGCTCTTGCGGTCGCGGAAATAAAGACCGTCTTCCATCGCGACGAGTTGGCGTTCAGAATCGATACCGGCGATCTCGCTCGCCATACGGGGCATCTTATGAGCCGTGACCGCTTCGCTCGCGCAATCCATCTCGTAAAGCGTCTTGCCGAGGATATCGAACCAGTGGGCCTTGTCCGTCAGGGGATCGTAGCTTGGCCCCTCCCCGAGCTCCAGGTTGCGATCGTCGACGATCCGAACCGGCGCGTCTTCCGTCATAGGATTTTCTCCTCCTCGTAATTTCGAAACCGAGAATAGAGGCGACGCGCCGCCGACGCACGAAAAAACCGGCGCCTTTCGACGCCGGTTTCGTGCTGGGTCCAGGTCAGGATTGGCCAGCAGGTCTCAGTTGGCAGCGTACGAAATCCTTGCCGTCACCATGGGCAAACTGAAGTCCCAGAAAATGTGCTGAAGCACATTCAGTCTAGCGGCAGAACGATGAAGCGCAGATCGCCGTTCGGTTCGGCGATCAGCATCAGGGCGTTCCGGCGACCTTCCTCGCGCAATTCGCTGAGCTTCTCCTCGACATCCTCAACGGACGAGACGCTTTCCTGCGCCACTTCGCGGATGAGCATACCGGCTTCGATGCCTTTTTCGGCCGCGTTTGAACCTGCGGCAACATCCTCGATAAGGACGCCTTCGGCATCATTGGGCAGATCGAACTCGGAGCGGGCGTCCTCGCTAATCTCGCTGAGCGTCAGACCGAGGATCGGCTCGACGGCATTGCTTTGATCCTCACCCTCTTCGCCCTGTTCCCCCGAGCTCTCCTCGGCAGCCTCTGCATCGTCTTCGCCAGGCCCTTCCGCGATCAGCCGTTCGCCGTCCTCCAGCCGGCCGAGTGTGACGGTCACCGTCATCGGTTCGGCATCGGCTTCCCGAGACGTCTTGCGGAGGATTTCGACCTCGACCTCCTTGCCGACGGGCGTTTCCGCCACGATGCGGGGAAGATCGCGGGAGGACTCGACCGCCTTGCCGTCGAACGAAGTGATCACGTCGCCGGCCTTGAGAACGTCCATCGAAGGCCCGCCGTCGATCGTACCGACGACGACCGCGCCCCGTGCCTCGCCAATTCCAAGACCGCTGGCAATATCGTCCGTGACTGCCGACAGACGGATGCCGAGCCAGCCGCGCCGGGTTTCCCCAAACTCCCGCAGCTGATTGACCACGTTGACCGCGAGATTGGCCGGAATCGAGAAGCCGATGCCGATCGAGCCGCCGGTCGGCGAGATGATAGCCGTGTTGATGCCGACGACATTGCCGTTCATGTCGAACAGCGGGCCGCCGGAATTGCCCCGGTTGATGGCTGCGTCGGTCTGGATGAAATTGTCGTAGGGCCCGGCATTGATGTTGCGGCCGCGCGCCGAGACGATGCCGAGCGACACCGAGCCTCCGAGGCCGAACGGATTGCCGATCGCCATCACCCAATCGCCGATCTTGATCGTTTCGGAGTCGCCGAATGCAACGGATGCAAGCGGTTCGTCCGACTCGACCTTGAGAACCGCGAGATCCGTCTTCGGATCTCGTCCCACAAGCTCGGCTTCGAGTTGCGAACCGTCGGCGAAATTGACGGTGATCTCGTCGGCGTCCTGAATGACGTGGTTATTGGTAACGACGACGCCCGACGGATCGATGACGAAGCCTGATCCAAGCGATTGAACGCTACGGCCGCTTGGATTGTCGTCGCCGCGCAGAAGATCGTCGAAAAAGTCCTGAAGCGGCGAACCCTCGGGCGCTTCGAGCGGCGGGATGCCGCCACCGGGCCGCTCGACGCGCTGCGCTGTAGAGATGTTCACCACGGCATCGAGCAGGCTTTCGGCGAGTTCCGAGACCGATTCCGGACCCTGACGGGATGCGGGCGGCGTAACTGTCGACTGGCTGACATCCTCGGCATCTGAACCGGGCGTCTCGTTTTCTCCGACAGGCGGAGCCGGCAATACCGGAACCGCCGCCTCGGCATCGGCCTCCGGATCACTCGGCAGTGCTGGCTCGGCATTTTCGGCCGGCGCATTGTCTTGAGCTGGATCAGGAGACGGCTCAGACTCTGCCGCCGGTGAATTCTCTCGTTCGTTCGGGCTATCGGCAGGAGGTGTTTCGGCGGGCGCCTCTGGAATTTCCGGAATCGCATCCGGCTGGGGGTCCGGTGCCGTTATGCCTTGTTCGATGGCACCGTTCTGCCCTACGCCCTGGTTTTCGTCGGACGTCTGCGCAAAGGACGGACAGGCCGCGAAGGACGCCATGAATGCGGTCGTGAGAAAGAGGCGCGGCAGGAGAGAATTCATCGGCAGGGTCTTCTTCCCTATTCATCGGACATCCGGATCGGCTTCGGGCGCGCATCGAGCGCCGCCCTGCGCCGCAAACCCAAGCTTTCACGCCCAGGCCTTATCGCGCAAGTAGGGCGAAGTGCTCCCACCGGGTTCAATCGTAGAATCAAACAAATGTGCGAAGAAAGCGTGGCGGCATGTCACGCAAGGCGTGCGGGCAATCGCTTAGTGGCGCAGGAGCCAGACGATGCCGAATCCGACGACGGCTGCGCACAGGCCGCCGATGCGAAGCGAATGTTCTGGCGATTGCGATGCCTCGGCTGCGAGTCGCTTCACCAGTGAGGGGAACGCTGCATAGACGACGCCCTCGATCACCAGAAGGAGACCGAGGGCGGTAAGAAAGTCCGTCACTGAACGGCACTATCCTGGGGCGCGGACGCCGGTTCGTCACTGGCCGAACCGGACGCGCCGGTCTCAGCAGTCGCGGCATCGTCACCGCTTGACTCGGCGGCGCCGGGCGTCGTCGACCCCTCGTCCGGCGTGGTGCTGTCAGTCGGGATCGACACCGCGCCGGTCTGTTCTCCGCCGGCGGCATCTTCAGGCTCGGAGGCCGGCTGGTTCGTTTGAGCCTGCTGATCCTCGTCGGCAGCAGCGTCGTCGTTCGACGACGACTCCTGCTCAATCTCGGGCAGTTCCGGCAGATCGCTCGGGCTGACTGAATCACCGGAGCCTGATTCCTGAACGCTATCGCTCTGGAAGTAACGGAAAAATTCCGAGTCCGGCGAAAGCACCAGCGTCGTGCCAGAATTTTCTAGAGCCTGACGGTAAGCGCTCATCGAGCGATAGAAGTTGAAGAATTCCGGGTCAGCACCGTAGGCCTCACCGAAGACGCGATTGCGTTCGGCATCGCCTTGACCCTGAAGGATCTCGGCGTCGCGACGCGCCGCGGCAACCGTCTCGACCACTTCGCGATCCGAGCCAGCCCGGATCTCGCGGGCAGCAACCTGACCACGCGCCCGCAGACGTTCGGCCTCGGCCAGACGCTCGGCCTGCATCCGCTCATAGGTCTGTTCGGAGACCTCGTCGGTCAGATCGGTACGCCGAATGCGCACGTCGGTGAGCTGGATACCGAGAGATGCGGCGTCCTCGACGATCTCGTCGCGCACCTGCCGCATCATCTCGCCGCGCTCGTTGGAAAGCGCTGCTTCGAAACCACGCAGACCATAGACGCGGCGCAGCGTTGCATCGAGACGGGTCCGCAGCCGCTGTTCTGCCTGCGGGATCGAGCCCGACACGGTCTGCCGGAAGCGCGCCGCATCGGCGATGTTGTAGACCAGGAAGGCATCGACCACGTAGAAGCGGCCGCCGGAGACCTGGACGCGAATATCGTCGAGATCGAAGCGAAGCAGACGATCCGGCAGCATCTGGACGTTGTCCGCACCGGCAAAGCCGAAGGGCAGCTTGAAATAAAGGCCCGGTTCTTCAGCGACACGCTGGATCTCGCCGAAGCGCAGGACGATCGCCTGCTCCTTCTCGTTGACGATGAAGATCGAATTCCAGACCAGCAGGACGACGACCGCCACGACGGCGATCAAGGCATAAAGTCGGTTCATCAGTTGGGCCCTCCCGACACCGAGCGGCTGTTCGCACTTGTCCGCGGTGTCGAAGTATTCGTGCCGTTATTCTGGCCGTTGCCGTTCGAATTGGCGTTCTGGCGCTGCAATTCGTTGAGCGGCAGATAGGGAACGACGCCCTGGCCGCCGGCATCGCCTTCGAGGATGATCTTGTTGGAGTCGCGCAGGACGCCTTCCATGGTCTCCAGGAAAAGACGCTTGCGGGTCACGTCCGGCGCCTTGGCATATTCCTCAAGAATCGAGGAGAAACGCTGGGCCTCACCCTCGGCCTCCTGAACAACACGGCTCTTGTAAGCAGCAGCATCCTCGCGAATCTGAGCCGCCTCTCCGCGAGCCTGACCGACCTGCTGGTTGCGATAGCGATTTGCCTCTTCGATGAAGCGGTCCTCGTCCTGTTCGGCGCGCTGAACCTCATCGAAGGCGTCGGCGACCTGTGGTGGCGGAGCGGCGTCCTCGATCGAAATTCCGTTGATACGGATACCGGTCCCGTATTCGTTCAGCGTGCTCTGGGTGATCTCGCGGACCTCTTCGGCAATACCGGCACGATCGTCGCGGAAGACATCCTGCACCGGCCGACGCCCGACGACTTCTCGCATGGCGCTCTCCGAGACCTGCTGCACCATGGAGGTGGGGTCCTGGACGTTGAAGAGGAAATTCTGCGGGTTATCGACCTGATAAAGAACGGCGAACTGGACATCCACGATGTTCTGGTCGCCCGAAAGCATCAGACCGGAGTCCTCTCCGCGCTGGCTCGAGCCGAGCGTGATCTGGCTCTCCACCACCGGAACGGTATCGACAGTCTCGAATGGCCACATGATGAAATGCAGACCAGGCTGAGCGAGCTCCTGCTTGGGCTTGCCGAACAGCATTTCGACCCCGACCTCATCAGGCTGGACCGTGTAGACGGCCTTGAAAAGCCAACCGATGCCAAGGAGGACGACAACGAGAAGCACGATCGCGGCCGCACCACCGCTCGTACCGCCACCACCGCCAGGCATCACCCGCTTCAACCGGTCGCCGCCGCGGCGCAGAATGTCTTCAAGATCGGGGCTGTTGTTCGGGCCGCCGCCACCGCCGCCGCCAGGGCGTGGGCCTTGCGGACGCTGACCCCAAGGGCCGCCGCTCCCGCCGCCACCTTTCCAACCGCCGTTACCGGTCTGATTGCTCCAAGGCATCGAAGTCCTTTCAATTGATGAAAAGTGCGAAGGGGCTGGACGCGCCGCTCGCTCTAAACCGTCTGTTGGTTCTTATAAGAGTTGCATATTCTGCTTTCAACGCGCCCGCGACCGTTTTGCGCGTCGGATGTGGTGGAAGATCGAAGACCTTCGGGGCACGATTGCGGCCGGGAAGCGGCCGATCGTCTTGTGGAGACTTGCCGATAGACTTGATTGCAAATCATTAATCTTGATTCACGACATGTCTTCGCGCGTAGGACTTGAAGCGGGTCGCCGCCGAGTCCCGATCGCCGCGCATCCATTCTTCTTCTGACAAAAGCTTGAATTCATCGTCATCGATGGGCGGAAACACCGCATCGCCTTCCGGTTCGGCGTCGACCTCAGTCAGGGCGATCCGGTCGATACGGTCCCAGAACAGGCGATAGATCTCAGCACCGCCCACGATGGCGATCTCGTTGGCGCGCCTGTTCATGGCACACTGGATCGCCTTCGCCATCGCGTCTTCGGGCCCGTTTGCAATGATCGCGCCTTCGACCGGCAAGCTGTCTTCGCGCGTGAGAACGATCGAGTCGCGTCCGTCGAGCACCTTGCCGATCGATTCGAGGGTCTTGCGCCCCATGATCATCGGCTTGCCCATGGTGAGCTGGCGATAGCGCTTCAGATCGCTCGGGATCGACCAGGGCATACCGCCATCGGCACCGATGACACCGTTCCTGGCGGCCGCGACGACCGCGACGAGTTCGGTGCGATATTGAAAGCTCATACGGCGATCGGCGCCGCGATATGCGGCTGCGCTTCGTAGTTCTCGATCTCGATATCCTCGAAGGTGAAGCTGAAGAGGTCGCGGATTTCGGGGTTCAGCTTGAGTATCGGAAGCGGACCAGGCGTTCGTGACAGCTGCAACCGTGCCTGCTCGAAATGATCGGCATATAGATGCGCATCGCCGAGCGTATGGACGAAATCACCGACGGCGAGATCACACGCCCGGGCCATCATATGCGTCAGCAGCGCATAGGAAGCGATGTTGAACGGCACGCCGAGAAAGATATCCGCAGACCGTTGGTAAAGCTGGCAGGAGAGCTTGCCGCCGGCGACGTAGAACTGAAACAGGCAGTGACACGGCGGCAGCGCCATGTCGTCGACGAGGGCGGGATTCCATGCCGTGACGATGAGCCGTCGCGAATTCGGATTGTTCCTGATCGCGTGAAGGACCCCGGCAATCTGATCGATCGTGCCGCCGTCGTAATCAGGCCAGGAGCGCCACTGGGCTCCATAGACCGGACCGAGATCGCCGTTCTCGTCGGCCCATTCGTCCCAGATGCGAACGCCGTTCGCCTTGAGATAGGCGATGTTCGTGTCCCCCTTCAGGAACCAGAGAAGCTCGTGGACGATCGAGCGGATGTGCAGCTTCTTGGTCGTCAGCAGCGGAAACCCCTCTTCGAGGTCGAACCGCATCTGATGGCCGAAGACCGAACGGGTGCCCGTTCCGGTTCGATCGGGCCGATCGGTGCCCTCGTCGAGCACACGGGCCAGAAGATCAAGATATTGCCGCACGGCGACGCTCACTCTCGTCCAGACGAAACGGGACGCGCCCGCGATCGATCGTGAGGGTTTTGCCGACTATGGCCGCGCGAGTCCAGACGGGCGCCGGCGGAATTCGCGGTCAGATCTGGTCGAATTTTCCGAGATTCTGCGAGCTTTTCCGCAGCGGGATAGTAGACCACGAGCCGGTTCTTGTTCCGTCGTTTTATCTCCTTCAGCGTCTTTTCGACGGAGTTGTGGGTATAGTCCTTAAAGGATCAACAGGTCTTCTAAGCCAACGCACGGCCCGATGGACCTCCTTTTTGTCGGCGGCGAAAACCATCGACGTATCGGGTTTTCTCAGAATGAGAGCGAAGCGCTTTTCCAACCACTCGATCTGCTCTTCCTCAGGGCCCGCTACGTAAAGCTTAAGTTTTTCGTCGTATTCCGCATGCGCCCCTCTTCCAGCGCCCATACAATGCTTTGGAGTGGAGTGAGCGCCAAAGAATTTCCTTGCGGAACAGGGTCGAAAATTCAGCGCCGGCTTTTGCCCTTTTCACGCTGGAGGTTCCCTCTTATATTCCCCGGTGCCGGACTTGCTCCGGCTATGGCGATAAACGTTCGATGCAATAAACCTTTCGGACCCGGGGGCGGTACCCGGCGCCTCCACCACGTCTCATGAGTGACCGCCGACCAGGCGGGCTTGATGAGACGTGGCGGGGGCGAAATAGGATCGACGAGGGCGTAAAGATCGAATTTTTGCTCGGAATGGTTCCGCCGTTATCGGGCCGTATCAATAGTTGCAAACGACAACTATGCGGAAGCACGTCTCGCCGCGTAAGCGGTGCGATAGCTTCGAATCAAGCCCTGGGGGTTCGCACTCCTAGGCGGGGCTCGGAGGCGCCTGGCAACAGAAGCCTCCACTTTTCTTTCGGCGCCTGCTAAGGCGTCACGGACGACTTTCGAGACCGGGACCATGGCATGAGCCAAGACCTCATCCGCTACGACGTACTTGCACAGGACGCCCTTCGCGGGGTGATTCGGAAAGTGCTCGGGGAGGTGGCGAAAACCGGCCTGCCAGGCGAGCACCACTTCTTTATCACCTTTCTCACATCCGCGCCGGGTGTGCGCATCTCCTCGCGTTTGCGCGAGAAGTATCCGGATCTGATGACGATCGTGGTTCAGCATCAGTACTGGGATCTGAACGTCACGGACAACTCGTTCGAGATCGGGCTCTCCTTCTCCGATATTCCCGAGAAGCTGCTCGTACCATTCTCTGCCGTGCGCGGCTTTTACGATCCCTCGGTCAATTTCGAGCTGGAATTCGACGTGCGCGGCGCGGAAGCGGCCAATTCCGACGACGCCGAAGAATTGGTGGCGCAGGACGAAGACAAGCCATCCGGCGGCGCGCTTTCGGCGACACCACTTCCGATGCGCGAGAAGGCCGGCACGGCCTCATCGGCGGTTGACGGCACGAACGACGACGAGGGCGATGAGGAACGCGCGGATGCCCAGGTCGTTTCGCTCGACGCCTTCCGTAAGAAGACCTGATCTCATGCGGTTTGAGCAATGGGCGACATCGTCAATCTGAGACGCGCCCGCAAGGCAAAGGCCCGCGATGACCGCGAGGCTGAGGCAGCAGACAATCGCGTGAAATTCGGAACACCGCCCGCCCTCAGATCACTTGAGGAAGCCCGCAAGACTAAGGCGGAGAAGGCGCTCGACGGCCACAAGCTTTCCACGGACAAGACCTGCGGTCGGGACGAAACCGATTTGCCGGATGATCCAGCGTGACCGTCAAGCGATCTTTGTCGATCCGTGGTCACCGCACGTCCATCACCCTTGAAGAAGCCTTCTGGCGAAGGTTGAACAATCTCGCCGAAGAACAAGCCATGAGCATTGCCGAGCTCGTTGCTGAAATCGACGAGACGCGGAATGCGACCGTCAATCTCTCATCGGCTCTTCGCGTCCATATTTTGGAAGAAGCGCTCGGGCGGCTGGAAAAAGACGTCGGCGAAGCGCCCCGACCTTGAGATTGCATTCTGGGTCAGTCCGACTGGGCCATCGCTTCTATCTGGGACATCGACATAAAGAAAAACGGCGCTCCCGGAGGAACGCCGTTTTTCTTTTGAACCTTCAGATTTCAAGCCCGATCGGGGGTCTCGGATTTATTCAAAAGAGACCGCAGCTTCGATGCGAGCGTTGATGTCTTCCTCGCTCTCGATCTTGACGAGCGGAGCGCGGCTCTTCGTGCGGTCGGGGCCGGATCGCAGCGAGCGAAGCGGCCATCCGCCCTTGTCGGCGATCGGCGACTTCTTTTCCAAAGCTGCCGTCACGGCGCTCACAGCCTTGTTGTCGACCGCAACGGGTCGAGTCGCATTCGACTCCTGCGCGGCGGCTTGCTGTGCCGGGCGAACTTTGGGCTGCGGCAGAGAAACCTGGCGCATCGCAGGCGGCGCCTTCGGCGCGTCCTTCGGGACAACGGCCGCGACCTGATCCTTCAAGACGGAGTTGAAGGCGGGCCGTCCACTCGGTGTCGGAACCGCGTAGGCAAGTTCCGAGCCTATCCGTTTTTCGTCCTCTGCTTGGTTTTCGAGCGCAGCAATCATTGCGGCGGTGGCGTCAGGCGAAGGCGCAACCCGTTCCGGCGTGTCGTTCTCGACGGTCGCCGGAACCGCGCGTGAAGGTGCCCAACGCGGCGACGGGATATTGCTCGGTTCGAGAGAGGCGAGCTGGCTCTCTTCGAGTTCTCCGTTGACCGCGGCGGACGGGTCATTACGCCGGTCGCGGCTGGTGTCGAAGCCCGCATCGAGCATGGCGACGGCTGCTGGCTGAGGTGCCGGACGGTTCGGCCTGGATGTCGGAACGACGCTGGCTACGACGGGAGCCTGTGGCTGCGGCTGTGCGCGGGCAACCTGGGTGGGTGCCTGATAGGCTTCGGCGTTATCCTCTTCCTCGTCGGCACCTCCGCCGAAGAGCATGGAGAGCAACGTCTTGCCGCCGCCCGAAGACGAAGAGGCGTTCGCGACCTGAAGATCGCCCGCCGCCCGGCGCTGCTTGTAGGAGGCGAGTGCCTGCTGATAGCCCGGAAGCGGCTTGCCGTCGGAGGGAACGTGGACGGTTCCGCCGTTCGGGAAGACGGACGCCAGTTCGCGGCGGCTCATGCGCGGCCAGTGACGGGCGTTACCGGTGTCGAAATGGACGAAGGGCGACCCGGATTTCGGATAGTAGCCGACGCCACCGACCTGCATCTTCAGGCCGATCGCGCGGAGCGTTGAGAGCTTCACACCCGGAATGAAGAAGTCGAGCGCGCGGCCGACCATGTGCTGGCTTTTCTTGGCCTGCCCACCACGTGTCCGGCGCAGCATGCCGTTGGTGGCTGGGGAGCGATAGCCGCTGACGACGTTGATGTAATCCCGCGCACCAGCCTGCCGATACGCTTCCCAGAGAAGATCGAGGAGCTGCGGGTCCATAGTCGTGGCCTTGCCCTGACGCCAGTCGCGCAGGAACCAGTTGATCTTCTTGACCTCGCTCTGCACGTAGCGACCGTTTCGCTTGTAGGCGAAGCTGCCGCGCTCCTTGGTGTGCAGATTGTAGAATTTGAGCGTTCGCGTCTCTGCGGATGCCGTCGCAGGCCCGAAGGCGGCGAAGACTATGGCGCATGCGATTATGGCGAATGCCCAATGGCGCACGCGCACGGCGGTGGTTGCAAATTTCAAAGCCCATCCCCTTCCGATCGAGCGTTCCGGTGTCTCGTATCCCCCAAGACACCGTTACGTCAGCGGATTGCCGCGATCCTTAGCGACACAGTTCGCTGTGAACTGCGGCATAAGAATGACACCTTGGCCGCATTTTTGGACTTTATTGGAGAAGAGTTAAGGTCGGGTAAAGGTTAAAATATCCCGAACATCCCGAAATCATGACAATACGGATGACAGCCGGCGGCGGCGGAATTTATTTTTCGCGTCGCAGCAAAAATTTACTCGCACATGCCCCATCGAGAGACCGGCCGGAAAAGCCGGATTCTCAGCTGGAAAGCGATAAAATCTGTCCTGCTTGAAACGCAAGATTGGCCTTGAGCAGGAGGATCGACGAGACCGCTTTCAAGGCGCGGTGATCTTGTACTCGCGCAGCTTGCGGTAAAGCGTCGAGCGCCCGATTCCCAGCCTTCGCGCGACCTCGCTCATATGTCCGTTGTACTGGTCGAGAGCGATGCGGATGATGTCGGCTTCGATCTCGTCGAGCTTTCGCAGTTCACCTCGCCCATCGCGCAGGAGGTCGCTGTTTCCGTCGGGAATCGGCAACGCACCTTCCGTTGCGTCGATCGCCAAAGGACGGGCGGGCGCGCTTTCCTTGTCGGTGGCCTGTCGGGCCTCGTTCGCGAGAAGCAGCGCACCGAAGTCACCCGGTTGAAGGGTCTCGTGTTCCGCCATGACGACGGCGCGGTGAACCGTGTTTTCAAGCTGGCGGATATTCCCGGGCCAGTCAAAGCCCTCCAGCAGGTCGAGCGTGGCCGGCGAAAACCGTCGGGCGGGCGACTGGGGCTCGCTTTCGGAAAAGCGCTGGAGAAAGTCTAGCGCCAGACTACGAATCTCCTTGCGCCGCTGCCGAAGCGGCGGAACATTCAGCTCGAAAGCGTTCAGCCGGTAAAAGAGATCCTCCCGGAACCGCCCTTCAGCGACGGCGGCTATCAGCGACTGATTGGTCGCGGACAGGATGCGGACATCCACCTTGACCGGCCCGTCGGCACCGACCGGGTCGACGAGCCCTTCCTGGATCACGCGCAGCAGCTTGACCTGGGCCGCGGGGCTGAGTTCACCGACCTCGTCGAGAAAGAGCGTACCCGTATCGGCCTCGCGAAACTTGCCGATATGCTCTCGTGCGGCGTCGGTGAAGGCGCCTTTCGCGTGACCGAACAGGATGCTTTCGACGAGATCGGACGGCAGGGCGCCGCAGTTGACTGTGACGAAGGGCTTGTTCTCGCGCGGGCCCCAGTTCTGGATGGCCCGGGCGATCCATTCCTTGCCGACGCCGGTTTCTCCGCCGATGAGCACCGGTATGACAGATCGCGCGGCCTTGGCCGCGCTTGCCACTACCGAGGCCATCGGTTCCGGCAGATTCGCCTGTTGCAGATTGGCGGGAACACGCATCGGATTCGGACGCGTATCGAGCATGCGCAGGGCGCTGGTGAGCGCTGTCCGCAGGCGATCGGGTGATACGGGCTTCACTACGAAGTCGAAGGCGCCGGACCGCATCGCCGCAACGACGGTCTCCACCGAATCCTTGGCTGTCTGCACGACGACGGGGATTTCGATGCGCCGCTTGCGCATCTCCGCCATCACCTCCGAGCCGCTCTTGTCCGGCATGAGGAGATCGAGAACGACGACCGCGACATCACGCGCCTTCGGGCCTGTGAGAACGTCGAGCGCCGCTCGTCCGCCGTCGCAATGGATCGGCTGAAGGCCGATGCGCGAGATCTGGGCGTCGAGAAGCCGCCGCTGGATGGGATCGTCGTCGACCACCAAAACCTGTCGTGCCATTGTCGATGTCCCTGTTTGACTGTCCCCTTCTGGCGCGGGGTTGCCCCAAACTGGCACGCAGGCCCTGAAGGCCCTCTCAAGAAACGCGGCAAACTTTGACTGAGAAAATTCGCTCGAATTGAAGGAAATTCGGAACTGGCGAAAAACATGGGAGCCGTTATCTAAGGGCGACGCGCGCGAAGAGCCTTGGCTTTTCGCCGAACTTCATACGAAACGATCAGGCTCTGCCCATGACGCACCGCTTCTCCATGTCCGTTAGCTCCGCCGCCGAGACGGTATCCGTCGGCACGTCGGATCTTCCCGAATGGAGCCTCGACGATCTCTATCCGTCGATGGACTCGCCCGAGCTTCAGAGCGATCTCAATCGGTCCCGGCAGGACGCGGCACTTTTCAAGGAGAACTGGAAGGGCAAGCTGACCGAGCTTGCAAAGAGCGACCCCGCCGCCCTTGCGCAGTCCGTTCGCGATTATGAAAAACTGGAGGAGCTGCTCGGGCGAATCATCTCCTATGCCGGACTGATCTACGCGGGCGATACCTCCGATCCGGTGCGCGCGAAGTTCTACGGCGACATTCAGGGGACGGTCACCGATATCTCGACCAACCTCCTTTTCTATACGCTCGAACTGAACCGCATCGAGGATGCGGTGATGGACAATGCCATGGAGGCCGAGCCTCAGCTTGCCCATTACCGCCCGTGGCTGGTCGACCTCAGGAAGGACAAGCCGTTCCAACTCGAAGACCGGGTCGAGGAGCTGTTCCACGAGAAGGGCATCACCGGCGCAGGAGCCTGGAACCGTCTTTTCGACGAAACGCTGACGAGCCTGCGCTTCACCGTCGACGGCGACGATCTCGCCCTCGAGTCGACTTTGAACCTTCTGCAGGACGACGACCGTGACAAGCGCCGCAAGGCCGCTGCCGCGCTCACCAACGTCTTCTCCCGCAACCTGCGTACCTTCACGCTGATCACCAACACGCTTGCCAAGGACAAGGAGATTGCCGACCGCTGGCGTGGGTTCGAGGATGTCGCCGACTCCCGCCATCTCGCGAACCGGGTGGAGCGGGATGTGGTCGATGCCCTGACGACGGCCGTGACCCAAGCCTATCCGTCGATCTCACATCGCTATTACGCCATGAAGGCGGAATGGCTGGGGCTCGACGCGCTCGATTTCTGGGACCGCAACGCGCCGTTGCCGAATGCCAAGCGCCGCGACATCTCCTGGAACGACGCACGGGAGACCGTTCTTTCGGCCTATTCGGGCTTCTCGCCGGATATGGCGGAGATCGCCAAGCGATTCTTCGACAGAAGCTGGATCGACGCTTCGCTGCGGCCGGGCAAGTCGCCGGGCGCCTTCGCCCATCCGACCGTCCCGAGCGTCCACCCCTATGTCCTGCTCAACTATATGGGCAAGCCACGCGACGTGATGACCCTTGCGCACGAGCTTGGCCATGGCGTCCATCAGGTACTTGCGGGCGATCAGGGAGCGCTTATGGCTGCAACTCCGCTGACGCTTGCTGAGACCGCCTCCGTCTTCGGCGAGATGCTGACCTTCCGTTCGCTTCTCGCGCAGGCGAAGACCCCGGAAGAGCGCAAGACGCTTCTCGCCTCGAAGGTCGAGGACATGATCAACACGGTGGTCCGCCAGATCGCGTTCTATCAGTTCGAGCGCGCCCTTCACGAGGAACGGCGCTCGGGCGAGCTCACCTCCGAACGGATCGGCGAGATCTGGTTGTCGGTGCAGAGCCGCAGTCTCGGACCTGCCGTGCGCCTCGGCGACGGCTACGAGACGTATTGGACCTACGTGCCCCACTTCATCCACTCGCCGTTCTACGTCTATGCCTACGCCTTCGGCGACTGTCTCGTGAACTCGCTCTATTCGGTCTATGAGAACGCCCAGACGGGCTTCCAGGACAAGTATTTCGAGATGCTCAAGGCGGGCGGCACCAAGCATCATTCGGAGCTTCTGGCGCCCTTCGGCCTCGACGCCTCGGACCCGGCATTCTGGTCGCGCGGTCTCCAGATGATCTCCGGCTTCATCGATGAACTGGAAAAGATGGACTGAAGCAACCTGACCAGTGAGACTGGTCGGATGAAGAGCGGCTGAAACTCAAAGGTCACTTAATTCGACGGGCTGGCGATCGCGGTCTTCGCGAGCGGCGGCTTGGCGCCTCTCGCCGCTTATCTTTATGGCACCTCTCCCGAAGCAGCACCAAGTTCGATAGCGCTGGGCCTCGTTGTTTGTACGGCGGTCAGTTTTGCACCAAATGATTCGGGAAGCCGAACACTGAAAGGCTTGGATAAAGATGACGATTGAAACGCTTTTCTACCTGACGACCATGCCTATCGCAGCGCTGATCCTTTCGTTCTTCGTCCACCTCGACACACGCCGGATGATGGCTCGGATCATGGCCGAAAATCGCGAGCGAGATGCGCACTCGTAAGCGGGGCTTTGCGCGACTGGAAGCTCAAGCAATCCGTCGCCTCGACGACGCGCCTTCCTAGCTGGGCCTGCGTTGAGAGATGGACGCACCTCTGACGGCATTCGTACGCATCACGCCCTTCCCCTTACAGTAATGCGAAGCTGCAATGCGGCCTTCCACTCTTCCCTTCTCTACGAAAACCCGTTAGCCGGGCCGCTAGAAAACCGTGCGGTCTCCCCCGCATGGCTCGACAGGACGCGATGAGAGGAGCCTTACGCGATGGCCCATCCCGATTACCCGACCCACGCCTCTATCTCCGGCCCCATCGTGATGATCGGCTTCGGCTCGATCGGCAAGGGCACGCTCCCCCTCATCGAGCGTCACTTCAACTACGACCCGTCGCGCTTCATCGTCGTCGATCCGAACGACGCCGATCGGCAACTGCTCGATCAGCGCGGCATCCGCTTCGTCAATCAGGCGGTGACCAAGCAGAACTATCGCGAGCTGCTCAGCCCGCTGCTCACCGAAGGCGAAGGCCAGGGCTTCTGCGTCAACCTGTCGGTCGATACCTCCTCGCTGGACCTGATGAAGCTCTGCCGGGAGCTGGGTGTCCTCTACATCGATACCGTCGTCGAGCCTTGGCTCGGCTTCTACTTCGACAAGACGATGTCGAACGCCGACCGCACGAACTATGCCCTGCGCGAGACCGTGCGCAAGGAAAAGAAGAGAGCGCCGGGCGGCACGACAGCCGTTTCCTGCTGCGGCGCAAATCCGGGTATGGTCTCGTGGTTCGTCAAGCAGGGTCTGGTCGATGTCGCGAACGCAGTCGGCCTCGAATTCGACGAGCCCACCGCCGACGATCGCAATGGCTGGGCCAAGCTGATGAAGAAGGCTGGGGTCAAGGGCGTCCACATCGCCGAGCGCGACACTCAGCGCGCCTATAATCCGAAGCCGATGGACGTCTTCTGGAACACGTGGTCCGTCGAGGGCTTCCTCTCCGAAGGAATGCAGCCCGCGGAACTCGGCTGGGGTACACACGAAAAGTGGAAGCCGAAGAACGCCAAGAGCCACAAGAAGGGAAATCAGGCGGCAATCTATCTGGAGCAGCCCGGCGCCAACACGCGCGTCCGCACCTGGTGCCCGACGCCCGGCGCCCAGTATGGCTTCCTGGTGACCCATAACGAATCGATCTCGATCGCCGACTACTTCACCCATCGCAACAAGAAGGACGAGGTCACCTTCCGGCCGACCTGTCACTACGCCTACCATCCGGCGAACGATGCGGTTCTGTCGCTGCACGAACTCTTCGGCGCGGCCGGCAAGACGCAAAGCCAGCTGCATGTTCTCAACGAAAACGAGATCATGGACGGCATCGACGAACTGGGCGTCCTCCTCTACGGCCACGACCGCAATGCCTACTGGTACGGTTCGCAGCTTTCGATTGGCGAGACGCGGCAGATCGCGCCCTATCAGAACGCGACCGGACTCCAGGTAACGTCGGCGGTCCTGGCCGGCATGGTCTGGGCGCTGGAGAACCCGGAAGCCGGCATCGTCGAAGCCGACGAGATGGATTACAAGCGCTGTCTCGAAGTGCAGACGCCTTATCTCGGGCCGGTCAAAGGTTATTACACCGACTGGACGCCGCTCACCGATCGGCCGGGTCTTTTCCCGGAGGATATCGACGAAAGCGACCCTTGGCAGTTTCGCAACATCCTGGTCCGCTAGGAACCGCACAAGACGCCGGGAGTTTCTGTGTGGCAGCCGTGCCGGCGTTTAATGAAAACAACAGCGGAGCGGTGTATCCCAGATTGCTGAAGTGTGGAGTCGATGGCTGATCTGAACGAACGCAGACGCGCCGCTGAAGACGTGATGCGCGCAGTGATGACCGGCGAGATCGGCTCCATTGCGAGGCGATTCTATCCGGGTGCCGTCTTTCTCCAGCGAAGCAATGCGGGCGTGATCGACGCACCCTGGTTCGAGCGGATGGAAGGTGAATTCCATTTGGCGGGTGAGGAGGAAACGAGCGCGTTCCTCCAGGAACTCATGAAACGCGCGAGCTACATGTCTTACGAAACGCGCGGCCTCGTCTGCGAAGACGACGAAGCCGCGAGCCGTTGCGACTGGTCGCGGCGTGACGAAAACACCAAAACCATCGTCACCGGCACAACAATGTATTGGTTCAGCTTTGCGAGCGACGACCGCATCAAGTCGCTGGAGACCGTCAGCGCGATCCACTCGGTGCTACCAAGGCGGAAGAGCTGAAAAGGCGCGCGCTCAATCTCGCGTCAAAATTCGAGTCCACGGACTTCAGCTTGATTCGTTAACCACAATTGTGGAGCCGCGGCATTTCCTCTTCACGCGATTGGAAAGAATTGCTTAAGATTGTCCGGAATTGCGGAGCCGCGTTTCGGACGCACCGCCCAATAGACATGAGGGGTTCATAGTTCATGCGTCGTATCGCGCTCTCCGCAGCACTCGTCTCGACCGTTTTCGTCTCGGCTTGTCAGCTAGGAGGTGGGGAAGATTTACCGCCGCAGGGCCCGCAGGGTGTTGAGGGTCGCTGGAGCTCGGTTGGCGGGGCTGTAAATTACACGGCGAACTTCAACGCGGGCCGCTTCACTTCGACAGAACAGGGCACCGGCGCCGTTCTTGCGCAGGGCACCTATTCCAATCTCGGACCGGGCCAGATCAGCATCGTCTATTCGCCGACGACGCGCGACACGCAGGTTGCCGCCAACTGCAACCAGACCGCCCCGAACACGCTCTCCTGTGCGACCTCGACAGGAAACCGGTTCCAGCTTCAGCGCGCCTGATCGCCCAGATATCAAGTAGTTTTCGAGGCACGCCAGATTCAATTCTGGCGTGCTTTTTTCATGCAGTACCGCTTTTGGTTTGCGCAATGCCTGCCGTTCACGGAAACACTGGACGGACTTTTCAAGCCTTTGCGCGACTTCGCCACGTTTCATCGTGCGGCGAATTGATTATATCGGGCTGGCTTAATGCTCTGGATCGACTCCAGATTTCATGAATTCCGCTGCATCCCTGACGGGATACCACCAGGCAGCTTTCGACCAGCATGCGCAAAGGCTGATGTGATGAACGCGTTGACGAAAACCATGGCCGATCGGGCCATCGGCCCCCTCCCCGCAGACCATCCCGTGGTCCGCACGCCGAAAGTGGGGGTTCTGCTCGTCAATCTCGGCACACCGGACGGCACCGACTTCAAGCCGATGCGCCGGTATCTGAAGGAATTCCTGAGCGATAGCCGGGTCATCGAATGGCCCAAGATCGCCTGGTACCCGATCCTCTACGGCATCGTTCTCAACACGCGGCCGAAGAAATCCGGCGCGGCCTATGCCGAAATCTGGAACAACGAGAAGAACGAGTCGCCTTTGCGCACGTTCACCCGGGCCCAGGGCGAAAAGCTCGCGCAGCGTATGGCGATGAATCAGAACGTCGTCGTCGACTGGGCGATGCGCTATGGCCAGCCCTCGATCGCCGAGCGCACCGACGCGCTGATGGAACAGGGCTGCGAGCGCGTTCTGGTCTTCCCGCTCTACCCGCAATACTCTGCCTCGACCACGGCGACGGTCAACGACAAGTTCTTCGAGCACATGATGGCGCAGCGCTGGATGCCGGCTGTGCGCACAGTGCCGGCCTATCACGACGAGCCGGTCTATATCGACGCGCTCGCCAAATCGATCGAGAGCCATCTTTCGACCCTCGACTTCGTGCCAGAGCGCGTGATCGCCTCCTATCACGGTATTCCGCAGAGCTACTTCAGGAAGGGCGACCCCTATCACTGCCACTGCCAGAAGACGTCGCGTCTTCTGGAAGCCCGGCTCGGCTGGGAACCCGGACGGCTGATGACCTGCTTCCAGTCTCGCTTCGGCCCGGAGGAATGGCTCCAGCCCTATACGGACAAGACGGTAGAAGCGCTCCCCAAGGAGGGCATCAAGAACATCGCCGTCTTCAATCCGGGCTTCGTATCGGACTGTCTCGAAACGCTGGAGGAGATTGCAGGCGAAGCGGGCGAAATCTTCCACGAGGCCGGCGGCGAAAACTTCACGCACATTCCCTGCCTCAACGACTCAGAACCCGGCATGGACGTGATCGAATCGATGGTCCGCCGCGAACTCAAAGGCTGGGTGGACTGATCGACCGTCCTCTCACAACGCCCGACCGCCGGGACACATAGCAGGTTGTCGAATCGCTTCTCGAGAAATCGGGAAGCATTGGAAAGCGCTTTGCAGTCCCTCGGCCGAGGTTTCACCCGAACCATGCGTTCAGCGCTTCATGGCATCCTCCACGCCTGGCGGACGTGGCGTGCAGTCTCGTGGTTCGCGCTATTCTGCCGCGATCGAGCCGGGATAGGTTTCGCGCACCTTTTGCGACACCCAGGAAAAGATCGTCTTGAGATCGTGGGCCAGCTTCGGAAACTCGCCGCTTTTGCTGAAATCGGCTTCGTCAGAATAAAGCGCGCGCGAGATCTCCACCTGCAGCGCATGCTCCCCGATCGCCGGCCTCCCGTATCGCTCGGTAATGTATCCGCCAGCATAGGGCTTGTTCCGCATGACGTCGTAGCCGGCTCTGGAAAAGCTCGATGTAACGAAGGAGACGAGCCGCGCTGCGGCGCTCGTTCCATAGCGGTCGCCAATGACGATATCCGAGCGCCGTGCGCCCGGAATCGGCTTGATATTCGACGGCATCGAATGGCAGTCGACGAGGATCGCAATGCCATGAATGCGTTTCGTCTCAGCGATCAGCCCCCCGACTGCATCGTGGAAGCTGCGATGATATGTCTCGATACGGTCGAGCCCTTCATCCACGCTCATCAGGCCCCGATAGATCTCCGTGTTCTCCGCGACGATCTTCGGGACTGTTCCGAGACCGCCCGCGACGCGAACCGAGCGCGTGTTGACGTATTCCGGCAATGGCCCATCGAACATCACTGGATCGAGCTCGTATGGCTCGCGGTTCACGTCAAGAAAGGCCCGCGGGAACTGCGCGGCAATCATCGGCGCCCCGAGATCGGTGACGAAACCGTAGAGATCGTCGACGAACAGGTCTTCCGAACGCCGGATCAGATGGGTCGGCAGCCGGGAGTTCTCGACGAAGGAAGAGGGATAGTCCCGTCCGCTGTGCGGCGAACAGAATATCAGCGGCGTCGTCACCTGGTCCGGCCTGCGGATCACAAAGGCGGGCTTTTCGCCTTCGCGGGTAGTGATGGTCGGAATGGAGTTCAACTAAGCCTCTTCAGACGAACGTCTGATCTCGTCGGCAGACGCGGATAGGTGAGCGGTCGCTTCCGTTTTCGCGGCCGCCCGTGGAGCTTGCGTGAAAATAGCCTTTTAACCGTAGAGTTCCAATCTCTTTAGGTTTTAGGTCGGCGTTCTGTTATATACGCGGATCGAGGACAAGGCACGCTTTCGCAGGCGCTGCCGGCTGAATAACCTGGAACGAGACGATGACTAAAATCCTTCTGGCGGAAGACGACAACGACATGCGCCGTTTCCTGGCGAAGGCTTTGGAGCGCGCCGGCTACGACGTCATTTCCTTCGACAATGGCGGCAGCGCTTATGAGCGACTTCGCGAGGAACCGTTTTCTCTTCTCCTCACCGATATCGTGATGCCGGAAATGGACGGCATCGAACTGGCGCGCCGCGCCACCGAACTCGACCCTGACCTGAAAGTGATGTTCATCACTGGCTTCGCGGCGGTCGCGCTCAATCCCGATTCGAAGGCTCCGAAGGACGCCAAGATCCTTTCCAAGCCTTTCCACCTGCGCGAACTCGTCGACGAGGTCGGCCGCATGCTGGAAGACGCGGCCTGATCTCAGGCTCCACGGGAGAACAATTTCTCTATCGTCCGGCGGACCACAATTTTCCCGCCGGACCCTATTGACCGGGACTAAGGCCTATGGTCTATCGCCTGCGTCGGATGGGCGTGTAGCTCAGCGGGAGAGCACTTCGTTGACATCGAAGGGGTCACAGGTTCAATCCCTGTCACGCCCACCATCCTTCACTGACAAAGTCTGATGAGACCGAAACCGGTCGTGCCGGTCGAACCTCATATGGTTCGGCGAAGACATTTCTGTTTACTGCGAGTTGAAAGAAGCGCTGGTTGAAACGGGCCGGGTGGCGTGTCTGACATCACCATGCCGATGAAGGCGATTTCAGGCGAAGATTTTATCTGAGATCATCAGGTTCAGTTGGTACCCAGTGCAGAATAGACGACAGGCTTATCAGTTCGAATCGAGCCGCCGCAGCCAGAACTGCATGGGCTTTTCCGTTTCGGTTTCATCGCCGATATCACGCCAGGACATCGGCGCTTCGATCCCTTCGACACGGCGATAGCCGCGCTTCATCCAGAAGCCATCCAGCGGCTGGTAATCATCGGGCTTCATCGGGTGGTCGTCGGGCCGCACGACGCCGCAGAACGAAACGGTGGAATAGCCCTGCTCCCGCGCGGCCGCCTCTCGCTCGTCGAAGAAAGCGTGTCCGATTCCATAGCCGCGCCATTCGGGAAGCAGCACCGATTCGGCACAATAGAAGACTTCGTCCGGATCGATGCCGTGTTCTGCGAAGGCCTCGGCCAGCTGTGGCTGATGGTCGGACAAAGGTGCAGCCGTCGAAGCGCCGACTATCGTCCCTTCTGGCGACCTCGCCACGATCACCACGGCGCCATCGGACTCGGCGTATGTTTTCAGATATTCGGTCTCGTAGTTGAGATCGCCATCATAGAGATACGGATAGGCCCGAAAGACCGCGATCCTCAGCCGTGCGACGTCGTCGAGAACGTCGAGCACAGCATCGTCTGCGAGGCGCCGAATGGTTGGATTTTCGCCTTTAGGCGGCATCGGCACCGAATGCACCCTCACAGGAAGGCGTCTCGTCGTCGCGGATCTTGGAATTGCGGGTGGCACCGATCGACTGGATGCGGTCGTTGGCGTCGGTCAGAAGATCGATCTCGCAGACACGCACCTCGGAAGCCTCACCCGCGACAGCTGACGAAACGACATAGCGCTTGCGCCATGTGTAGCGCACGCCGCCATTGCGCTCGCCATACTCGGCGAAGGGGCTGCCATATTGGTTGAAGAAAGCATCGGCCTCTTTGCCGGTCCAGCGCTCGGAGAGGCTCTGCGGGCTCGTGTCACCACTGCCCGCAGTCACGCAGGCGGAAAGACTGGAGAGTCCGGCAAGGCCAAGGACGATGAGAAGGAAATTCCGGGCCAAAATCAGTTCTCCGAGCGTCAAGAGTGCTTGCATTGCTGATTGAAGGCGATGGAACGCTGCGTCAAGGCTTATCACTCGCGTTTCGGTAGCAGCCGGGGACGGCTCACAACATTTGCCGAACCTTGGTCGGCAGGCTGTCGAAAACCGCGTCCGGCACGAAGAAATCGGCAACAGGATCGCTGCCGCCCTCAGGTCCGTAGCGCGAGAAATCCGTCACGCCCTCCTCGCGAAGGAGCACCTCGTCAATGAAGAAATTTCCGGTGGTCTCCCGCGATGGACGGGTGAGAATGGCATGGGCGGCATCTGCAACGATCTCGGGGCTCCGACTCATCTTCGCCATCTGATCGCCGCCGAGAACATTACGGACCGCCGCTGTGTCGATCGCCGTGAGCGGCCAGAGCGAATTGACGGCGACCCCCTGCTCCTTGAACTCGGCCGCCATGCCAAGCGTGCACATGGACATACCGAACTTCGCCATCGTGTAGGCCGTATGGCTGGCGAACCATTTTGGATTCATGTCGAGCGGCGGCGCGAGATTGAGAATATGCGGATTATCCGCCTTCAACAGATGTGGCAGGCACGTCTTCGAGACGAGGAACGTCCCTCGCGCATTCACCTCGTTCATCAGGTCGTAGCGCCGCATCTCGGTTTCGAGCGTTCCTGTCAGCTGAATCGCGGAGGCGTTGTTGATGCAGATATCGATACCGCCGAAGCGCTCGACGGCCTTCTCGACGGCGGCCTTGACCTGATCCTCGTCCCGAATGTCGCAGACGGTCGCGAGCCCCTGCCCGCCGGCGGCCTCAATGTCTTCCACTGCGCTGTGGATCGTCCCAGGCAATTTGGGATGCGGCTTGTCGGTCTTTGCAGCGACCACAACATTAGCCCCATCTCGCGCGGCTCTGAGCGCGATCGCATAGCCGATGCCGCGCGATCCGCCAGACATGAAGATCGTCTTGCCGTTAAGACTTGATGGCGCCATCGCTCGTTCTCTCCGATCCGGTATCACCCACAACCTGGATCGGTCGTGATCCTACGGCAAGACCGAAAGCACCAAGGCGAGTCTGGGCCGCGAAAGGTCAAATGGATAGGGTATGGCTTCTTGAGGCAGTATGAGGCCTCTGAACTCGTTGAGTTATTATCCCCGTATAGGCTCACGCTCCGTTCGTGCGTGTCGCCGCATCATGTTTCGGCGCGAATGATCACGGTTAACCTGCCCCCCGAACGCATAGAAGCCCCCTCCGTTTTTGCGGCGGGGCGTTTGCATGCGGTGTGGTGTGTTGTTGTTGTTGTGAAGAAGGTTTTTTGTTCTGCGTTTGGCGGACCTGGCGGCGACCGACTTTCCCGCGTCTTGAGACGAAGTATCATAGGCGCTGGCGCGTTTCACGGCCGAGTTCGGAA
>NZ_JBEHWS010000030.1:0-16256 GCF_040239565.1 Fulvimarina thalattae
CTGGAAATCGATCACACAGGATCAGCTCTCAGCCGAAAACCCCATAGTCCCGTTCCAGCATCCCGCAGGTTCGTTCTTCGCGGACTTTCGTACGCCTCGCGGCGCCCGAAACTCTTCAAGTGATGCCGACCGGCGAGTCTCAGAAGGTTTGGGCCGAAAGCGGCCGGGCCTCTCAAGAGAAGCGAATTTCTAAAGCTGCCGATCTATCCGCCGAATTTACGTGGGCCGGCCCGGCCTTAGAATGTCAAGCCGGAGAAGCCGAACACTTTGGAAGACAATCTAGGTCCATCGACTTTTTGCCTTGGTGGGGGGGGCTCTCCATTGGCAAATCACGTCTCACACCGAAGATCCCAAAAAGATCACAGAGACTTTCAGTTCGAGCAGGATGAATGTGTTTGATACCTATCGGTTTTGACCGAGTCCTAATGGTCGAAACTGCAGCGCGATATCCATCGAGAGACAGCGACCCAGTAGCTTAGGCAAGAAGCTAGCCGGTCTTTCAAATATTTAGATCGGTATCTGCTACCCGTCCTACGCACGCACCCTGCAATCCCCTATAGCCGCGAACTGCGTCTTGATCAGCTGCTCCACGTCCAACGGCTTCGAATAGAGATAGCCCTGGACATGCTGGCAATGATTGTCTCGCAGGAACTTCAACTGCCCGGCTTCTTCCACACCCTCGGCGATGCAGTCCAGCCCGAGCGAGTCGCAGAGCCCGATGATCGCCGAGAGAATGCGTTCGCCGGACGGATCACCGATCTGGGAGATGAAGCTGCGATCGATTTTCACCTTCTCGATCGGTAGCTTGCCGAGATAGTTGAGGCTCGAATGACCGGTCCCGAAATCGTCGAGAGCGATGCAGCAGCCGAGCCTCCGCAGTGTCTCGAGCGAGGCCGTCGCGGTTTCAAAATCACGCAGGATCGCGGTCTCGGTCAGTTCGAAGATCAGTTGCTGGGGATCGATCTTCGAATTGCGCGCCGCAGAGATCAGTCCGAGGATGGTTTCGCTGCTTACAACGTCGTGGGCGGACAGATTGAACGAGATGTGCGTCGTAGACGGAAGCAGCTCCGCCGCGTGAAGCGTCTTGCGGAAGAGCATCAATGTCAGGCGATGCATCATGCCGGCCCGCTCGGCGATCCTGACGAAATGATCAGGCGCGACCCGCCCGAGTTTTGGCGAGGTCCAGCGCGCCAGGGCTTCGACAGCCACGACGCTGTCGTCGTTGAGGCGGAAGATCGGCTGGAACACCATGTGCATTTCCGTTTCGAGATCGCCCGAATGAAGCGCCGCCTCCACGGCCTGGTCGGACCGGACGCGATCGTCGAGTTCCGCCTCGTAGAGAACGGCGATACCTCGTCTTTCCGACTTGGCGTTGTAGAGCGCATAGTCCGCGCAGTCGTAAAGCGAGCGGTCGAAATGGCGGACCATGTCGAGACCGGCGACGCCGCAGGACGCCCCAATCGTCACCATCGTATGGTCGAGGGCATACGGCTCCGAAAGGGCCGCGCACAGCCGGCGCGCCACCGCAAGCGCTTCGGAACCGTCGCAGTGGATCAAGAAGGCGAATTCATCTCCACCGAATCGGGCGGCCGAGGCACCCTCAGGAAGATTGTCGCGCAAGCGCTCGCCCACGGCCGCCAGAAGCTCGTCGCCGAGAATATGCCCGAACGTGTCGTTCGCCGCTTTGAAGTGGTCGAGATCGATGACCCCCATCGACAGCGGCCGATCAGCGCGAAGGGCGGTCTTTTCCCGCGCCTCGAGGTCGGCGAAGAACTGTCGCCTATTCGGAAGCCCCGTCAGCAGATCGGTGTGGGCAATGGCGGTGATCTCGCGATTCAGCCGGTCGGCCGCCAGCTGGGCTTCGATCAGTTTCGAGAAGCCGTCGAAATTGTTCGCGAGCACCCGGGAGACGACGAGCGTCACGAAGAAGATGTTCATCGCGATTGAGGTGTAGGTCGGGTTTCCGATCGAGGTGTAGAAGACGACGTAGGGTACGATGACGACAAGGGTCACTAGAAACGCTGCCTGGGGCAGGTGCATCAGGCAGAAGATGCACCCGATCACCGTGATGGCGATGAAGATCGCGACATGGCCGTGATGCTGGTCGCCGCCATAGTCGTTCATCTTCAGCGCCCAGGCGACATAGGCGACCGCCAAGATGAATGCGAGCAAGGTAGTCCGCCGCAGCACGCGGGTGGCCTTCGCCGGATCGGTGATCGTGGTGCGCAGAAGAACCCACGCAGTCATCCTCACCAGACAGGCCCCGACCAGCAGCGCGGGCAGCCAGATCGTCATCGCGGTGGGTGCGACCTGATAATGGGTATAGGCCAGCGCCAGTGCATTGACGCTCAGCAGGGAATAGAGCAGCGGGATCTGGCGCTGAAGCTCGCCGACCTGCGCGACCGCCATTTCGGGATTGATCGAGCGGATGGTGATCCATCGCCAGAACGTCTTCATAATGAAAAGCCTTTTTCAAAACACCTGAAGACGGTTCCATAAAGAAATGAATAGAAAATTGACTGTGCCATAACGAACCGAAGAGGACGGCCAGTGCTGAAAGTTGGCATTCGCAAGGACCGGGCCGACAGCAGATCGACCGCTTTCGGACGTTTGCCGCGAACAGTTGCCATAACGCAGCCCCGCGATTGCGTAGCCGGAGCATCAACGTCTGACCGCAATCTCTGTCCTTCATTTCTCTTTTGCGTCAGGTGGCATCGATCGCGTCGAACTTTCGAAGGATTTCGTGAATCTGGAGCCCGCGATCGGTGAGACCGTAAGTGACCTCGGGCGGAATCGTCTGGGCTTGTTCTCGCCAAACGAGGCCATCCCCTTCGAGTTCACGCAGTCGCTGGGTCAGGACCTTCGGCGATATGCCTGCGATGATCCGCCTCAAGGACCCGAAGCGCTGGGGACCGTGGGTCCCGAGAACATAAACGACGTGTGTCTTCCACTGTCCCCAAAGCATGCGCAGGACCCGATCCGATGGGCATCCGACGACCGGGATGGCCTCGTCCGCAACTAGCGACGCCGTCGGACGGGCTTTTGGGGTAGTTTCCATTCGGTAACGACTTTCACTTGGGAACTCGAGACGGCATATAGATCGCAGAGTTGCTCTTTCGAGCGCTTGAGGCCTCTTCGGGAGAACGATCATGACCGTCACGAAAGCCGGCTACGGGCCGGCGATCTCCGGACTCCATCACGTCACCGCGATCAGCGGCGCACCGCAGTCGAACCTCGATTTCTACATCGGGACACTCGACCAGCGACTCGTCAAGCGCACGGTGAATTTCGACGATCCGGGCACTTATCATCTCTATTACGGTGATCGCGACGCGGCGCCGGGATCGATCATGACCTTCTTTCCCTTCGTCGATGCCGGACCCGGACGTGCCGGTGCGGGAATGGCGAGTGCCGTCGCCTACGCGGTTCCAGACCTCGACGCGGCGATGGAGAGCCTCGCCTCGAAGGCCATCGACTTCGAGAGCCCTTTCGAGCGGATGGGCGAGAGCGGCATCGCGCTGCGATATCCGGACGGGATGCGGATCGAGATGATCGAAGGGGGTCTCCGCGACGGAGCGTTCCATTCGGTCACGCTCTGGCTCGCCGACATCGCCTCGACCGCCGTCGTGCTGGAAGCGATAGGATACCACCGCGATGGCGAGGAAGCGGTCGCCACCGGCGGTACGAGCGGCACCGAGCACCGCGTTCGCTATCGCTCCGGCCTAGGGGAGCGCGCGAGCTTCGTCGACCTGATCACCTCGGATGCGCGATCGATCGGACGCCCAGGCGCCGGCACGATCCATCACGTGGCGTTTCGGGCGTCTTCGCCCGAGGAGCAACTCGACTGGCGCAAGCGCCTCGACGCCATCGGCATGGACGTCACCCCGGTGATCGATCGGCAGTATTTCGACGCGATCTATTTTCGCACGCCGGGCGGCGTCCTGTTCGAGATAGCGACCGATCCTCCCGGTTTCGCCGTCGACGAGGATGCCGCCCATCTCGGCGAGGCGTTGAAACTGCCGGGCAAGTACGAGCCCATCCGCGACAGGATCGAGCGTGTCCTGCCGCCGATCCGTCTCCCTGAGGCCGCATGAGCATGACGGAGAACGCGCTCCCGATTCGCACGCGCGGATCGGGACCCCATGCGGGGCAGCGGCTGGCGACGGCCGGTGCTTCGCTCCATCGCGCGTCGCTCGCGCTCGTCATGCTGCACGGCCGCGGCGCGGGCCCGAAAGACATGCTCGGCCTTTACGCCCATCTCGCCCTCCCCGACATCGCGGCCCTCGCGCCTGCCGCCGCGGGACACTCCTGGTGGCCAGACAGCTTCCTTGCGCCGCTCGCCGCCAACGAGCCTGGCCTTTCGAGCGCCCTCTCCGTCGTCGAAGCGCTTCTCGATGATCTCGGCGAACACGGCTTCGGCCCGGATCGCGTGGCTCTAGTCGGCTTCAGCCAAGGCGCGTGTCTCGTACTTGAAGCGGCTGCCCGGCTCGCCCGGCCTCTCCACTCGGTCGCGGCCCTGTCCGGAGGGCTCGTCGGCACCGGCGAGGCCGGCGGGGCTCCGAGAGAAGACCTTTACGGACGGACGGCGAAGCGTTTCGACTACGACGGACGGCTGACCGGCTTGCCCGTGCTCGTCGGGTGCCACGAGCGCGACCCGCACATACCGCTCGGCCGCGTGCGCGAAAGCGCCGATATACTCCGGGCGATGGGCGCCGACGTGGAGACCGAGATCATTCCTGGGGGAGGTCACGGCATCGTCGCTTCGGAGGCCGCATGGCTGAGGAGCCGTTTGAACGGATCGGCGAAACAGGCCGTCGCGGACGAGAAGGAAGGACAGGCGACATGAGCGACATCGTCATTAAGCGTGAGGAAGGCGAGACCAAGGGCCGCTATGTGACGACCGTCGACGGCCACGCGGCGGAACTCACCTATTCGCGCATCGGCTCTTCCGGCATCATCATCGACCACACGGGCGTTCCCGATGCCTTGCGAGGTCGCCATGTCGGGGTCCGCCCTCGTCGAGCGCGCCGTTGAGGATGCGCGCCGCGAACAACGCTCAATCATCCCTTTGTGTCCGTTCGCCAAGGCGCAGATCGCCCGCCATTCCGAATGGCAGGACGTCCTGAAACGATAGGCGCATCGAGCCGAAACCGGCTCTCCTTTCCCTTCCAGTCCTCTCCATGGAGAATTTCGATGTCCTGGTCTCCCTGCCCCGACCCGAAACTCGGCGACGCCTCCTCCGTCGATGCCGTCGAGACGCTGATCGTGCCCCGTGCCGTCGATCTCGGCGAGATGACGGTCCGGCGCGCACTTCCGTCGACCAAGCGCCAGATGGTCGGCCCGTTCATCTTCTTCGATCAGATGGGCCCGGCCGAGTTCCTGACCGATCAGGGCATCGACGTGCGGCCACATCCGCACATCAACCTTGCGACCCTCACCTATCTGTTCGAAGGACAGATCCATCATCGAGACTCGCTCGGCACCGACATCGCCATCGACCCCGGCGCAGTGAACTGGATGCGGGCCGGGCGCGGCATCGTTCATTCCGAGCGGACGAGCGAGGACCGGAAGCGCACCGGCCAGAGGCTGTTCGGGTTCCAGACGTGGATGGCGCTGCCTCAAGCGTCCGAAGAGGGCGATCCGGCGTTCATGCATTACGGCGCGGACGACCTCCCGGTCGTCGAGGCCGAGGGCGTTCGCGTGCGTTTGATCGCGGGGGCGGCCTTCGGTGTCGCCTCGCCGCTCAAGGTGTCTTCGGAAACACTCTACGGCGACGTCCAACTTGCTGCAGGCGCGGCGATCCCGATCGACGCGACCTATGAGGAACGCGCCCTTTACACCATCGACGGATTGATCGAGATCGCGGGCGATGCGTTCGAACCGGGCCAGCTTCTCGTCCTGCGTCCCGGAGACGCGATCACCGTCCGCAACAAAGGGCTACGCGATACCCGCTTCATGCTGTTCGCAGGCGCGCCGATGGATGGGCCGCGATGGATCTGGTGGAACTTCGTTTCATCGCGTCTGGAGCGGATCGCGCAGGCGACGGAGGAATGGCGGCAAGGCCGGTTCGAGACCGTTCCGGGCGACGAGGCGGATTTCATCCCGCTGCAGACGTCCAACAAGATGCCGATGAAAGCGGAAGGACGACGGCATGGCAGCCGTTGAAGACAAAACACCAATCGACGTTCTGACGACAAAAATTCGGAAACGCTTCGAACCCTTCACTTTTTCGGTCGAGCGCTTCTGGGCCGTAAACAGATTGGCGGTTTAGGGGCGTTGCATGCGGATAGCTGCCGTCCAACCGTCGACCCGAGGGTAAAGCGCAGCCGAAAAGGGACGCATGAGCAAGATAATCCGGCCAAAGGTATCAACCGATTCTTCAGCCAACTGAGCCGATCGAGAACGATCGTCAGCGGACCGTGACTTTCCCGCGCCAGATGATGAACAGGCCGGAGGCTACTATGATCGCCGACCCGACCAGCATGGCCGGACTTAAGTCCTCGCCGAAGACAACGGTGCCGATTCCGACCCCAAAAAGCAGCCTCGTGTATCGGAACGGCGTGACCGCGGACACATCGCCCGTACGCATCGCCCGCATGAGGAAACCATAGGCTGCCACTCCGACGACCACGGCTGCGAAGAGATAGAACACCTCGTCGGCACTAGGAACGACGAAGGGCTCGCCCTGCCAGAGCCCGAACAGGGCCCCGGCGACGACGACAGCGACAAAGCCGTAGAGGCCGAGGATGGAGACCGCGAGCGAGCGCGGCGCCGCACGGCTCGCGAGGTCACGCCCCGCAAACCCAAGCATTCCCAGAACGGCGAGAACGGACAGCACCGAGAACCCTCCGGTTCCCGGCTGCACGATCAGGACGACGCCGATCATGCCGAGAAGGATCGCCCCCCATCTTCGCCAGCCGACGGTCTCCCTGAAGAAAAGCGCCGCACCGGCTACGACAAGGAGGGGTGTCGCCTGCAGGATGACCGTCGCGGTGGAGAGTGGGATCAGGGTCAATGCGAGGACATAGAACAATCGACCGGCAATCTCGAAGACGACACGGATCAACATGGGCCTCGATGTCACCCCGGCGCTGAACAGAGGCTGGCTCTCGAGCCGAGCCATTGCCGCAAAGAGAAGTGCGCCGCCAAGTCCGAAGAAGATCAGGATCTGTCCGGTGGGCAGTGTTTTCGAGATGACCTTGATCAGGCTGTCCTCGATGGCGAAAGCCGCCATGGACCCGACCATGAAAATCCCGCCCAGAAGGTTGTCGCGATATGCCCCGACTCTCACCAAGACAGGATATCCTTTCCTGCTTCACGCCTGATCCGACATTCCATGCCTACCGGAAAAGACGAAGAAGCGTCTGTCATCGATTGCGTTCGGATCAGTATGTATCGGGAAGCGGATCGCTCTATCGATCGGCGGCAGCCGGCCTGTCCTGAGCAACTGTCTCTCCCACACCTTGCGATTTCTTGACCAGCCGGCCCTCGGCAGCATCGTGATAGTACTGGCTCGCAACCAGCCACCCCTTGAGGGGACGAAGCGGTGGAATACAGAACAGGAGAAGGACCGGCAGGGAGACGAGTAGGTGCACCCAGAATGGCGGTTCAAAGGCCACCTCCAGCCAGACCGCAACGAAGGCGGCTGGAATGCATGTGAAGCAGATGACGAAGAAGGCCGGTCCGTCGGCGGGATCTGCGAATGAATAGTCGAGGCCGCATTCGTCGCAATGATCGCGTAATGTCAGAAAGCCCTTGAACAGCTTTCCCTGGCCACAGCGTGGGCAACGGGCCGCCATGCCCACCTTCCACGGTTCTAGCTTCGGCCACATCTCTCTGTCTTGCATTCTCTTGATCCTTGACGGTGGTGCAGGCGATGAAGCGAGCTGCCGGCTCGGCTCGGCTCGGGGCGAGGCGTCGTGTGCCTTTGAAAACATCCAATACCTATGTATGCATGCATTATCAGAATTTGTATGGATTGAACAAGGACGAATGAATGAGCGGTGCTTTGGCCGGTGCAACTTGGGCTCCCGATCTGACGCGGGGCAGCGGCCCCATCTATCTGCGCATCGTCGACGAACTTGCCCGCGCACGCGCGGCCGGAATCCTGCGCCCAGGCGACAGGCTGCCAGCCCAGCGTGAACTGGCACGGCGTCTCGAAATCGACCTCACGACCGTTACCCGCGCCTTTACCGAGGCGCGTCGCCGGCATCTGATCGACGCCGCCGCCGGACGGGGCAGTTTTGTCACATCGCGGGGCGAAGAGGAGCCGATCCTGGATCTTGGCATGAACATTCCGCCGGCACCCGAAGGTCTCAGCCTGCCGCAGCTCATTCGTGGCGGCATCGATGGCCTTCTGCGGCGCTCCAGCGCCGGGGCGCTATTGTCCTATCATCCCGGTCCCGGTTCGCCCGCCGAGCGGGGCGCGGCCTCGCTCTGGCTCGAACGGGTTGCAGGCGAGCGTTTGGCGGAGGCGCGCGTCGGCGTCGGCGCGGGAGCACAGGCTTTGCTGTCAGCGGTTACTGCATGCGAAGCGCAATCAGGCGACACGATTCTCGCCGACAGCCTGACCTATCCCGGCTTCATCGACATCGCCCGCGTGCTGCGACTGCGCCTCGTGGGGGTCGAGGCGGACGCCTACGGCATGCGTCCCGACCATTTCGAAAGGCTCGCGCACGAACACGAAGCGCGGCTCGTTTATCTCAATCCGACGCTCCATAATCCGACGACGATAGTCATGCCGGAGGCAAGGCGACGAGAGATCGTCGAAGCATCGCGGCGGACGGGACTGACGATCCTGGAGGACGATCCGTATTCGCCTCTGCTCGGTGAGGGTGCTCCTGCGTCTTTTCTCGCTCTGGCTCCCGACAGAACCTACCATGTCGCGACGCTGGCGAAGTGCATCTCACCCTTCCTGCGGACGGCCTTCCTTGCCGCTCCGACGAGCGAACGTCTGGACGAGGTGGCGCGCACGCTGCGCGGTTTCACGCTGATGGCGCCGCCGCTGATGACGAGCCTCGCCGCCGAATGGGTTCGCTCCGGTGTTGCTGGCGAGATCGTTTCGGGCGTGCGGCAGGAGGTTGGGAGGCGGCAGGCTTTGGTGACCAACCTTTTGCCGGGCAGCGGAGCGAGAGAGACTGCGGCGTTCCACGTGTGGATGAACCTTCCGAAGGGTCTTAGGTCCGCGAGCGTCGTCGAGGCGGCACGCGCTCGCGGACTGGCCGTCAGCGACGCCGTCGATTTTTCCATCACAGGGTCGGCACCGCAGGCAATCCGCATTGCGCTCGGCGCGGTCGAAAGTCATGATAAGCTGGCCGATGCGCTCGAAAGGCTCGCGCCCATGCTTCAGCCGCCCACGGCAATCCACAGCGCGTTCGTTTGATCAAGCCTGCCCACAAAACTGATGCCTGCGCGACAAACGTTGGGCCTCCTGGGTCGCACCTTTGGGCTGCCAACGGCTTGCAGAACCCGTGCGAGGTTTCTGCAAAAGTGGAATATGTCCACTGCAAAGGCAGTGATGACACGAAGAATTTGCGAAATAAGGAGTTCGTTGGGCCGGAAGGAGACTGTCGGCTTCCCGCGCGGGGATTGGCTGAAAGCTGCTATTCAGTTGACACCCCAATCCGGTCTTTCAAACAACGGTCGATCTTGCCAGGAGCCTTCGTCGATCAGGCTTCAAGGTAAGATTTCCACGCGGCTTAAACGGGTTCGTTAGGACTCGGCCCTAGGCTGACACTCGCCTTTACGTCGGGACATTGCCTATGGAATTCGATAAAGACGAGCGGCACCGTCTCGCCGTTCTGGCTGAGTACGCGATCTTCGACACGCTTCCCGAAGCGGAGTTCGATCACGCTACCGAAGTCGCCTCGCATGTTCTCGGTGCTCCGATCGCCCTGGTCTCCCTCGTGGGCAAGGACCGGCAATTCTTCAAGGCGCGGACCGGACTGGCCGTTTGCGAGACCGAACGGGAGGCCTCGTTCTGCCGCCATGCGCTGTGGGACAGCGACATCCTGGTCGTGCCCGACGCAACGCAGGACCCTCGTTTTTCGGCGAATCGCCTCGTCACCGGCGAGCCGTTCATCCGCTTTTACGCAGGGGCTCCCTTGCGCAACCCGGACGGCGTCACCCTCGGTACCCTGTGCGTGATCGACCGGGAACCGCGCACCGAATTTTCTGAAAGCGACCGCCGGACGCTGCGCCTTCTTGCCGATGGCGTTATGGATCGCCTGGAGGCCCGGCGGCTGAAACTGAAGGTTGGCGACGTCAAGGCCGGGATGCAGAGCATTACCTCCTCCTCGCCTGACGCGATCATCACCGCCGATCACGAGAACCGCATCATCTCGTGGAACGCGGCGGCGGAGCGCATGTTCGGCCATTCCCGCAGCGAAGCAGTCGGGCAATCTCTCGACCTCATCGTGCCGCCGGCGATGCGCGAGGCCCATGGGAGCCGTTTTCACCGAGTTGCATCAGGTGAGCCACCGCGCCTTCTCGGAACGTCGGTCGAACTGACGGCATGCCGAAAAGACGGCAGCGAGTTTCCGATCGAATTGTCTTTGTCGCGCTGGATGGAAGCGGGGCAGGTTCGGTTTGGCGGCATCGTTCGCGATATCAGCGGGCGGAAGAAGGCGGAAGAAGAATTGCGGCTGGCGGCCGTCACCGACCATCTGACGGGCCTTTCGAACCGTGCGAGCCTCGCCGACAAGCTCGCGACCATGGAGCGGGCCGATGCCCGCCTCGCCCTGCTGCTCATCGATCTCGACGGCTTCAAGGACGTGAACGATACGCTCGGCCACCTCATCGGCGACGAGGTGCTGAAGGAGGTCGGCCTGCGTCTTCGCGCGCTTCTGCCGCCGACGCATTTCGTCGCCCGCATGGGCGGTGACGAGTTCGTGGTGCTTGTCGAGGACAACGCGAATCCGATGGATGCCTACGGTCTGGCCGATACGATCATTTCCGCGATCGAGGAAGCCATGCCGCTTGGCTCGGCGATGGTCAGCATCAGTGCCAGCGTCGGGATCGCCTGCACGACAGAAGAGACGACGGACCATCGCTTATTGCTCGGCGACGCAGATCTCGCGCTCTACAAGGCGAAAGGCGACGGTCGGGGGCGAGCCTGCATTTTCACCAGGAACCTGCGCCACGCTGTCAAATCGAAGGGTCTTGCCCGCGAACAGCTGGCGACTGCCTGGAAGACGGACGCCTTCGAACTCTACTACCAGCCGCAGGTGGATCTTTCCTCGGGCGCTCCGATCGGGGCGGAAGCGCTGTTGCGCTGGAACCACCCCGACCGTGGCCTCCTTGCGCCCGGCGCTTTCATCAGCCTCCTCGAAAGTGACGTGCTGGCGGCGCCAGTCGGGCGATGGATTCTCGAAACGGCCTGTCGGCAGGCCGCCGAATGGCGGCAAACGATCTGCCCCGGTTTCCGAGTCGCGGTGAACCTCTTTCCCGTGCAGTTCAAGACGGATGACCTGCCGACCTTCATCCACGATACCCTCGAGCAGATGCAGCTTTCCCCCGACGGCCTCGAAATCGAGATCACGGAAACCACGATCCTGAAATCGGATCAACGCATCCTCAGCAAGCTGAAGACCATCCGCGACATGGGCGTCGCCGTCGCGTTCGACGATTTCGGCACGGGATACGCATCGCTCAGCATGCTCCGGGACTATCCGGTGACGAAGATCAAGATCGACAGGTCCTTCGTCAGCGGCAACAGTGCCGACGACAGGGCGAAGCTAATCGCGAAAGGCATTGCCGCGATGGCTGCCAACCTCGATCTCGTCGTGGTGGCGGAGGGAATCGAAACGCGCGAGCAGCACGAGCGCATGCGCGACCAGGGCTGCGATCACGGCCAGGGATATCTCTACGGACGCCCGATGAGGGCGATGGACTACGAAAAGCAGGTAAGCGGTCGGACATCCAGCACGATAGCCTCGGTCGCATGAATCTTAGGATAGCGACACGCCCATTAGGTCATGGCCTGCCCTTTCCACCGCAAGCCGAAGACCGTTTCTGAGTCGAAAAAGCGGACCTCACTCATTGATCGTCGGATCGGTCCAACCACCCTGCGTTCCACGGCGCCATCCGTCAAGGAAGAGGAAGCGATCGTAGCCCTCTCCCGCCATACGCTGCCGCGGGTGGACGCCACTTCGCGCACCATCCGGGCGCCCGTGTTCTCGAACTTGTCCTCGAGCTCGATCTCCTTAGCGACCGTTTGAGAATGGGTTTCGTCACAGGTTCATTCGTGATTCACACTGTCTATGTGGACACGAAAGACGCGAGCCCGAATGGCTTCGATCGAACGAAAGACGAAGCGCTATCCGACTGACCTGACAGATGCCGAGTGGGAGACGATCGCGCCGTTTCTGCCGGAGCCGGCGAAGCGCGGTCGTAAGCGGACAGTCGACATGCGCGAGGTCGTGAACGCGATCCGCTACCAGACGCGAACGGGCGGCGGCTGGCGCATGCTACCGAAGGACTTCCCACCCTGGCAGACGGTCTATTGGTGGTTTCGCCGTTTCGTGCGTCTCATGCTGTTCAAAACGATCCACAATGTGGCGCTCATGTTGGACCGCGAGCGGTCTGGACGCGAGGCGAGCCCAACGGCTGGCGTCGTCGACAGCCAGAGCGTGAAAGCACCGGCAGCCGGGGCTGTGCGGGGTTTCGACGGTGGAAAGAAGGTGACCGGGCGCAAGCGTCATATCGCCGTCGATACGGATGGGCGCATGCTGATGGTGAACCTCACCCCGGCTGACGTCTCCGACAGTGCGGGAGCGCAGCATATTCTGGATGCGATCCGCCAACGCTGGCCCTGGATCAAGCACCTCTTCGCCGACGGCGCCTACGATCGCACGAAGCTGATGGAAAAGGCGGCCTTTCTCGACTTCGTCGTCGAGATCGTCCGCAGGATCGACAAGGACGAAGGTTTCAAGGTCGTCCCGCGCAGATGGGTCGTCGAGCGGACCTTCGGATGGATGATCCGATGGCGACGGCTGGTCCGCGACTACGAAAAACGGATCGATGTCTCCGAGGCCATGATCCACGTCGCCATGGGAAGCCTCATGCTACGACGGATCAGCCACTGACCCCATTCTCAAACGGACTCTTAGGGTTCAGCTCCTTAAAAGGCGCCATATGAAGCCAGCTTTCCGCGAAAGCATTGGGATCTCGGCAAGCGACCGAGAGCATTTAATTGTAAGAGATCCGAACGTTAGACGTTCTAATTTTCAGGGGACTCAGCGCACTTGCACGATCTGACGCTTCCGATCTCATCCGAGCGACCAGCCTACCCATCGATGTGATTTCGAGCGTACCGCTACAATCGGCCCAAGCCGCAAGTTTTTTTCCTACCAGCAGATTCGACATAGGGTTAAGCCATGAAGTTTGGGCCCCCATGTCATTCAGGGATCGCAGCAGCGACGACTCTTCCGTCGATATCTCAAAGTAGGCATCATGTGCATTCATAACATTTTCTCCCGATGAAATCTCTATATTGTGCTAAATATATTCTTTATCTTAATTGCTCACGCCTACACAAAATTTCAACCCGCGAAAATCAAAAAATCAATTAATTTACCGCCGAATTTTCAGAAAGACACTTAGGGTATTTATTGTGTAGCAAGAAAAGGCAGCGTTTATTAAGCTCGAGTCGATTCGGTCGGTGGTCATATTACAGTGACCCGTCTCACTTCAGTGAGAAATAAACTGATCCGATCGCGCGATGCACCGCAGAATTTGGTAGATCGCGCTCAAGAGCGTGGAGCTAAGCAAAGTAACGTCGATTGGCTTAAATCGGCCGGTTTTGCGACCGATCGCCTGAAACAGAAAACAATGACTCTGTTTCATCCCACATCCTGCTGCATCAACTCAAGCTCATCGTGCGACGTCTCAGGTTCAAGCATTGTTTGCTTTCGTATATTGTAGACGTGCCATTCATTAGGTTTTGCGCGATTAAACCACTCCTGCATCAAAGCTGCGGGCAATTCGTTCGATTCCGGCTCTAATACAGAAATCAGAAAATCCAGAAGGCTCACATTTATTGGCTGCTCCTTTCAGCCCATCCCTTCTTCAACTAGCTAAATGACCTTACGTTAAAATTAATCGAACGTGCAGCATTTAGTCGCACATGTAGTTTCCGAATTACCTAGAGCCCGAGCGAAAAGAAGTTGAGCGATATCATCAGGTTGTGATTCTCCTTCGTTGTCGAGACGATGGGAGAAGACAATGCCGTGGGATAATACCGCTCGCCGTGACCATACCCGCGAATGCGCCCTCTATCCAAGCGATTTGACCGATCGGGAGCGGGCGCTGATCGCGTCGATGCTTCCGCCTGCCAAGCCTGGCGGCCGACCGCGGACCACATGCCTTCGCGAGGTGATGAACGCGATCCTCTACGTCGGATCGAGCGGGTGCCAGTGGCGCATGCTGCCGAAAGACTTCCCACCGCCCTCGACGGTGCGCGGCTATTTCTACGACTGGCGTGACAGCGATCTGCTGAGGGCGATCAACGGCGTTCTCGTCGTTGCGGCCTGCGAATTGGAGGGGCGGGAGGCGAGCCCAAGCGCCGGCGTGATCGACAGTCAAAGCGTCTGACGTTGCCCCCAAGTTTTATCCATCCGAAAGTTCGTTTCCGGCGGTTGGGTGAAGTGCTCCCCGTTTTTGGTCCGCCCGGCTGGAGAATTTCCGGGGGTTGCAGCTCAGGCCGACACCGCGTCGCCTGAGCATTTCATCAGCTCAATCGGCGTCTTATGGCCGATCGAGCTATGAGGTCGAACCTCGTTGTAGTCTCTACGCCAAGCCTCCATCTTGGCGCGGGCATCGTCAAGGCTCATGAACCAATGCGTGTTCAGGCATTCCGTCCGGAACTTGCCGTTGAAGGATTCGATGAACGCGTTGTCGGTCGGTTTTCCCGGTCGTGAGAAGTCGAGAATGACGTCCTTCTGATAGGCCCAAAGGTCAAGATCGCGGGAGATAAACTCCGAACCCTGATCGACCCGGATCGCTCTGGGATAGCCGACTTCAGAGCAGATCCGCTCCAGCGCCTGGACGACGTCTTCGCCTCGATAGCTGAACCGGGGATCGATCACCGGCGAGAAGCGGGAGAAGGTGTCGACGACTGTAAGGATGCGGAGCTTGCGGCCGGTGGCGAGCTGGTCATGAACAAAATCCATGGCCCAGGTCTGGTTCACCTGGGTTGCCACCGTACGATCGTCGCGAAGCCGGGCCTTCACGCGCCGCTTCGGGACCTTGTTGCGCAGCTGAAGGTCCATCTCCTTGTAAAGCCTGTAGATTCGCTTCGGGTTCACAGCCCATCCCTCTCGCCGCAGCAGAACGTGGACACGGCGGTAGCCGTATCTCACGCGTGTCTCGGTGATTTCCTTGATCCGCTTCTTCAAAGCAGCCTGATCGTCGCGCCTGGCCTTGTAGGCGTAGAGGGAACGACCGACCTTCAGGGCGAAACAGGCGCGTCTGGCGGACACCTTCCAGCTCTCCCGAATCTCGTTCACCAACTGGCGACGGCGAGCAGGCTTCAAAGCTTTTTTGAGAGCACGTCCTGAAGCATCGCCTTGTCCAGCGAGAGATCCGCCACCAGCCGCTTCAGCTTCGTGTTCTCCTCCTCGAGCTGACGCAGCTTCTTCACCTCAGACGGCATCATCCCGCCGTAGCGCTTGCGCCAATTGTAGAAGGTCGCGTCGGATATTCCCGCTTTCCGGCAAACATCCGCGACGGCTGTTCCTTCGTCAGCCTGCTTCAAGACGAACGCGATCTGCGCCTCGGTAAACTTCGACTTCTTCATGGAATTCTCCTCGTCCCGATCCCGGGATCATAATTGGAAAATTCCAGCTCAGAACGGTCCGAATTTCGGGAAGCACGTCAAGTGGCAGTGCCGGATGGCGGGCTGACGCCCAGCCGTCTGGTCGAAGCGCTGATCCGGGACGGGCATGCGTTGGAGGATGTGACCTGCCACTGAGTTTTTCCTCCACGTTGGATTAGGGCCTGTTGAGATTCATCGCGAGTTGACGACGGCCATGCAGAGGTTGAGCATGGCTGCGAAGTTGCGGTCCGTCTTCTCCGATCGCATGGCGATGCCCTTGAATTCCTTAATTTTGGCAAAGGCGTTTTCGACGAGGTGACGCCATTTGTACATCTCCTCGTCGATTTCTCGTGGCTGCTTTCGCTTCGGTCGCTGGGAGATGACGACCTTCGTGCCGCGCTCGTCCATTTCCTCCACGATCCAGTTGGCGTCGAAGGCCTTG
>NZ_JBEHWS010000031.1:0-15772 GCF_040239565.1 Fulvimarina thalattae
TCGCCCTGTTTGGAGAGCTGAGACAGCCGATCCGAAACGTCCCAAAATCCAAACTGACCCGGCATCCGATCCTCCCGACCACCACGACGTCAGTGAATCAGATCACCGCCAAAAACTCCAGTTTCCGGAGACGTCCAGGTCGTCGACCGGCGCGGCCGGCATGAGGACGCGCTCGGGCGTGAGCGCGTCCGCGTCGGCCGGCAGAAGGTCGGCATCGCGAAGGATCTCGGCCATCCGTTCGACCGGCAGTTCCGCTTCATTCGACGCCGATCTGAGCGAATGAAGCCGCGTTTCCGGGATCGCGATGCCGAGATACGTCGACCCCGGCGCCAGCGGCAGCCGCTCGGTCGCGGCCTCGACGAGCATCGCGCGGACCGGATCGTAGGCCGGATCCGGAATGCGTTCGAGCGTATCTGCGAGATCGCCGAAGATCGTCCGCGACGCCGGCCAGGCCGGACAGGCTTCCTCGGTCCGGGAGCGGTCGATCCGGTCGGCGATCCAGGCCGCGAACGCTTCCCTGCCGCCCGACAGGATGTCGAAGCCGCGATCGGCCGTCGTCGCCGGATCGTCGAGAACCTCGTTCTTCCTGAACCGGATCAGTCCCGGCGCCAGATCGGCGGTTCCGACGCATTCGAACATCCGGGCGGCTGCGTACCACGCCAGTCCGTCGACGAACGCGCCGGCGAAGACCGTCTCGCCGCGCAGCCTGCCCGCGAGATAGGCCTGACGCGGCGAGAACACGGCAGGGCGGCCGTCCGCAGGAAGCAGACCGGCGGAGTCGCACCATTCGAGCGCGCTGACGAAATCGCCGTTCGTGTGGCGCAGCGGGACGCGGACGACGACGAGTTCCATGTCGTGCGTCCCGCAGACCGTGATCGGCTCGAACCGCCATTCGAGCCTCTGCCACGCCCGCTCGGACGCCATGATCGGGCTCTCGGTCGCGCGGTCGTCCCGGACGCAAGCCGGGCAGAACGCGATCGTCGACGTCCGGACGTTGTCATGGGACACCATCTCCCGGCCGACCGACAGGCGGCCGTTCCGGTTCCTGCGGATCGTCGCGCGGCGAAGGCGATCCTCGTCGACCGTCGAGATGCGGGCAAGGCGGGACAGGGACGCGGTGCTGCCGTTCCCGAGATCCTTGAGGCGCATGCCGACGAAGCCGCAGAGACCCCAGAGCGTGTCGAAGCCGTTGGCGCGGGCGAGGCGCGAGGCGTAGCTCGACGCCGTCTCGCTCGCGCCGATAGGCGGTCGGACAGGAAACGCTCCCGGCATGTCTACCTCCTGGTTCTCGGCGCCTTCGGGGGCTTGGTGTCGTGATCGGGGAAGAGCGGATCGGTCTTCGAATCGCGGAAGTCGTCCTCTTCCGGCAGCCAGTGCTGGATGGTGACGAAGTCCTCGACGTCGGTCCGGAACGAGTTCTCCGACAAGTCGCACGCGGTCCGCTCCTCGAGCGCGATCTCGAAATGCCGGCGTCCCAGTTCGCCGCTGCCCTCGACGACCGCGATCTCGGCCGCGAGGCGCAGGAGATCGAAGATGCGGCCGTATTCGAGCGCGCACGCGAAGGCGAGCCGCTGCGCGACGTCCTCGATGTCGTCGATCGCGTTGGCGAGCTTCGCCCGGCGGCAGGCCTCCTCGATCGCGTCAACGACGTCTCCGAGATCGCCGTCTCCGAGGAGGCCGGTGACGGAATGCGGGGCGATCGGCCTGACCGGAAACCAGGTGTTGCGGCGCCTCAACTGGTTGTCCGTCTCGATGAACCGTCGCAGCGGCTTCGTTCCGACGAGTATGATCGAGACCGGCCAGTAGTCGTTGCCGGTGAGGTTCTTCATCTCGTCCCGGGCCGACAGGATATGCTTCGGTTCCCTGCCGTGCCGGACCGCGTGCTGCGCTTCGTCGATGACGATCAGAGACGTCCGCGTCCTTGGCAGGACGTTCCGGACGTTCTTCCAGACGCCGTCGGGCTTGAGGTCGCTCTCGGACTCCATGCCGAGGGCCCGCAGGATCGCCTCGCCCAACTGGACGCGATTGAACGGTGCGGGCGCCTGCATGCGGATCACCGGAAACAGGCGGAAGCCGTCCCTGTCGATCCCCTCGAGGATGTTCTCCTGCGCGAGCGCGGCCTCGAGCATGCGGGTCTTGCCCGCGCCCGAGTTGCCGTAAACCGTCAGGATCTGACCCGGGAACCGGTTCGAGATCTTCGTCTTCGACGCTGTGACGTCCGCCTGCGCCGTGGCGCTCTTGATGATGCGGCCGAGGCGCTTGCGGAAGGCCGCGTCGCGATCGAGCCCCAGGTACATCTGACGGACGCGGGAAATGCGATCGAGGTCCGCTCCCGATCCGGGGAGCAGCCCGTTCGCGAAGCGCTGCATTTCGGCCAACGAGGCCTGCGCCTCCGCTTCGCCGTTCGGTCGGTATGTCTCGCTCCAGATCGCCATGTCAGCTTTCCCACTTCCGCGGCTGTCTTCCACTAGGCGCGGCCGCTGTTTCGATATTCCGCACGGGTGCGGGTCGTTCGTTCCTGATTTCCGGCTCGGGCGCCGGAGTCGTCGCCGTCGCTCCGGCTCCCTCCGCCGGCGCATCCGCCGGTCCGTCGGTGTCCTTCCGCACGGTCGGCGCCTGTCGCGGCGCCGGTCCGCGGACTTCGCCCGGGACGACGGCAAGCGCCTCCTCGCTCCGGACCGCGCGCACGCGGTGGCCGAAGTTGTTGGCGAAGGCGGAGCCAATCTCCTTCTTCAGGCGCTTCAGCCCGGCGGCATGCTTCTCCTCGAAAAAGATCGCGCCTCTCCTGCGGGCGTTTGCCGCGATCGCGTCGATGTCCCTGAGTGCCTCGTCGAGGACCTGCCTGTTCTCGTCCGGGTGTGCGGCACGCGAGAAGGCCGTGCCTTCCAGACCGAAATGCTGCGCGGCGGACTTGCCGAACTGCTCGAAGTTCCGGCCGAGGACCGAGCGGTCGACGGACTGCGCCCCGAACCACTGCCGGTCGGCGTTCGCGCCGGAGGTGACGACGATGCGCGAGGTGGCTTCGTCACCGCTCGCTCGGGCGAACGAGACGCGACCGAGTTCGGTCTCGTCTATGAAGACGTCGACTTCCGCATGCCGATCCTGTCTGAAGAGAGCCGAAAGCTCCTCGCTGAGGTAGAACCGGCCGAGCACGCGAACGCCCTTCGCAGAGACCTTGCGCTTCAGCCGGGTCCCGAACGCGATCCGCATCCGGTCGTCGCCCGGCGGCGGGTTCGGCGGGTTCTCCCGCGAAAGACGGTTCCAGGCCTGTGCCGGCGAAAGGCCGAACAGACCGGAATGCGGCGTGCGGTGGTAGACGTCGCAGATGTAGCGGATCAGCGCCCGCTCGAGTTCGGCGATCGTCAGCGCCGCGTACCGGTCGGCCTGGTAATCGCCCTTCTCCGTGACGTTGCCGAAGGCCCGGCCGTCGAAGCGCGGGAGCAGCCGCGTCTCGACATTGCCGAAGAACCGCTCAATCGTGCCGCGGAAGTGCGGACGCCCAGCGGGCGGGCGCATCGACTCGATGTCCAGCGAATCCAGTGCCCGGCGGAACTCGTGCGACTTGAAGCCCGAACCCTTGTCGGTCACGACGCCGGTCGGCCAGCCACGGCAGGGCCATTCGGTCCTCGCTCCGGCTCGCCGGCGCAGATCCTCCTTGTCCTCCAAGACGTGCCTGAGGACCGACAGGGCGGAGTCGTGGTTCGGATCCCTGTTCGACAGCGAGATACCAACGACGCAGCGCGTGGCAACGTCGATCGCGACGGAAAGCCAGCAGCGGATCTTCTTGACCGCTTCCTTCTCCTCCTTCGTCATCGCCGCGTAACGGCCGGCGGTCTCGAGCAGCGTGTGGAGGGAGACCTTCCACTCGTCGATCTCGATGCGCTCCATGGGTCGCGAGACGACCGGGCCGGAATAGACCGGCTGGAAGTACCGACGTGCATGATCGATGCCGTGGCGGCCGGCCATCTTGTCGAAGTCCGGCAGGGCCGTGACGGCACGCTCGAGCATCTTGACGCTCGGGATCCTGTAGGAAGTCCGGTAGAACCGGTTGTAGCGACGGATCATCCTCGCCATGCGTTCGTGAAGGAGCGCGACGGTCGGCCGGTTCGGCGTGCAGTAGAGCGCCGCGAACCGGTCGACGATCCTCTGGACCGTTCCGCCATAGCGCGACGTTCGGTGTCCGGAGCGCCTGCGCATCGAAACAAGGACGAGTGGATCGCCGTCCGAGGCGGCATAGGCCCGCACCCACCGTCCCAACTGGCTCCATGAAGGCGCGGTCCAGCCTTCGGACTGACGATCGCCATGCCCGTTCCTGCCGTCCGCATACCGGCTCGCGGCTTCCCTCTCCGTCTCGAACAGGTCCTTGATGACAACGAGGGCGCCCCTGTAGCCGTCGGGGCTCTTCAGCGCCCTCTTCGCGACGTAGAGCGACTCGAACGCCTCGACCCAGCGAAGCCGGTGCATCATCTGCTCGCGCTGTTCGTCGGTGAGATCGTCGTGGGACGCGATCCCGCGTTCGCGCCGGCGGACCTGACGCGGCGACCAGTAGCCCCGGTCGAACCGGATCTTCCCCGTGTCGAGGAGCGCCGCGAAGGTGTCGTGCTCGACGAGCCTGGGCGTCGCGATGCCGGGAGCACGCAGGACGTGCCCCCGCTCCGTCGTCTCAGCCCACGAATATTCCGCGCCCTCCCAGACGATCCGGTCGGTCGCGCCGATGCTGTAGCGGGCGGTCTCGTGGAAGATGCCTGCGGGCGCCAGGGCCGTACGGGTCGGCATGGCCGTTTCTCCTTTCAGTGGATCGGTGCCGCGAGGACGCGGGCGTCGAAGTTCAGGCGATCGATCCCGGCGATCTCCACGAGGCCGGTCATGGAAAGGCGTGCGATGGCCGGCAAACCCGCCGGCCCGAGACCGCTCGCGCGGATTGCTTCCGAGGCACGGACGGTCACACCGACGCCTCGCAGACAGCCGAGCATCGCCTCGTCGGCTTCGGCGTCAGGACGCCGCCACGCGCAGCGGACGGCATGGGATCGCTGGACCAGCCAGTCCGGGCAGTCATGGCGTCCGACGAGGCGGATCTCGGCCCCGGCGAGACGCGGATCGTCGAGCGACAGGCGCCTAAGGATCCGCCGCAGATCAGCGATACGGCTGCTCGTCTCCGGACGGATCGACTCGAAGACGATGCGGCCGTCGTGCCCTTCCCAGACGTTGTCGAAGAAGTGCTCGTGCCACTCACCGTGCGCGCGATAATGGTAGGGTCCGGCCTGGACGCCGAGCCTGCGGACCATGCCGGAGCCGTCAAGGACGACAAGCCGGTCGCGCTCGAGATTGCTCTCGAAGTAGAGGCGTTCGTAACGGAGGCTGACGAGAAGACCGGTCATCGCCCGATCCGAAGCCGGCATCGTGACGCGGCCGTCGACCAGCCAACGGACACGGAATTCGAGATCGCCACGATGATCGTCGGCAGACCGGTAGAGGGTTTATACGAGCCCCGTCCTTCGGTCGTGCCGAGGCCGCTCCCGGCAAGGGGAGGAGCGGCGTTCATGTGGAGCATCTCGTCGGCAATGGCGTTCTCGGGGTCGAGCGTGTCGTCGTAATTGATCAGGGACATCTGAAGGACTTCCTAAGGTTGCAGCGATGCGCACGACGAGGGCGTTCCGGCGTCGCGGAAGGCGGCGCAGGTCGTGCGGATACGAAGGGTCGAGCGGTCATGGACGGGCCGGCGGGAGCCGGCGCCGGTCAGGGCCGTTTCGAGCGTTGTCGCGTGCGGAGGATCATGAGGGCGGACTCCATGCGGGATCTCGGACCGGTCGCGGCGTCAGAGTCGCGAACGGGGCGGTATCGTCGTGTCGATGGGGTCGGTCTTCGCCTCGGGAAGCGTCAGGCTACGCGTACCGGGACGGACCAATCCCATTTCGTCAGGGCGCGGGCCCGTTGCCCGGCACCGTGAGAAAGGAGGGAAAGGAAGGTCATCGGCAGGGTATCTCCTGGTTGCCCGTCACTCGTGGTGCGGGACCGTCGACCATAGTGCGGACGCGTTAATTCCGCGTTAGGGAATATGGCTTCCGCTCCGTGGCTGCGGGCAGTGCAAATCGATCTATCCATGGCTCGAACCCAACAATTCCAGTCGCTTGGACGGGCGCCGAGATGCGTCGGCGACCATCTTTTTCCTTGCCGCTACCGGCCGGCGAGGCCGTATTCCTCGGCGAACGCCTTCAGGGCGGCCCGGCCGAGCACGCGATGCGCGATCGCCCGTCCGGCGAGATCCTCCACGGCGCCGCGGTGCCTCGCGACGAGCATGACGGTCTCGGCGTAGATTCGGGCCAGACGCTCGTGGACGACCATGCCGTCGACCTCCATGCCGTGTGTGATCGTCCGGCCGAGCCCGAGGATGCTTTCGGACGCGGCGAGAAGCCCGGTCGCTCGCGCGAGGTCCGACTCGCCGCTGCCGCCGGCGCCCGCCGAGACGGACCCCAGCAGGACGTCCTCGGCGGCCCGGCCCGCGAGTGCGCAGGCGACCTCTTCCTCGAGTTCGCCGCGCAGACCCTCGAAGGTCGAGGCGTCGCGCGACGACCTGACCGAGCCGCCGACATCGCCGGCCTCGATGATCGACAGCGCGGTCGGAATCGTCCCGAAGATCATGCGCACGACCGCGTGGCCGGCTTCGTGGATCGCGACGCGCCGCAGGACCGAAGGCGAGCGCGTCTCGGGCGGGACCGCGACCGCGATCAGGTCCTCGGCCGAGATCTCCCGGCCCGCGAGTCGGGCACGCCTCCGGGCATCCCGCGAGATCCGGACGACGTCCGCACCCGACATCGTGCCCGCGAAGAGAGTCGCGACCTGACCGATCGCTTCGTCCGAGACCCCGGTACCGAGGTGGTGCCGGAAGATACCGGCGAGCGCATTCTCGTCGGGCAGGCCGATGAAAAAGCGCCTGTCGAGCCGTCCGGCCCTGACCAGAGCCGGATCGAGCATGCGATCATGGTTGCAGGCCGCCAGAACGACGATGCCCTCGCGTCTCGCGATACCGTCCATGCATTCGAGCAGGCAGCCGTTGATGGCGACGAACCATGAATCGTTCCGATCGCTGGTTCCGCGGGCCCTGATCGCATCGATCTCGTCGATGAAAACGATCGCCGGCAGGTTCGCGGCGGCGTCCTCGAACGTGCGCCTGATGGCCTTGGTGACGTCGCCGAGATGGCCGCCGCGGCTCGACTGCCATTCGGCATAGGACGTCGGCACGAAGTGCGCCCCCGACGATCCGGCGATGGCGGCCGCCAGCATCGTCTTTCCGGTGCCGGGCGGTCCGACGAACAAGGCCCCCGAGTCGATGTCACGCCATTCGAGATCGCCCCGCCGGTAGGCGGCGAGATCCTCGACAAGCTGACGCGCGAAATCGCCGGCGGCGCCGTAGCCGTGGAGATCGTCGACACGCGGCAGGGTATCGCCCGTCGCTGCCGGGCGCGGTGCCGCATTCTCCTCGGGCTCGTCGTCCGCATCGTCGGCGAGGATGGCGTCCAGGATCGCCAGACGTTCCTCGGCGTTCCTACCTCGCGACATCGCCATGTCGAAGCGGACCGGGCGGAATGCGGATAGCCGATGGTTCGGCGACAGGTTGCCGATATCCTCCAGACCGATCGCGGCGGCGAACGCGGCACGTGACGGCTCGGCGATCTCGATGATGTCGTCCGCGATCGCTTCCAGCAGTGTCGGGGTCTCGTCGTCGGGCAGCATCATGACGAGGACCGGGCCGTCCTCCAGATGCCGTGCGATCGCGTCGACCGTCAGCGGCAGCGCACGATGGACATTGCCGCTGGTTCCGGCGACGGCCGTGCAGTCGATATGCGTCGTGCCGAGTGTCGACTGCAGGATCAACCTCGCGGCTTCGTATGCGGTCTCGAGCCACATCGCGTCGAAGCCTCGGATCCCGAGCAGGACGTGCCGGTCTCCCCGGCTTTCCGCGGCGGCGCGGACCCGGTCGTGGATGATGTCGTAGATCAGCATCTGGGACGGCAGCATGTCCGCGATCTGGTCGTCGAGATAGCGGCGCTCGCGGCTGCGATGAGAGGCGTCCTCGGCCTCGGTCAGGATGTCGAGTGACATGGCTCTCTCCTCGAGGCTCCTCTTCCGCGCATGGGATCGAAGGTTCCGGTTCATCGCGGTCTGACCTGGGTTTCGGGGCCGATGGGGTCGTCGCGCCATTCGATGGAAACGACACGGCGGAGAAAGAGCGCGATCACCGCGCCGACGGGTTCGGGGCTTTCGCGCATCGCGGACGCGGCTTCGATCAGGGTGATCGGCGACATCTCCGCCAGGTAGGCGAGAAGGCGGACGCGGTCGGACAGCGGCACCGACCAGCGGGCGTACCGCATCATGTCCCTCGCGTTCGACAGCGCGGGTTCGAGCATGATCTCGTCCTCGGGGACGGTCCGGTATGAGATCGACTTCTCGATCGGCGTCAGGCCGGTGCGACCGGCGTCGATGAAGCGCTCGAGGCCGCCGCTCTCCACGATCCGGAAGTCGGGGACGTGCTCTACGATCTCGCCATCGGGATCGGCGAACTCGACGACCTCAGGCAGGCACGACCATTGAACGACCGCGCGATCGAGATCGAGCAGCACGCCGAGGTCGCGGGCCAATCGCGAGCGGAAGATCGGGCGGCCGACGCAAAGGACGGTTCCTGGTGGGCCGAAGCGGCGGAGGGACGAAGCCCGGCGCCGCGCCCGTGTCAGGGGGTCGGCGGTATTGTCGGCTTCGATGTCGGAATGGTCGGAAGGGGTATGATCGAGAACGGGCATCGTCGGCTCCAGAAACGCGAGAGGGCGTTCGCCGGACGACGGGCGCTCTGCCCTATCCGGCGCGGTAGGTCGGGCGCTTGGCCACGACGACGTGCTTTTGTACGGTGTGCTTGATCATGGATGAGAACATAATAAGAACTTCGGAGCCGAGTCAATTCGAGTCGGCTCGGGGGTTCGACAATATGGAGAGATCATGGTTAACGCGCCGAAGACCGAAACCGACCTGCCCACGGTGACTGACGACGTGGTTGACGCCGCGATCCGACAGGCCGGCGGCGATCCGCGCGAAGCGGTACGCGGGCTGATTCTCGGACAAGCCGAGATCGAAGGGCGGCTGTCGAGGCATATCTCGGCAGGCTACGTCCGGCGAAGGCCGTGAGCGGCCGCGCACGATATTGCCGCTTGATCGGAACGGTCGATAGCCGGCAGGTAGACGGCGTGGATGCCGACATGCGAACGGCGATCAAGATCGCGCTGGATGAGCTTCCGCCCGAACTGAGTGCCCGAATAGCGATGAAGAGGCCGAAGATCGGGAGGCAGGACTACGACGAAGCCCGGCGGCTGATCGCGGAGCATCTGGTCGTCAGAGTGCGGGAGATCGTCGAATGTCGGCGGCGTGAGCACGCCGCCGACCGAGTTCACGGTTAAGCACGATCGAACCGGCTCGGACCTCTCATTCCAATTTGAACTCCCCGCGGTGATACGGGAGGCTTGAATTTCACGTACTTATGAATCCCATGATCACTGATCGACCAGTCCACCGTCGAGATGCGCTCGCATAGACACCGGTCGTGTTATCGCCGGGCGGATCGTCTCCGCGTCCGGCTTGACAGAAACGCCAATCCCCGGACGCTCGGGACGAAGCAGGAAGCCCTTCTCGACGACGAGGTCGCCGTCGATCACGTCGTGCCCGAGAACCTTCGACGTACTCTCGAAGACGTAATTGTCGTAGCCGGTCGGGAATTCCTGAATGGCGACGTTCGATCGACTGAACCCGATCGCTGCACAGGCAGCGACGCCAACGGGCGAGATCGGATTATGCGGCGCTACCTGGACGTCGTTCGCCTCAGCGATCGCGGCGATCTTGAGGGCTGCGGTGATGCCTCCGCAGACTCCGACGGAAACGCGGGCGAACGACATTGCCCTACGTTCTATCGCCATCTTAAATTGATAGATGTTGAAGTAGCGCTCTCCAGTCGCGATCGGCACCGGTGATTTTCGCGCGACATCCGCCATCGCATCGATATTCTCGGGACGGATCGGGTCTTCGAGCCAGCCCGGGGTGAACGGTGCTACCTCTTGAGCGAACGTGACGGCCTCCGCAGGAGTCAGTCGGCGATGGAGTTCGAGCATCAGATCGACGTCCGGTCCGGCCGATTCTCGGCAACGCCGGACGGTTTCGGTTCCGGCGCGCATCAGGCCGGCATGCCCGAGGAAGTACGGGGTGTCCTCGGGCTCGTCCAGAAACGGGTTCAGGTGACCGATCGCGGTATATCCCTCGGCGGCCTTCTCGCCCGCATACTTCGCGACCCCTTCGACATCCTTGGCGTAGACGTGCGCGTAGACGCGGAGCTTGTCGCGGACGGCTCCACCGAGCAATTCGTAGAGCGGCACCTTGTATGATTGGGCCTTGATATCCCACAGGGCGATGTCGACCGCCGAGATCGCTCCGCCGATCGCCGCGCCGTTGAAGTGCGCGAAGCGATGCATCATCTGCCAGTGCCGCTCGATGCGCCGGGGATCCTGACCGACGAGATAATCGCAGTACTTTTGAAGGGCAGCCTCCGATGCCTCGAGGTGCCCCCAGGCACCGCTTTCGCCGTAACCGACCAGACCGTCGGATGTCGTGATTTCGGCATAGAGGAACTGGCCGACTCTGCGCGGCCGGGCTTTTTCGATTTTCACGATCGAACTCCTAGAAGTAACCGAGATTGTAGGGAAGCGCGGTCACGATCGACGGGACCAAGATGAGCACGCTGAGGAAGACCAGTGCGATGACGACGTATGGCACCGATACTCGAAAGAGGACGCCGATCGGGACGTAGGCGACCTTCTTCAGCGCGTAGAGGACCATGCCGACCGGCGGTGTCAGAAGCCCGACAGTGAGGCTCATCGCCATTACGACACCGAAATGGACGAGGTCCAGGCCGATGCGATCGGCTATCGGAAGAAGGATCGGAGTCAGGATGATGATCGCAGGAGTCTGTGCCATGAAGCAGCCGACCAGCAACCACACGGCCATCAGCAGGAACAGAACGATCGTCGGATCTTCGGATATGTCCGTAACGAGGCTCGCCAGCGCCTGAGGAAGCCCAAGCCGAAGCATTATGACGCCGAAGGCCGAGGTCATCGCGATGATGAACATTAGAGTCGCCGTATCGAGTGCGGTGCCCTTCAACTGCTCGATGAGGGCACGCACCGACAGTTCCCGGTAAATCCCCATCGTCAGGACGAGTGCGTAAAGGACGGCAATCGCTGCGGCTTCGGTCGGTGTGAAGATACCGCCGTAGATGCCCGCGAGAATGATCCCGGGCGTCAGCATCGGAAGGAAGGCGCGGATCGCCTTTCTACCGAGATCGCCGGCCTCCGGCCACGTTCCGCTCGGCATCTTCATCCGCTTCGCCCGGTAGGCCACCCATGCCATGAAGCACAACGCCAGAAGGATGCCCGGTACGATCGCTGCGAGAAACAACGTCGCGACCGACTGTTCGGCCTGGACCGCATAAGCGATCAGAACGATCGACGGCGGGAGGACCGGTCCGAGAATCGAGGACGCCGCGGTGACACCTGCTGAAAAGCCTTCATCGTAGCCATTGGCCCTCATCGCCTTCATTTCGATCGCGCCGAGACCGACGACGTCGGCGGTCGCCGAACCGGACATGCCGGCAAAAATGAAGCTCGCGAGGACGTTCGCGTGTCCGAGTCCGCCACGAAGTCGAGAGACGAGTGTCGCGACGAAGTCGAACAGCCGTTCCGTCACGCCCCCGCTGTTCATCAGGCGACCGGCAAGGATGAAAAAGGGAATCGCTAGCAATAGAAAGTTGTCGATGCGATCGATCGCGAAGCGCGCCACCATCTTGGGAACGAGCGTTCCGAAGGGGTCACCGAAGATCAGCAGTCCGCCGATGATAGATGCGAGGCCTGCCGAGATCGCGATCATGAGACCGGCGACGATCATCAGGACGAGGCCGAGGGTTAGAAAAATGGGGGCCATCAGGCGTCGATCCCCTCATGCTCGGTCGGGATGTAGACCTCTCGGTCGTCCATCGTGACGAGGACAAGCAACGCCAAGAAGATCATGGCGGCACCCTGAACGACGTAGAGGACCGAGACGGAAAGCGTCGGGAGCGAGATAAAAGTCATGTTCCGCGTCGCTTCTGCTTGAAGCAGCGCACCTGCCGCGAAGTAGAGGCTGACGAGCGCCGTCAGAAGCTTCAGTATCCACAGATAGACACGCAGCATTCCCGGCGGCATCATCGTGACGAAGAAGTCGACCACGATATGCTCTCCTCGCACATAGGCGGCCGGGAGCGCGGCGTAGACGGAGGTGACGAGGAAGATGCGGGCGGCCTCTTCAGTCCAGGACAGAGGAAGCGCGATGACGTAGCGAAATGCTACCTGGCAGAGCACTGTAACGATCGTGCCGACGAGCAGCACGACCGACAGGCTCAGCCAGGCGGACCCCGTCCACCTGACCAGTTTGCGCATTTCCGTTACTCCGAACCGCCAGCGGCAGCATCGACCTCGGCGAGGAGCCCAGGCTTGCAGTTGGCTTCGGCATAGGCTTCGACGACCGGCCGTGCCTGCTCGCGAAACGCCGCGACATCCGGCTCGATGATCTCGGCGTCACCGCTGTCCTTGATCGCCTTCGTGACGCGTTCGGTCTCTTCATCGACCTTCGTGGACAGCCAGTCCATCGCTTCGTTCAGCGTCTGGTCGAATACCTCTCGATCATCGCCGAGGCTTTCGTGAAAGTCGCTGTTCACGTAGACGATCGTATACGTCCAGATGTGTTCGGTCAGACTGATATAGTCCTGCACTTCATGGAAACGCAGGCTGAAGATCGTCGACAGCGGGTTTTCCTGCGCGTCGAAAACGCCTTGGCGGAGGGCTCCGTAGAGTTCCGAGAGCGGGAGCGGAGCCGGCTGCGCGCCGAACTTGGAGAAGACCTCGGTGCGCAGATCATTCGTCACGCGCATCTTCAGTCCGGCCATGTCGGACGGGTCGCGGACAGGTTTGTTCGCTGTCACGTTCCGGCTGCCACGTCGTCCGACCGCAGCGATCTCGATCGCGTAGTTTTCCTGGAGGGCCTGCGACGCCTCCTCGCCGACCTTGCCTCTCCAGACATCGAGGCCGTGCTGCTCGTTCTCGAAAACGTACTCGCCTTCCAGGCATTGATACTGAGGCGCGGCGAACTGCAGGACGACCGGCGAACTGACGTTAACGTCGATCTCCCCAGAGGAAAGCTGCTGGACGAGTTCCCTGGTGCCACCGAGCGTTCCGCCCGGGAGAATGTTAAGACTCAACCGGCCCTCAGTCCTTTCCTCGAGCAGACGGTTCCATTCGTCCATCGCCTGAGTGCTGACGTCGTTCGCATTGAGAATGGTCGCGACGGTAATGGTGCGGGCTTCGGCAGCCATGTTCGCCAGACCTGCGGCAGCCATGATCGTGGCGAGAGCGGTGATCGTTCTTCTCATTTCTGTTCCTCCCATGAATCGAAGAAGATTTCGGACTTGTTCAGTCCTTGAGTGCCTGCATCTCGAAATGCAGCTTCATCAGGCGCCCGGCCTCTTCCGGAGTCGCCTTCTCGATCGCAGCAAAGATCTGCCAGTGCTGCTCACTCCGTTCGTCCGCGGGCCTAGGCATCAGGCCGATGGTTTCCCATGCCGAACGGAAGTAGCGATGCGCCTCCTCCTGGAGCGCGATGACGTAAGGATTACCTGTCATTCGGCCGAGGATGGCCTCGAAGGTCAGGTCGATCGAATGAGAAAGCTCGGTGCGAAACGGTTCGCTATCGGCCCGTTCCAGGTATGACCGAAGCTCGGCGATCTCCTGCGCGGCGGGTTTCGTCGCGGCAAGCTCCGCTGCCAGGCAGTCGATCGCCCTTCGCGCGACTGTCGCTTGCGCGAGCATCGATCTGCGCTCCTCGGATGCGACGAGCGAGGGGTCGAGCAGCGCGAGATTCTGCGATTTCTTGACGAACGTTCCCGACCCCTGCCGGATATCGACGATGTGAAGACCGGACAGATACTTCAGCCCCTCCCGAACCGCACTTCTGCTGACCTGCAATGTCGAGGCCAATTCGCGTTCGGTCGGCAGGCGGTCACCGCTTCTGAGGCTGCGGGTAGCGATCAGTTGCAAGATCTGGCGTGCAACCTCGCCGGAGAGATGTCGGCGCTCGATCGGGAGAAGGGTGCCCTCTGAACTACTCTGCAATCGTTCCATAATTGGCCTGTCATCTGGTGGTCTGACCAATTACGCGCTTTTTTCCTGTTAAGTCAACGGTGCAGTTCCATTCCGCGAATGCATCAAAGGATGGCGTTCGTAGCCCGCCGTGTCGAATGAAAGGGTTGATGCCGATTTCCGCAAAGGGACCGCTCTCGCGAAGAGCTTGGGCTTGTGCGACAGCCTTAGGGTGAGAGCGATCGAGCAAGGGAACGTCGTCCAGTCGGCACGTTCGGCGGCCGCGGAATCCGACATGCGGAACGCCATCACGATCGGGCTGAACGAGCTTTCGCCCGAACTGAGAGCGCGGATTGCGATAAAATGGCCGAAGATCGGATGGCAGGATTACGACGAAGCACGGCGGCTGATAGCGGAGCATCTCCTTGTTCATATCAGGGAGTTCGCCGACTATCGGCGAAGCCATTCCTGACCCGAAAAGACAGGATTGGCTTGACGACATCTACCATTACAGATCATACTACCCTAAAGTAAGATAATGCGATGGATCGTTGGGTGTAAACTTGCCGGACCAAGTCACGCCGGGGGCGGGAACAGGTGCAAACCCGCCAGTCAAATTTCACGAGACGACACTCGGCAAGATTTTCATCGGTGTTACCATCGCCGTGATCAGCGGCCTCGCTGGATGGATCGGAACGTTGATCGTCAGCAAGCCGTCTCCACCAATCGCCAAAGTGCGTCCCGATGCGCTAGAAGTGTTGAGAAACGAAGCGGTCGATTTTTCAAGTGCCGAAAGTACCGCTGGCTCAAGCGAAATCTTTGAAGAAAAGTGGACAATCGGCGCATTGCCGCCTGCAGAATCCGCGACTGCAAATTGCTCTCAATCAGAAAAATTGCTTCGCTGTCGGTTTCTGCTTCCAGGCACGGTAGCAGTCGGGCTTGAGGTAACCGACGAGAATGGCCTTTCGAGTTCGGCCGTCTCAGTTATCCAAGTCCGCTTTCCAGGCGGATACATGGGTATCGAGATGGAAGAAGGAGACGAGCAAGCTCTGCAAGCATTGGCTTACGACATCGATTGGCAATATTTGCAGTCACTCCTAGGAATCCCGATTGTCCTCATTGATCCCGCGACTGGCAGTCCGGCCTACGCTGTACAGATCGATCGGCCTGAGACTGAGGAGGAACCTCCGCCTTGGAGCGGGGGAGCCGCAGGTCGGAAAGTGTTGCTCGGATCGATGAAATACGAGGTCGCCGAGGCGTTCGAGATGGCGTTCGCAGATATCGGTGCTTCTATCATTCGGCTGCCATTCGCCGAAATAGCGGTTGCATTAGAAAGAGGTGTCGCCGACGTCGCTGTCCGGCCCGTCGACAGTCTGCAAGCTGTCACGAACCTTCAATAAAAGTTTGAGCCGGCCAAACCGACGCATCCTGGGAGGAGATCGATATGAAAATGGACACCTCGAAGAACCGCGATTTCCGACGGACGAAGGCAGCTTGAATGTCGTTTCGGGATTGCGAGTGGTCTGAGGCGCCGCATTTCCATGGTTCTCGCGTTTACGGACCGCTTTTCAGCC
>NZ_JBEHWS010000032.1:0-14188 GCF_040239565.1 Fulvimarina thalattae
TGAAGCGATGCCCGACAACGAGGTCACGGCAAAACCGCTCTTTGCGGATCGGCGGCGCTTTGAATCCGACTCTCTTTCGCGGAGCGTTGTCTAACCGGTGAGCATTCGGTCCGTCGACCGGACCCATCACTTCGGCATTTTGGGCAACTCCGGCGGAAACCGCATAAGATTGGGCCTAGCGATGCGTTCACATAAAATCGTCTTTCGGTCGATCGCAGAGCGATTTTGCTCATCTGTGCCTTGCGGCGGTCGCAATCCTGTTTACAGCCGGGATCCGATTGCAGCGTCTTGCAAAGTTGCGCCGGCGTTTGCTTCTTCTGCTTATTACAGTTTGATCTCCTGCTGTTGGACTGTGCCGGGCTCAACCTCGGCGTTTTTTCTATTCTCGAATGATGCGGACCCGTCATGCCTCGCGCACGCAAACCTTTCACTGTGGAAACGAAGAGAAGCCGGCGCTCGGGTCTGGCTGGCAAGAAACGGATGGTTGATGACAAGCCTCAAAGCCTGGCGAAATCGTCCGGCGGCAAGACGCGTCGGTACGAAGTCGATCAGCCAGACGAAACCGAGCGCCAGAAAGCCCTGCGGGACAAGGTCGAGGCAGCGGCGCGGGGTGGCCGTATCCTGGCGGAACGCTCGCACCATATGACGACCGAACCGCGACGGGAGGAAACGGACGTCGATGAGGTTCGGAAACCGACCCGACGGTATCGAAAGAGGCAGCCTGTCCGCTCCATCGATCCGAAGGAGTATGAAGGCGATCATCGTGCTTTGGACCGGACAGCCAAGACGGTTCGTTCTGATGAGGCCTCCTTCGGCTCCACTTCAAAACCGAAGACCGATCAGCTGGTCGCAGGGCTTGCGGGGCTCAACTATCGTGCCCGGCGTCTTGGTCGGACAGGTGGTGTTGCCCTTGGCGATCGCTGGAAGGCGCGTTCAGGCATTCGGAAACAGGTGCGAAAGCGCGGGTTTAAGACGCCCCGATAGCCCAGACGTCAAGAGACTCCCCACATGATGAAAATGCTTGCCACTGCGGTTGTCTAAGGACTGATGAACGCGAAAAGAGCTGTTAATCGGGCGGTACCGGGCCCGTTTCCTCCAATTTTCTATAGCCATTTAAAAACCTAGAAGAATGATTTTTTGGGTATTGGTTTTTGGATGACAGAAATGTCATCCCCTTTCTTTCAGGGCTTAGGACAGCCTTGAACGGCTGGAAGAGAGCACTCGGTGTTTCGGCCAGCCATCTGGCAAGCCCCCTCGCCTCTTCATAGAATGGTGCGACGCGGTCGGTGAGCTTCACCGTCAGGCCGAGATGCATGCCTCGCGCGTTGCGCAGGATCGACAGCTCCACATAGCCGAAGCGGACGAGGTCTACGAGATAGCGGCGGATCGTGCGTGTCGAGCGGGCCATGATATTGCCAGCCGTTCCCTTGGTGATGGTGGTCTCCCGCCCTTTGCCGCAGCGCGCGCGCAAGACCTGGAGGAAGGCCTTGGCGTTCGGCGTGAGGCGATCGTCGCGGGCGGCCGTCGTCGCCATGGGCTGCGCGTACTGACGGCTTTCGTTCGGAGAAGGCCGCCGATGGCGCGGCCGCGCGACCGGCGGACGGGCGACGCCCTTGCCGCCATCCCCTGCCCCACTCGATTGCCTTGCCCGCGCGCTGATCGCCGCCGAACGCCGCTGCGCCTCGGCCATCGAGATCAGACCCGCCGCCTGATCGCGCCAGATCGCCGTACGGGCCTCGAAATCGGGATGAGGCTGCGCACCGGCACTCCCCTCCTCCGTACCCATGCCGGAAAAGAGATCGCGCGGCATCGCATCCCGGTCGGAGCGCGTTACCGAAGCCGGGATCGGCGCTGGCGTCTGGGCAGCGGGAAGCGTTCGCTCGGACCGTGTGGAATGGCCGAACGCTGGACGCACGAAACCCGTGCGGTCGTTATCTTCCGTCATGAATTTCCTTGCGCGAGGCAAACGAAACCCGTGGCGGGGAACCGCGAAATCTATTGACGTGTGATTCGGAAGGGCCTAGATCGGAAGGTGTTCAACGTCTTCAGATCAGGTCCCAGGCGGCTCCCGCTTCGGGGCCTTTTCTTTTGCCTATGAGGCGCCCTCCCCGTCTGGTTTCGTCTCGCCGCTCGCCTCGTCCGATCGGGACGAAGCGCGGAATTCTTCGAACAGCCCCGGCAACCGCTCTGCGAGGAAAGCGGAGAAATCGCCAGCCTGCCGGCCCACAAGCGCGAACTGCGGCTTGCCGCCTGATCCGGTGCCAAGGGTTGCGATCGTCTCGCCGGCTGGATCAGCGATCGTGCGCGGCGCGGCCTGCTTTCCGCTCCTGGCTCCGCGTCCCTCGCTCCACGCCGTCAAGCGTTTGTAAAGCGCACGAAACCGGGCATCGCTGTCGGCGATCCCGGCAAAGCTCTCGCGGCTCGTGAATTCGTTCGCGATCTCGCCGCCGCCACGCTTGGCGATCATCTCGCCGAGTTCGCCCCAGCGCGGCCGCCCGGCCTTGGGCGCGGCCCCGATGCGGCGCACGATCGTCTCAGGCACGCGGGTCGCGACCTGAAGGAGGCGGGTCAGCTGGGTGTTGTCGATCGAGAGTGCCGTGCGGATCGTCTCGCGGGAAAAGCCGCGCTCCTCCAGCGTTCGCGCAAAGAGCGCCCGCTCGATGAAGCTGAGGTCCCGCCGTTCGGCGTTCTCGCGGCCCTGGGAGAGGATCAGCTCTTCGTCCGAGAGTGGGCGAATAATCGCGCGCACCTCGACACCGAGCTCACGCGCCGCCCTCACCCGGCGATGGCCATAAGCCGTCTCGAAGAAGCCCTCACTGGCCTTTTCCGCATCCGAATGGGGCCTGAGCAGCACCGGCACGGCCTGACCGCTCGCCGCGATCGAGGCCTTCAGCGCCTCGAAGCCCGCATCGGGATCACCCGCGTGCGACAGCCGGTCTGCGATCGGCGAGGGCAGGATCTTTTCCGGATTGACCAACACCACATGGCCGCCGCCGGCGATCTCGTCGCGCAGGTTCTTGGCGGCCTCGGCCTCGCGGCGCAGTTCGCCCCAGGATTCGCGCATGGCGTTGATAGCGCCGGAGCGCATGTGCTCGGCGGCTGAGGTACGGGGGAGGGGCTTGTGCATCTCGCCCGCTTCCTCGGTGGGAACCTCTGAGGACCAGGCCGCATCGCTGCCGGGCTTCTCGTTCGCAGCCGTGTCGCTTTTCGTCTTCTCGCCCTCGCCGGAAAGGAGAGCCCGCAGTGCGTCCTTGCGTTTTACCATGCACCTGCCTCCTTTCCGCTTGCGATCGGTGTCGTGCCGGTCGAGCCAGCTGCGATCCGCAATCTGCCAGAGAGGCGAGGGGCGGGGATAAGTTCGGCGGAAATCTCACTCATGCGAATGGCGCCGCAGCTTGGATGGCGTTCCATCATGTCCGCCCCCAAGCCTGTTTCAAGAGCGTTTCCACCTCCGCGTTGACAGCTGTCAACGCCTCGATCGCCCGGTCATATGTCCCCCGCGAAAAGTTCTCGCGGCCCACCTCGTAGAGTGTCTGCTTGGTGAGGCCGGCATCGGAAACGGCGGTCGATTTCACCATGGCGTTGGTGAGGACGCGCGCTCCGAACTGGGCGCGCAGGAAGCCGGCGATCTGCGCCTGCGGCCCGTCATGGGGTTCGTAGCGCGTCACCAGATAGCGCAGGAAATCGAAATTGAGTTCCGCCCCCGCCTCCCGCACCACCGAGAGAAGATCGGAGGTCATGAACAGGAACTGGCTCATCGACGCCACATCCAGCATCTGCGGATGGACGGTGACCAGAACCGAGGTCGCCGCACAGAGCGCGCCGAGGGTGAGGAAGCCGAGCTGCGGCGGGCAGTCGATCACCACCACGTCGTAATCGTCGCGCACCTCGTCGATCGCCGCACCGAGGCGGGCGAAGAAGGGGAGGTCGTTCTCCATGTCGAGAGCGCCGCCCTTTTCAGCGAGCTGGCGCGGCGTCGTGTGCTCGAATTCCTGAAGCTCCAGATTGCCCGGCACCAGATCGAGCCCGTCGAAATAGGTACGGCGCACGATCTCGCGCAAAGGCCGGCGACGCTCGTCATAGCGGATCGCCGCATAGAGCGTCTCGTTCTCCTGAAGGTCAAGCTCGGGCTGATAGCCGAGGAGGGCGGAGAAGGAGGCCTGCGGATCGAGATCGACGGCGAGGGTCCGATAGCCCTGAAGCGCAAGATACTGCGCAAGATGGGCCGAGGTCGTCGTCTTGCCCGAGCCGCCCTTGAAGTTGGTGACGGCGATGACCTGAAGATGCTCGCCGGCTTTCTCGTCGCGCCATTTCAGATATTGCCGCGCCTTGGCGCTGCCTGGCTCGTGCTGGTCGGCAAGATGCCGGCGCAGCGCGTTGATCGTATCCAGCGTATAGGAGCGGCGGCCGTTCGCATGGGTCTCGGGCTGCGGCCCGTCGCCGGAGATCGAGAGCTGGCGGAGATACCCGTCGGAGACGCCGATCAGTTTCGCGGCCTCGCCGGAGGTGAAGGCGCGCAGGGCCTTTTGCGAGGTTGGTGGAAACAGCCGTTCGCGCATCGCCGAGAGCTGGCTGGAAAGCAACTCAGCATCCCGCGCGATCTGTTCGTCGGCTTTCCGCACCGTTTGCAAACTCATATCATGCCCGCCATGTCGTCCATCCGTGGGAGATGGCGCATCACGCTCGGGCCGTCACGACCGCTATGTTCCGGTCACGACTCGCCTCCGCGATTGCGGCTCCCACCTCTTGTTACGCCTCGAAGATGGATCGACGCTTGTTATCCGTAAGCGACGATGGCGAAGCGAGTGAGTCGAGTCAAGCGGACGAATGCAGGCGCCTCTCACATGCCGGGCGGGTCGCTCGCGGTTCGCATGCAGGGCAATTGCGGGCGAACCGAGCTGATTGACAGCTGTCAATCGCATATCGCCATGCGTCAGGCTCATCTAATGCGCCGCCGAGGATGACTTGGAAGCTAGGTCGCGGAACTGGCGTTTCCGTCTAGCGGCTCTGACACCAAACGGTCGTCCATAGCTCCGGGAGGATGAGCGTGAAGGCGATCAAGGTCGCGGTCCAGAAAGACGGGATGAGATAGGGGAGGGCAGGCGTGGAAGGATTTAAGCAGCCGCGTGCAGGTGGATAACCGAATTCGCGGGGCACCCTGTCCGGTAACCGCCGGGCGATGCAAATGCACCGCCCGGCGGGATCATTCAGGTCACTTCGCCAGATCGTAGCGGTCGAGCATCATCACCTTGTTCCAGGCGGCGACGAAGTCATGGACCAGACGCTCGTGGCCGTCGCTGCCAGCGTAGACCTCGACGATCTGGCGCAGCTGGGCGTTCGAGCCGAAGATCAGGTCGCAGCGGGTCGCCGTGAACTTCTGGGCACCCGACTGGCGGTCGTTGAGCGTGAAGCTCATGCCCGCCTCGTCCGCCTTGCGCCACTCCATCCGCATGTCCGTGAGAGCGAGGAAGAAGTCGTTCGACAACACGCCCGGCCGATCCGTGAAGACGCCGTGCTTGGAGCCGTCCCAATTGGTGTCGAGGACGCGAAGCCCGCCGGTCAGCGCGGTCCATTGCGGCGCGGTCAGCGACAGGAGCGCCGCCTTGTCGAGGAAGAGCTGCTCCGGCGGCACGTTGAAGACGATGTCCTCGCGGTGATAGTTGCGGAAGCCGTCCGAGACCGGCTGCAACCAGTCGAACTGTTCCACATCCGTCAGCTCCTGCGTCGTGTCCATGCGGCCCGGCGCGAACGGCACGGTGACTTGGACGCCCGCGTCCTTGGCCGCCTTTTCGACAGCCGCGCAGCCGGCGAGGACGACCATGTCGGCGAGCGAGATCTTCTTCGTCCCTGATTGAGCCGCGTTGAACTCGTCCATGATCAGGCGAAGGCCTTCCAGCACCCTGTTGGTGCGGGCCGGATCGTTGACCTGCCAGCGGTTCTGCGGCTCGAGCGCGATGCGCCCGCCATTGGCGCCGCCCCGCTTGTCGGACACGCGGTGCGTCGAGGCCGCGCTCCAGGCGACGAAGACGAGGTCCGACACCGACATGCCGGCTGAGAGGACCTTGTCCTTCAGGCTCTTCACATCGCTCTCGCTCACCGTCTCATGGTCGAGATCGGGGATCGGGTCCTGCCAGAGGAGATCCTCTTCCGGCACTTCCGGTCCGAGATACCGGCTCTTCGGGCCCATGTCGCGATGGACGAGCTTGAACCAGGCCCTCGAGAAGGCGTCCGTGAAGGCGTCGAAGTCGGCGAGGAACTTCTCGCAGACCTTCCGGTATTCCGGATCCATCTTCAGCGCGAGATCCGACGTCATCATCATCAGGGGATGCATTTCGCCGGTATGGGCGTCCGGCGTCTTCGGCGCGTCCGGATCGACCGGCATCCACTGGAGGGCGCCTGCCGGGCTCTTGGTCTGCTTCCACTCGAACTTGAAGAGGTTCGTCAGATAGTCGTTGTCCCACTTGGTGGGGTTCGGCGTCCACGAGCCCTCGATGCCGTTGGTCATCGTGTACTGGGCGAAACCGGTGCCGTTCGGGTTCTGCCAGCCCATGCCCATCGCCTCGATCGGCGCGCCCTCTGGGGCCGGTCCGATCTCATCGGGCGGGGTCATGCCGTGGGACTTGCCGAAGGCGTGGCCACCGGCGATCAGCGCGACGGTTTCCTCGTCATTCATCGCCATGCGGCCGAAGGTGGTGCGGATGTCGCGCGCCGAATCGAGTGGATCGCCGTTGCCGTTCGGGCCTTCGGGATCGACGTAGATCAGCGCCTGGTGCGAGGCGGCGAGGGGGTTCTCCAGGTCGTAATAGTCGTCCTTCGGTTCGCCTTCCCAGCGCATGGTCCGCGTCACCATCTGGTTGGGATGGCCTTCCAGAGGTCCGGGCGCCGTCTCCGACGGCTTCTTGCCGTTCCAGCCCTCGGGGCCCCAGTAGATCGCCGTATCCGGTTCCCAAGCATCGATGCGGCCGCCGGCGAAACCGAATGTCGGAAAGTCCATGATCTCGAGCGAGCAGTTGCCCGCGAGGATGATGAGATCGGCCCAGGAGAGCGCGGTGCCGTATTTCTGCTTGATCGGCCAGAGCAGGCGGCGCGACTTGTCGATATTGCCGTTGTCCCACCAGGAATTGACCGGCGCGAAACGCTGCATGGCCTGTCCGGCGCCTCCGCGACCGTCCGCCCGGCGATAGGTGCCCGCCGAGTGCCAGGCCATGCGGATCATCTGCGGCCCGTAATTGCCGTAGTCGGAGGGCCACCAGTCGACGGAGGTCGTGAGGAACGCCTTGATGTCCTTCTTCACCTCTTCCAGATCGAGGCTCTTGAAGGCTTCGGCATAGTTGAAGTCCTTGCCGAGAGGGTCGGCCTCTGCCGGGTTCTGGTGCAGCTGCTCGACCTTCAGCCGGTTCGGCCACCAGTGTTCGAGCGTCGGCTCCGAACCGAGCGCGCCGCCTACGCGCGTTCCGCCGAAGGGGCACTCGCCGCGATTGGGGATGTCTGCCTTGATGTTCATGATGATCGAACCTTTGCTGCGAAATTGTGAGATCCTGACGGACCACCCGGAGCCGGCGCGGCCTGCCTTATGGGGCTTGAGACACAGTTAGAGGGCTTCGGGAAAACGTCGTGGCGTGCGACGAATTTTCCGGCAGGCCGCGACCGGGTAAATCTGTCATGCGGCGGCGGCATCGGGTCCGAGACTTTCAAAGACGACCTGATCCTCGTGGTCGGACGCCAAATAGGCCTACAGACGTATCACGCAAGCACTGAGTTCAGCGGATGGAACGCGGCCCGGCCTCGTCCTCGCCCGGTCTTGCCGGGTCGATCGCCGCTCTCAGCGCCTCCTTGCGGGCGCGCCAGCGCTTCCAGGGCGGGGTCTGCGAGACAAGGATGAAGACTGCGGAGAGGAACAGCGCCAGCGAAAGCGGGCTCGTCAGGATGCCGAGGAAGAAGTCCGGCAGCGAGCCGCGCTCGATGATGATGGCCCGCCGCCAGTTGTCGTCGAGAAGGCGCGACAGAATTACGCCGAGGATCACCGGGCCGAGCGGATAGGCGTAGAGTTTCATGAAATAGCCGAAGATGCCGAAGCCGAGCATCCAGTAGACGTCGCCGATCGAATTGTTGACCGCATAGGCCCCGACGATCGAAAGAAGCATGATCAGCGGGATCATGACCGAGCGTGGCATTTCGACGATCTTCACGAAGAGCCGGATGCCGGTCAGTCCAAGCACGACCATGAAGACGTTGGCGAGCGTCAGCGCACCCACGATGAACCAGAACATGTCCGGCCGGTCGACCATCAGCATCGGGCCCGGATTGAGCCCGTGTATGAAGAGCGCGCCGATCATGATGGCGGTGACGGCATCCCCCGGAATGCCGAGCGTCATCATGGGAATGAAGGCGCCGCCCACCGCCGCGTTGTTCGCTGTTTCCGGTGCGACCAGTCCCTCGATCGCGCCGTCGCCGAAGGGGCGTTCGGGGTTTTTTGTCGAGCGCTTGGCGTGGTCGTAGGCCATCAGTGCGGCGATATCGCCGCCGGTGCCGGGCAGGGCGCCTATGAAGACGCCGATCGCCGAGGTCTTGATCGAGAGCGGCAGATGCTTCCTGACCGTCGAGAGTGACGGAACGATCCGGGTGATCGTCTGACGGACGGCGGCGGTGGAGACGTGGTGCAGCTGCGCCAGCGCTTCCGATACGCCGAAAAGACCGATCATCACCGCGATGAAGCTGATCCCGCCCATCAGCGTCGGCGAGCCGAAGGTGAAACGTTCGGTGAAGGTGAGGGGGTCCATCCCGACCGCCCCGATCGCGACGCCGAGCGCACCTGAGAATATCCCCTTGAGCAGCGAGCCGCCGGAGAGCGAGCCGACCAGAAGAAGGCCGAGAACGGCAAGAAGCAGATAGTCGCGCGGCTGGAAGAGGAGGGCGAAATCGGAGACGAAGGGCGCCGCCACCGCAAGGACGAAGATGCCGATGAAGCCGCCGATGAAGCTCATCACCGTCGTCACACCGATGGCGGTTCCCGCCTCGCCACGCTGGGCCATGGGATAGCCGTCGAGCGCGGTCGCGATCGCCGAGGGCGCGCCGGGAATATTGAGGAGGATCGCGGTCCGCGAGCCGCCATAGACACCGCCCATATAGATTCCGACCATCAGCGCGATGGCCGGATAGACGTCCCATGAGAAGGTGAAGGAGATGAGGATCGATACCGCCATGGTGACCGACAGCCCCGGGATCGCCCCGACATAGATGCCGGCGAAGGTGCCGAGGCCGACGAGCGCCAGGAGCTCCGGACTGGTATAGGCGGTGAAGAAGCCCGAAAGCGCGTCCATTTCAGCCCCCGCTCATCCGAACAGGCCACGCAACAGGGCGAGAATCTCGCCCTCCGGTACGACGCCCGGCGGCATCAGCACGGTGAAGACCAGGCGGAACAGGCCATAGACGACGAGAAGGCTGGCGAGCGATACGGCGAGGGTAAAAAGCCAGCCGCGCCGCGCCAGAAGTTTGATCGCGAGCACGAGAAACAATGCCGAGGTTGGCAGAAAGCCGAGCGGCACCAGAAGAAAGGCGTAGGCGACCAGCATCGCCGCGAGAATGAGAACGACCGGCGGCAGGATATGCCGCGCGATGGTTTCGTCGGACGCGCGCGGCTTTCTGAGGGTGCGCGCGAGGATGATCACGGTCGTCCCGACCATCACTGCGGTCGTCGCCATCGGAACGGCCCCCGGAGCGCTCAGCGACTCGAAGCCGGAAATGCCGTAGGCGCTCCACAGAAGGGTCGCGCTGGCGACGGCGAGAAAGACGGAAAACGCCGCTTCGCCCGGACGGCGCGTCCTTTGTTCCTGCATGATGATCCGCTCGGAAAAGGTCGGGAGCAACGCGCGGCTTCCCGAATGATATCAGCCTGGAAGATGAGCCGGGGACCGGCCGATGAGAGACCGGCCCGTCCATGACCGACGGCGAGCGTGATGCACCGTCCGCCTGTCTGAACGGACCGGTCCATCAGCCGGTCGCGATTACATGCCGTCCGGCTTGGGGATGCCGAACTCTTCCGGCGAGGACTTGTTGAGACCGGCATCCTGCATCAGCCAGGTGGTGGTGCTCTGCCAGTCCTCCATGAAGCTCGCGGCCTCTTCGCCGGAGATGTTCATGATGGTGTAGCCGCGATTGCTCATGAGTTCCTCGAACTCCGCGGTTCCGGCGGCCGTGCTGTAGGCTTCCTGCAACTTCGACACCGCCTCGTCCGGCGTTCCGTTCGGCACGAAGATGCCGAAGAATGGCCCCCAGGGCAGGAACTTGTCGAATTCCGGATTGGTCTCGGTGATCGGCGCGGTGTCGGGAAGTTCCTCGATCGGCTCGTTCGAAAAGACGGCGAGCGGCTTCATATTGCCGGCACGCACGCCCTCGATCGCGACACCGAGAACCGCCGGCATCACGTCGATCGCGCCGCTCTGGAGAGCTGTCAGCGCCGGGCCGTCGCCGTCATAGGGAACGAAGGTGACCGGAAGATCGCCGGCGGCATCCTCGATCATCGCGGTCACGACGGAAGGCAGGCCGCCCGGGCCGGTGGAGCCGAAGCGCACCGTGTCCGGATTGGCCTTGATGTATTCGATCATCGCCGGATAGGTGTCGAAGGGCGCATCCGGACCGGCGACGAGAATGGGCGTGCCGCGGGCAAGGATGTTGATCGGAATGAAGTCCGCATAATCCTTCTGGCCGAGACCCATCACCTTGTAGAGCAGCGGGTTTTCGGCACCCATCAGCATGGTGTAGCCGTCGGCCTCGGCATTGGCGACCTGGTTCAGCGCGATGGCGCCGACGCCGCCGGTGACGTTCTGCATGACGATCGACTGGCCGAGCACCTCTTCGGCCTTCGGGGTCACCGCCCGCATGACCGTGTCGGTCGAGCCACCGGCGCCCCACATGATGATGCCCTGGATCTCCTTCGTCGGAAAATCCTGCCCGATCGCAGGCGTAGCCGCGACGAGAGCAAGCGCCGCAGCGGACAGAGTGATGGCGGACAATGGCTTCAAGATAACCTCCCTGCAAGATCCGGGTCTTTTCATCAGAACTCCGCCGCCCGAACAGCGAAGCACTTCCGTGCCGGGTGTCTCATCACAGCCAAAATAAGGCAAACACTATCTTGCCCGGCTGACGTCTCCGGCATGGCAAGACCGATGCCCGAGGAGATCCCGGGCATCGCCAGCGAATTTGGAGCTCGCAGGCCGGGAAGCAGCTTCGGCCTCGCCGGCAAGTGGACGGTCAACCGACAGGGCGGTCTCGTCGCGCAGATCTTCGGGACCTGAGTTTGGGTTTGCGACAAGCCCCGATGATTTCGGCCCGCTCTCAGCCGAGGCGTTCGGCGTGCCAGGCGAGATGGTCGTCCATGAAGGTGGAGATGAAGTAGTAGCTGTGGTCGTAGCCTGGCTGCAGGCGCAGGGTCAGTTCGATGCCGGCATTCGTGCAGGCTTTTTCGAGGAGTTCCGGCTTCAGCTGTTCGGCGAGGAAGCCGTCGGATTCGCCCTGATCGACGAGGAGCGCATCGACCCGCGCGCCGTCCTCGATCAGCGCTACCGCGTCGTGCTTGCGCCACTTTGCCTTGTCGTCGCCGAGATAGCCCGGCAGAGCCTTGTGGCCCCAGGGCACCTGGCTCGGCGCGACGATGGGGGCGAAGGCGGAGACCGCTTTATAACGGTCTGGGAAGGTGAGGCCGATCGTCAGCGCGCCGTGTCCGCCCATGGAATGGCCCATGATAGACTGGCGATCCATGTCGGCCGGGAAATTCTCGGCGATCAGTGCCGGAAGCTCGTCGGTGACATAGCTCCACATGCGGTAGTTATTGGCGAACGGCTCTTCGGTGGCGTCCACATAGAATCCGGCCCCGAGGCCGAAGTCGTAGGCCTTTTCGGCGTCGTCGGCGACGTCATCGCCGCGCGGGCTGGTGTCGGGGGCGACGAAGATCAGGCCGAGCTCGGCGCAGCGGCGGCGGAATTCGCCCTTTTCGGTGACGTTCGCATGGGTGCAGGTGAGGCCCGACAGATACCAGACGACGGGCAGTTTCGCGCCCTCTGCATGGGGCGGCACGTAGACCGAGAAGGTCATCTCGGTACCGGTTTCGCGCGAGGCGTGCTTGTAGACGCCCTGGGTGCCGCCATGGGCCTTATTGGTGGAAACGGTTTCCATCACTTCAGTCTCCCTGCTTGATTGTCGTGTCGAACCTGCGGGCGCACCGGGCCGTTCAGGCGTTTCGCGGTGCGGTTCGTGTCATGTCGATATGGGGTATGCCGTCCTCGTCGTAAGGCTCGGAGGCCACCTCAAACCCGTGCCGGGCGTAAAAGGCCTGAAGATGGGCCTGGGCCGAGACGGTCAGATCCCGCCGCGGAAAGCGCCGGCCCACATAGCGCAAGGCCTCGGCCATCATCTCGTGGCCAAAACCGTGGCCCCGAAAGGCCGCCGCCGTCGCGATGCGGCCGATCCGGATCAAATCCCCGTCTTCGCGGATGCGCAGGCAGCCGGCGAGATCCTCGCCGACCGTCACGCGCAGATGGATCGCGTCCGGGTCCGCGCCGTCGATCTCGGCGAAGACGCAGGTCTGCTCGACCACGAAGACGAGGCTGCGCAGGCGCAGGAGATCATGGATCTCCAGCGCCGACAGCTCCTCGAACGCGCTCCACCTGAAGGCGATGTCCGGCTCTTCGTGCCCGGCGGAAAGGGTCACGCTCAGTAGACGACGACGGACCGGATCGACTTGCCCTCATGCATGAGGTCGAAGCCCTTGTTGATCTCTTCGAGGCTGAGAGTGTGGGTGATCATCGGATCGATCTGGATCTTGCCGTCCATGTACCAGTCGACGATCTTCGGCGTATCGGTGCGCCCTCTGGCGCCGCCGAAGGCCGAGCCCTTCCAGACGCGTCCGGTGACGAGCTGGAACGGACGCGTCGAGATCTCCTTGCCGGCTTCCGCGACACCGATGACGACCGAAACGCCCCAGCCGCGATGGCAGGCTTCCAGCGCCTGGCGCATAACCATGGTGTTGCCGGTGCAGTCGAAGGTGTAGTCGGCCCCGCCGCCGGTCAGCTCGACCAGATGCGCGACGATATCGCCGTCGATCTCCTTGGGATTGACGAAATGCGTCATCCCGAACTTCTCGCCCCACGACTTCTTTTCGTTGTTCAGGTCGACGCCGATGATCTTGTCGGCGCCGACGAGCTTCGCACCCTGGATGACGTTGAGGCCGATGCCGCCGAGGCCGAAGACGACGACATTGGCGCCGGGCTCGACCTTGGCCGTATTCACCACCGCGCCGACGCCGGTCGTGACGCCGCAGCCGCAATAACAGGAGGTCTTGAAAGGCGCGTCCTCGCGGATCTTCGCGACCGCGATCTCAGGCAGGACCGTGAAATTCGAGAAGGTGGAGCAGCCCATATAGTGGTAGATCGGCTGGCCCTTGTAGGAAAAGCGCGAGGTGCCGTCCGGCATCACACCCTTGCCCTGCGTGGCGCGGATCGCGGTGCACAGGTTCGTCTTGCCCGAAAGGCAGGACTTACACTGGCGGCATTCCGGCGTGTAGAGCGGGATGACGTGGTCGCCCGGCTTCACATAGGTGACGCCCGCGCCGACCTCGCGCACGATGCCCGCGCCCTCGTGGCCGAGAACCGACGGGAACAGGCCCTCGGAGTCCAGCCCGTCGAGCGTATAGGCATCGGTATGGCAGATGCCCGTCGCCATGATCTCGACGAGAACCTCGCCCTCTTTCGGTCCTTCGAGATCGAGTTCGACGATCTCGAGTGGCTTCTTGGCCTCGAAGGCGACGGCAGCTCTGGTCTTCATGCGCATGGGTTCCCTGGGACGCGAGTTTCGACGGTTCGTAGCCATTTCGAGCCGGCTTGCAACCCTTTTCTGCACTCGCCGGAGAACGCAATTTTCGCCGCACATGAACCCGGCTCCTTAAGCGGTCCAAGTCGCCGCCCGAGTTGTTGCGAAGAGGCACGTTTCACGAAATTCAGTTTTCCTGTCCGGTCGCCCTCGGCGAACGGCTATTCAAGAACGCGGCAGCCAAGCGGATAGCGCACTGACCTGCCCCCCCCCCACCCCGAAGGTCTCCTTTGTGAAGTTTCGCTGTGCAGCCGAGGGAACGGGGAATCCATCGCGAAGTGCAACGCCGTCATGGCAATCGAATTTGGACGTCCTTGCCAAGCTC
>NZ_JBEHWS010000033.1:0-14021 GCF_040239565.1 Fulvimarina thalattae
CTGAAGGGCGAAAATCGCTTGTCGATGCTCATCGCAGGCGTCAAATTCACCGACGGCGTCGCCGTCATCCCCGAAGCCAATCAACGCGCCGCCTGATCGGCCCCATCACCCAGATCCAACCATAGCTCGGAGTTCATCCGCCTCAGTGCTTAAACCCAACCGCCAACTGTCCGGCGAAATGGAGTGCATTTCAATTACCGCGGGGACGTCGGTTTTCTGACCTATTGGAATTAAACAAGACGAGACTGTTTGTGCTATCTCTAACCGCTCCTTCCAACCTCAAGGCCCGCCTTATTGTCTTTGTCCATGTCTTTCACGCGGACGTCTGGAGCGAGATCGCGTCCGATCTCGCAGAGGCAGTAGATCACCCTTTCGCGCTGGTTCTAACGTCGCCCCATGATGAAATGGTGCTTGCGCCTCCCCAGACGAAGCACCTTATCGCCTGGACCCGGATCACGACGGAAAACCGCGGTCGCGATGTTCTACCGTTTTTGACGGCGTTTCGGGCAATCGGCCAGGACTTCGAGTTTGGGCTGAAGCTCCATACGAAACGATCTTTACACCGCAGCGACGGCCATCTCTGGCGGCGCCATCTTCTCGGCTCGCTTCTGCGGCGGAATGAACAGGGACTGATTGCCTTGAATGCCATGGAGGTGATTCCGCAGATCGGTCTCGTGGCTCCGAAACATCATCTGATGCCGCTGGCAAACCGACTCGTCCTCAACCGGACCCATCTGAAACGGATCATGGCCAAGACGAACAGCACTGTTCCTTTGAGAGAGCTCGGCAAAGGTACGTTTGCGGCAGGAACCATGTTCTGGTTCCGCCAAGATGCGATCGCGCCCTTCGCCAAAGCCGATCTCGAGCCTCTCTTCACAAAGGAAAATGGCGAACTTGATGGGACGCCTGCTCATGCAGCCGAACGCCTGTTCGCCCATGTCGCAGAACAGCGCGGTTATCTTGCGACCGCCGAAGAAGCGCTTGAAGCTCTTCGATCCAGAAGCGCAACAGGGAAAACCGCGCTTGCAGCGCTTCACGCCATCAATGCTGATCAACTGCGCCATAAGGACAATTCTTTCATTTTGGGTTTCCGACCCTTTTGGCAGCGTCACCCGAAGCTCTTCGACGCCTATGCCACAGTGCGTCATCTGACCGTAGGGCGCACGCTCGAGATTTTGCGGGCCCGTCGTCAGGGCAGCAGGCGCTAAAATCCCATCCTGCGACCTAGCGCTAATGCTTCATTTCGATCGCCTGTCAGCTCCGAACGAGTGACCGGTATAGATCCGCATAGGCCTCACCCATCGTCTTCACCGTGAAGAGATTGGAAAAGCGCTGTCTGGCGGCCCGACCCCATTGGGCGGCCTTCTGAGGCTCGGCAAGGATCTCGTTCATGGCTGCGGCAAGAGCATCCGGATCGTCCGGGGCGACGACGATCCCGGTTTCGCGATGCGCATTGACATAGCTCGTTCCGGTGCCGAGCTCGGTCGAGATCATTGGTCTACCCATCATGGCGGCTTCCAAGAGCGCCAGTCCAAACGCCTCTGAGCGCTGGTTCGAGGGAAAAACGAACCCACTGCTCAGCGCGTGTAGCGCCATCTTGTCCGCATCGTCTACAGGGCCGACAAAATGAAGATTGTGCGCGCGAAACGCCGTTGCCTGGCGCTTCAGTTCGCCTTCGATCGGTCCAGCACCGACAATGACGATATCGGCATGGGTCTGCCCAGCCGCCCGGATCAAGACATCAAGACCTTTGTAATAGCGAAGAACTCCTGCAAAGAGAAAGAACGGTTTCGCTTGGCGGCTACGCCAACTAGCAAGCCTTTCGGCCTGTGGTTTTGGATATGCCTTTTCGTCGAGACCAATGGCGATAATACTAGTCTTATCCCTGTATCGCCGGAGGACAGGGCTCGTCTCTAGATAAGGTGGGGAAGTTGCTACGATAGCGTCGACACGGTCCAGAAACCCGTTCATTAGCGGGGCGTAGGCGTGCTTTAGCGTCCTTTGTTTCACGATATCAGAATGATAGGTGACGAGGCTTGGCTTGCCGTGCCGCACGGCGAAATGCACCAGATCCATAAACGGCCAAGGAAAATGGTAGTGCACCAGATCTGCCTCCGCAGCCTCGCGCGAAAAGGTGGAAAATACTTCACGCGAGAACCCGGTCGAAGCGAGTTCGAGATCAAGCCGGGCCTTCACCGCCCGATGACCTTCGAAAACCGTAGTTGCCTCTTCCGGGGTCCGGCTGAGAGACAAAACGCTGGTGTCGATACCAAGATCACGGGTTGCGCTCGCGATAGCCGAAATTGTGCGTTCTACGCCGCCGAAAGTGTCGGGCCAGTAGGTCTTAAAGAAATGAAGAACCCTCATCAGCTGCTGCGATCTGGTATGAATTGGACCCGAGTTCTAAAGTTCTTCAATTGGGTTAGTCCTGTTGAATGATCGCTCGCATTCCTTCGAGGAACCGGGCGAGGGAAAACTGCTCAGCCTGTTTCTCGCAAGCCGAGCGCATCGCAAGTGCCCGTTCGGGTGTGAGGGTCGTAACGGCTGCGGCAATATCGTCTGGCTTGAAGCCGGCAGGCAGCAGAAAGCCGGTTTCATCGTGAAGGATGGTTTCTTTTAGGCCGCCTTCCGCAACTCCGATGACCGGTTTTCCGGCGGCCATTGACTCGACGGGAGAGATGCCAAAATCCTCGTCGACTGGTCCGTAGAGTGTGGCGATCGCGTTGCCGACCAAGCGCTGCAGCTCTGCTTCTTTGACCCAGCCGAAAAATTCAATATTGCGGGCGCCCGCAGCACGCCGGCGCACATTGGCGAGTTCTTCGCCGCCTGAGGCAACGATCAGGCGCTTCTCCGGCATGTTCAAGAACGCCTCGACGATGGAGCCAACCCGCTTCAATCCGCTGACCCGGGCGGTCGAAAGATAGTAATCCCCCTGTCTGAGATATTGAAAACGATGAGTGTCGCAGGGAGGATAGACAACTACACTGTCGCGGCCGAGATAGTGCGAGATTCGGCCCTGAATGTTGCGTGAATTGGCGACGATGACGTCCATCCGGTCTACAGCGTTTCTGTACCCCGCCTCGAAGCGCGACAGGGCCAGCCGCTTCGCGAAGGATCCGCCCTGATCCTTCAGGAAGAAGTCCTTCTGGTCGTAAAGAAAGCGCGGCGGAGTATGGCAGTAATAGATGTTCTTCCCGCCCCGACTTTTGAGCGGGACGGCGAAGGGGGCCGCGACACCGCTGAAGACCCGGGTCGCGTAAGGATTGGCTGTGGACCGGGAAAGGCGGAACCGGGCGGCCAGAGATGCAGCTCTTATGCCAGGGCGTCGCAGAAAAGCCGGTAATGCGAGATCGACGGCATGAGCCGGAAACATTGACGGCTCGTAGCTTTCTGGCTGGCGGTAGCCGTAGAAGAGATCGGCTTCGAACGCGTTGGCCAAGGTGAGGGCGAGACGTTCGCCACCGCCTTTGATCCCGAAATAATCATGGAAGATGGCAAGGGAAGAGGTCATAAAAGCGGTAACAGGGCTCTTGCTGATGGCGTGAACGGAAACGATGAGGGTTTCTATTGCGCCAAGGCAGGCCTGGCCAGTTTTTCTTTCTTCTGCCTGAAACGATTGGGCAATGAGAGTGTTCGTTTCAAGAACCGGAAAGGCAGGATAATCGGAGAGACAAGGTTCGCGTTTCAGCAGTATTTTCAAAACCTGTTTACCGACGTCTTTTAAGAACCGCCGATCCTTCGTCCATTGAGTATGGCGGCAGGCGAGGTGGCAGCCATGACGGGCCTCGCACCCGTACCCCATGACAGCGGCATAGTTCGAGGCAAGCGGGCAATTGCTGGTGGACGGCGGTCTCTACGCCGAGTTCTGTTTCAGGCCGCGTTGGCAGCAGCAACGCACAACCCAATCCTTAAACCGTTCGCCGAACGCCTTAAATGGAACGGCAAGCCTCATAAGGTGGTCATCGTCGCAGTCGCAAGGCGCCTTATCGTCCTCGCAAACGCGATCATCAAAACCGGAGCATCATGGCAACCTGTCCGCTGACAGAGACACAGTCGCTAGTCCGTTCCGTTTGGAATTTTGGGTAGATGATTTGGTACTGTTTAGCGGTTTCGGTTCCACACGATCCAGCTACTGTTAAAATTGTTAATGATGTTATTAGTGTTACGCGCAGCGGGCTGGCTTTCTAAAACCATGAAATAGCTGGAACAATTGCATTTTAAAGCCAATCTTGGTTCCCAGAGGGACGAATCTCGGTTCCCAGAGGGACGAACCCCGGTTCCCAGAGGGGCGAATCTTGTTTAGGAGTGGACAAGGCCCTGGTTCCTAGAAAGACGAATTTTGGTTCCCAAAGGGACGAAGGATGAGGAGTGATAGAGTGGGAACCCGTTTGCCGGACCGGCATCCGAATAAGGATTTTGTCATCCTCGACGTGACCGAGGCTTCGCCCAAGGACGATTTAGCGTCGATGGAGCACCCGGTCTTTTCCCTCTCGGTCAAACCGGACATGCGCCAGCTTGAATATGATCACAACGGGGCCAAGCTGCGGGTCGTACCGAGCGGCAAGGGGCTCGCGACGATCATGGACAAGGACATCCTGCTCTATTGCATCTCCAAACTCGTCCACGATCTCAATCATGGTAAGGAGATCTCCCCCACCGTCGAGATGACGGCTCATGAGGTGATGATCGCCACCAATTGGCGCACGACGAAGGCAAGTTATTCTCGTTTCGAGGAAGCGCTAATCCGGCTGAGGGGTACCACACTGGTCACCGATATCCGCACCGGCGACTATCTCCAAACCCGAGGGTTTGGTTTGATCAACGCATTCGAGATCGATCGCAAGGATGATAAAGGCGCGCTTTCGCCCTTCGGACGTATGACGAAGGTACGCATCACCGTGTCAGACTGGACGTTCCGGGCAGTGACCGGCATGGAGGTCCTTAGCATCAATGCGGACTATTTCCGCCTGCGCCGACCTCTTGAGCGCCGCCTCTACGAGATCGCGCGCAAGCATGTAGGCGAGCAGAGCCACCCCTTCGTAATCCGGGTCGAAAATCTCCAGCGCAAGGTCGGGTCGAACTCGCCTGCCAAGAAGTTCCGTTATTTCCTGAAGGAGATCGCTGAGGACGGGAACGTGCCGGACTACGATCTGCGTCTCGACGGGGGCAAGGTTATCCTCTCGCGTAAGATGCGCAACCGGGCCGTCGCGCCACGCGAGACTTTTCCGACCAAGGCGCTGAAGGTCGGAGAGGAGACTATGGAGAAGGCCAAGCAGGTTGCACCCGGTTACAACATCTACGCCCTTTACGACGACTGGCAGGCCTTTGCCGCAAGCAGGGAAAGCCCGCCGCGCGACCCTGACGCCGCTTTTCTCGGCTTCTGTAAGAAACGCAGCGACCGCCAGCCCGCCTTTTGAGCGGCTCCTCGAGCCTCCCGGCGCTGTTTAACCCTGCGCCTCCCTTGCGGAACATCCCATGCTTTATGTTTGCAACCAACTCTGTTATGAGCCCGCCGGACATCGCGAACGGGGCTTTGGCGCGGCGAGGAAAGGCCGGCGTTCATTGCGACCATGCGGGGATTGCGGCATCACGGCGCCGGCGTTCAGCGCCTCAAAACATGATGGAGATGCCGAGCGGCACGATATGTTCCCCGGCCTTTGAGATATGACAATGCCCAAACGCTTTCTCGTCACCGGCGGTGCCGGTTTTATCGGATCGGCCGTCGTTCGCCGGCTGATCGAGCGGACCGATCATGAGGTTCTTGTCGTCGATTCCCTGAGCTATGCGGGCAATCTGGAAAGCCTCGATCCGGTGGCCGAGAATGCGCGCTACCGGTTTGTGCGGGCCGACATCCGCGATCTGAAGGCGATGCAGACCGTCATGGCGGAATACGATCCCGACATCGTCATGCATCTGGCCGCTGAAAGCCATGTGGATCGGTCGATCGACGGTCCGATGGCCTTCATTGAGACCAATATTGTCGGCACCGGTGTACTCCTTCAGGCGGCTCTCGACCATTACCGAAACCTTGACGAAGGGCGGCGGTCGCAGTTCCGGTTCCACCATATCTCGACCGACGAAGTGTTCGGGACCCTTGGCGAAACGGGCTATTTCACCGAAACCACGGCCTATGATCCGCGCTCGCCCTATTCAGCCTCGAAGGCCTCTTCGGACCATCTGGTCCGGGCCTGGCATCACACCTACGGGCTCCCTGTGGTCGTCACCAATTGCTCGAATAATTACGGCCCCTATCATTTTCCCGAGAAGCTCATACCGCTCGTCATCCTGAACGCCTTCCATGGCGAACCCCTGCCGGTCTACGGCAAGGGAGAAAATGTGCGCGACTGGCTCTATGTTGACGACCATGCCGCGGCCCTGATCCTCGTTGCCGAGCGTGGCACCGTTGGCGAGACCTATGCGATCGGCGGCCACAACGAGCGGCGCAATATCGACGTGGTGCGCACGATCTGCAACATTCTCGACGAGATAGCGCCGGACGATAAGGGGCCGCGTGAGCGGCTAATCACCTATGTCGCGGACCGGCCGGGCCATGACGCCCGTTACGCGATCGACGCCGGCAAGATCGAGGCCGAGCTCGGCTGGCGGCCGGAAGAAACGTTCGAAACCGGTCTGCGCAAAACGGTCGAATGGTATCTTGCCAATCGCCAATGGTGGCAGAACATTCGCTCCGGACACTACCGGGGCGAGCGGCTCGGGCTTGGAGCCGAACAAGGCAAGGTGACGGCATGAGCGCAGCCCCCCTTCTCGAAGTAACCCCGACGGCGCTGGACGGCGTTCTCATTCTAAAGCCGCGCCGGTTCGGCGATGCGCGCGGCTGGTTCACCGAAAGCTACAATGCCGCACGCATGCGGGATGCCGGGATCCACCTCGATTTCATCCAGGATAACCAGTCCTTCTCGGCCGACGAAGGCACCGTGCGCGGCCTGCATTACCAGACACCGCCCGCCGCCCAGGATAAACTCGTCCGGGTTCTTGCCGGCACGATCCTCGACGTGGCCGTCGATCTGCGCCGCAGCTCGCCCACTTACGGACAGCATGTCGGCGTGGAACTCAGCGCCGAGAACGGCCTGCAGCTTCTGGTTCCCAAAGGGTTCGCCCACGGCTTTGTCACAAGGACGGCAAACACTATGGTGTTCTACAAGGTGACCGCCCCTTACGCGCCGGATTGCGACAAGGGCATCGCTTTCGACGATCCAGATCTCGCCATCGATTGGGGCGTTTCCCGCGAGACGGCGATCATGTCCGACAAGGACGGAAAGCAGCCCTCCTTTGCCGGGCTGGAGAGCCCGTTCTGATGCGTATTCTCGTCACCGGGCGCGACGGCCAGGTCGCAACGGCGCTTTGCGAACGCGCCGACAAGGCCGGGGTCGGGATCCTCACCCTTGCCCGTCCCGAGCTCGATCTCGCCGCACCGTGCGCGGCTGTCGTCAAAGCCGTGCTGGATGCCGGCAATGATGTCGACGCCATCGTGAACGCGGCCGCCTACACCGCGGTCGATAAGGCAGAGAGCGAGCCCGAGATCGCCGAAGCCGTGAACGGGCAGGGCGCGGGCGCCGTGGCCGAGGCCGCCGGCGAACTGGGAGTTCCTGTCATTCATCTCTCCACCGACTATGTGTTCGACGGAGAGAAGAAGGGGCCTTGGGTCGAGACTGACGCAACGAACCCGATCGGCGCCTATGGCCGCTCCAAACGCGCCGGCGAAGAGGCGGTGCGCGCAGCGACAAGGCGCCATGTTATCTTGCGGACGGCCTGGGTCTATTCGCCGTTCGGCCAGAACTTCGTGAAGACCATGCTGAGGCTTGCGAGCGCAGGCCGCGACAGCCTCAATGTCGTTGCCGACCAGACCGGGTCGCCGACCTCGGCCCTCGATATCGCCGATGCCATCTTCGCGGTTGCGCGCACACTCAAGGCCAGTCCCGAGGACGAGCTGCTCCGCGGCACTTTCCATCTCGCCGGCACCGGTGAGACCAGTTGGGCCGAGTTCGCCAGTGCCATCTTTGCCGGAGCGCGGCGGCGCGGGGCCGCCAGCGCCGAGGTCCTTCCGATCCCGACGAGCCAGTATCCGACGCCGGCAGCGCGGCCGAAGAACTCAGTCTTGTCGACAGCACGACTTTTTGACCGCTATCAGATCCAGTTGCCGCCTTGGGAAGCCTCCCTCGAGACGGTTCTCGACCGGTTGATCGGGGCCGCTGGTGCGCCAGAGACACGCACGAAATAGGACCAGGACCATGAAGGGCATCATCCTCGCCGGAGGCAGCGGTACGCGCTTGCATCCGATGACATTGACCGCGTCGAAACAGCTTCTGCCGGTCTATGATAAACCGATGATCTATTATCCGCTCTCGACCCTGATGCTGGCCGGCATCACCGAAATTCTGATCATCTCCACGCCCCACGACCTGCCACGCTTTGAAGCACTACTCGGCGACGGGTCGAGTTGGGGTATTACGCTTCGCTATGCGGAACAGCCGAGCCCGGACGGACTGGCCCAAGCGTTCATCATCGGCGAGGCGTTTGTAGCGGGCGAGCCGTCCGCGCTAATTCTTGGTGACAATCTCTTCTATGGCCATGGCCTGACCGACTTGATGGAACAGGCTGCCGCCCGCACGACGGCGAAACCGGGTGCAAGTGTGTTTGCTTATCACGTCTCCGATCCCGAACGGTATGGCGTCGTGGCGTTTGATCAGGACAGGAAAGCGGTGTCGATCGAAGAAAAGCCGGAACATCCCAAATCGAACTGGGCCGTAACCGGACTTTACTTCTATGACGGGCGGGCCCCCGAATTTGCGCGCTCGCTGAAGCCGTCCCCCCGGGGCGAATTGGAGATCACCGATCTCAACCGCATCTATCTCGAAGAAGGCACGCTCGACGTCGCTTTGATGGGGCGCGGCTATGCCTGGCTCGATACGGGCACGCCGGATTCGCTTCTAGAGGCGGCTGAGTTCGTCCGCACGCTTGAACACCGACAGGGTTTCAAGATCGCCTGTCCTGAAGAAATCGCCTATGCGAACGGGCTGATAGAAAAAGACCAGCTCATGACACTCGGACAAACGCTCGGAAAAAGCCAGTACGGGCGCTATCTGCAACGTCTGGCCGCCGAGGAAGATAGCGTGGCTAGGGATCGATAGTCGTGTTTTTGCCGCGCTCTGCCGGCTGAGCGCAGAGACGCCGAACCGGCAGCGTTGCTCCCGCCGGCGACAACTGAGGAAAGATCTGGAATGACAATGGCCGAAACGAACGGAGGATCGGCACGAGCGGACAAGTCGCGCACGACCATCGGTCGTCTGGAGATCGCTTGGGAAGATTTCCGCCAAGGTCTTGCGATGCGCGAACTCTGGATCTTTCTGGGCTGGCGGGACGTACGCAAGCATTATCGGCGTTCAGTCATCGGTCCGTTCTGGCTTACCCTGTCGATGGGCATCATGGTCGGAAGCCTTGGCTTTCTCTATTCCCAGATCTTCGGCATGGACATTTCAACCTATCTACCGTTCCTCGCCGTCGGGTTCATTCTGTGGGGCTTTATCAGCGGCACAATCACTGCCGCCTGCAACGTGTTTTCGGGCGCTACGGCATCGATCCGACAGATCCGACTGCCCTTAAGCGTCTACATTTTTCAATTCGTCTGGTCGCAGTTAATTAATCTTGCGCATAACTTCTTGATTTATTTGATTGTCCTCGTGCTCTTCGAGATCGCAATTAACTGGTCGATCCTTCTCTTCATTCCCGCCATAGGGATCTACATCCTAAACGGCATCTTCTTCGTCATGGTGCTCGGGCCTCTGTGCGCCCGCTTTCGAGACATACCGATGATCGTCATCAGTTTTGTGCAGGTCATCTTTTTCATGACCCCCATCCTTTGGAGTTCCGAGCAGATCCCCCAGCGGGTTGCGTTCGTTGCTCTCAACCCCTTTTATCATTTCATCGAGATCGCCCGTGATCCGCTTTTAGGCGGCACGGGTACGCTGGTGAACTGGCTCGCCTGCATTGTGATGACGGTCCTTTTTGGGGCAGTCGCGACAGGCTTCTTCGCACGCTATCGAAGCCGTATTCCCTATTGGGCCTGAACATATGACATCCATAGAACTGACCCATGTCACGGTCGACATCCCGATCTTCGATGCCGGCAGCCGCTCGTTGAAGAACAATGTCATGGCTGCAGCGACCGGCGGTCAGATCAAACCACGGGACGGCAGCGGCCGGGTCTCCATCCGCGCCATCGACGATCTCTCGCTCAATCTCCAGCATGGAACGAAGATCGGACTTATCGGCCATAACGGAGCCGGCAAGTCGACAATTCTGAGAACAATCGCAGGAATTTACGAACCCAATGAGGGGCATGTCGAGGTCAATGGTAGCGTCGCGGCCATGTTCGACATCGGCTTCGGGATGGACCCAGATTCCACTGGCTGGGAAAACATCATCCTGCGCGGCATGTTACTCGGCTATTCCCGCAAGGAGATCGAGTCGCGGGCTGGCGACATCGGGGAGTGGAGCGGCCTCGGCGAGTTCCTCGACATGCCGCTTCGCACCTATTCGAGCGGCATGTCCACCCGCCTCGCCTTTGCTGTGTCGACCTCAATCACGCCCGACATTCTCTTGATCGACGAAGGCATCGGCGCCGGCGATGCAGCGTTCATCGACAAGGCAAAGACGCGCCTTGAAGCGTTCATCGGCAATGCAGGACTTCTGGTCATGGCGTCCCACTCTGACGAGCTTCTGCGCCAGTGGTGCACGGAAGGATTATGGATGGAGCACGGCAAGGTTCGCTTTCACGGTCCGATCGAGGAGACGCTCGAGCGCTACGCCTCCTCCCGGACTGTGTGATACTTATTTCTCTATCCAGCGCGTCCATGTGGTGACGTTCAGCTCATTTCTGTTTCGCGAGAAGTTTCAAAATGACCAATGTGCAGATCTCTACCGCAGCGCTTCATATCCCCCGCCACATCGTTCTCTCAGCATGGCTGGAGCATGCGCCGTTCCTGTCTTGGGTGATCGAGCGTGTGAAGCCGTCGCGTTTCGTCGAGCTTGGAACCCATACGGGATATTCCTACTTCGCTGCCTGCGAGACCGTGAAGCTTCTAGGTCTTGGAACGAACTGCCATGCGATCGATACGTTCGCCGGCGATGAGCATGCAGGTTTCTACGATGACGAAATCTATCATGACGTCACGCGTCGGAATGCCGACTATGCGGGTTTCTCATCCATTCATCGCATGACGTTCGCCGATGCCCTCGATAAGTTTGAAGACAATTCGGTTGATCTTTTGCATATTGACGGTCGGCATTTTTATGAAGATGTCAAGGAAGACTACGAGACCTGGACACGCAAGCTGACGAATAATGCGATCGTCCTGTTCCACGACACCAATGTCCGGGAACGCGATTTTGGGGTCTGGAAACTGTTCTCCGAATTGAAAGCTGATTATCCGTTCTTCGAGTTCTTCCACAATCACGGTCTCGGGGTTATCGCTTTTGGCACGGTTCCGCCGGCCTTAAGCGATCTGTTTGCTCTCACGGGCGAGGATGCCGCCGGTTTCAGAAGGACAATGGAGTCGCTCGGCCAGCGATTGAGTCTTCAGTTCTCCTACTCTGAGCTTGACCGGGAACGTCACCGCTTGAGCGGTGAACTCCACGCCGTTCAGCATGCGCTGGACGTTACCCAGAATGCACTCGATGCGTCTCGAACCGCATTCGACGCCTCTCGTATCGAGAACGACCAAATCCGCGCCGAGAACGTTGTCGTCCATAAGAAGCTCGACAGCCTGCGTGCCGAATACGAGGAGCAGACCGTTCAGGCGCGGGCTGTTCAGGAAGATCTGACGAACCAACGCAACAGCTTGCGTGAACGTGTGAGCGCTATTGAGACAAGTACCCTATGGCGCAGTACCGGACCCATCCGCCGGATCGCGGAAGGTATGCCGAGGCCAGTGCGTAGGCTCGGTCGTGGAGCGTTGCGCACAGCGTACTGGGTATTGACCCCCCACATGACGGCTGCTCGTATTCGGCATTTTCGCGGTTTGCTCGCCTCCCGCGGCGTAGCGGGTTCCCTTTCGGCCGTCGTCGATGGTGATGCGCTGGCCTCGGGTTCCAATCCGCATGATCGGCGGGACTATGCGCGATGGATCGAAGCGTGTGATCAGCTCGGTGACGAGCACCGCCGGATGATACGGGCTCGCCTAGCCGAGCTGCCGAACAAGCCTCTGATCTCTATCGTCATGCCGGTCTACAACACGCCGGAGCACCAGCTTCGGGAGGCGATCGCTTCTGTCAGGGCGCAGCTCTACGAGAATTGGGAGCTTTGCATCGCCGATGATGCGTCTCCCAAGAAGCATGTCGCAAAGGTTCTCGCCGAACTATCGAAACAGGATCCTCGGATAAAGATCGTAACGCGAAAAACCAACGGTCATATCGCACTTGCATCAAATTCGGCTCTCGACATAGCAAAGGGCGAATTGGTCGCCCTCATGGATCATGACGATCGCATCGCAGAACATGCTTTGTTTGAGATCGTGGCGGCTCTGAATGAACACCCAGACGCGGCCATCTTTTACTCGGACGAAGACAAGATCGACGAGCACGGTGTGCGCTATGATCCGTACTTCAAGCCGGACTTCAGCTATGATCAATTGCTAGGCCAGAATGTCATCAATCACCTTAGCGTTTATCGCCGTGCTCTTTTAGAAGAGGTCGGCGGATTCCGCGACGGATTTACCGGAAGCCAGGATCACGATCTTGCTCTTCGTTCGGTCGCCGTATGCGGAAGCGAGAAGGTCGTCCACATTCCAAAAGTGCTATACCACTGGCGCCAAGCGAGCGATGCGGCTTCATTCTCCCAGTCTGAGCTTCAGCGTTGCATTGATTCATCCCGCAAGGCGTTGCGGGACCATCTCGATAGTGTGAAGGATGGGGACGCCGATACGGCGCAGGTCCTGGAAAATCCACTCGTGCCGATCTGGAACCGCGTGAAGTTTCCAGTGCCAGCAAACGAGCCGCTTGTTTCAGTCATCATTCCGACCCGCGATCGTGCAGAGCTCGTGCACCAGTGCGTAGAAGGTCTTCTGTTCCGGACCGACTACAAACGGATGGAGATCATTGTCGTTGACAACGACAGCGACCAGCCGGAAACGTTCAAAATTTTTGACGAACTGAAGAAGGATGAAAGGATCCGCGTGCTTCCGGTTGCTGGCGAGTTCAACTATTCCCATCTTAACAATGTCGCGGCCCAAGAAGCCCAAGGCGAGATCCTCCTTCTTCTCAACAACGATATCGACGTGATCTCGCCCGATTGGCTTGGGGAACTCGTATCCCATGCGGTTCGCGCGGATGTCGGCTGTGTGGGTGCGAAGCTTCTTTATGCCGATGGACGCGTTCAGCATGCAGGGGTCCGATTGGGAGCAGGGCATTTCGACGGTGGCCGGGGTGTTGCAGGCCATCTTGGTCTCTTCACCGATCGGTCCGACATTGGCTATTTTGGGAGCTATGCCATCACACGGGATGTCGGCTGCGTCACGGCGGCCTGTCTTGCGGTGCGGCGCGATGTCTACTTCGAAGTTGAGGGGCTGGACGAGGAGAACCTGAAGGTCGCCTTCAACGATGTCGACTTCTGTCTGCGCGTGCGCGAAGCAGGATATCGGATCCTCTGGACCCCGTTTGCCGAACTCTATCATCTGGAATCGGCGTCTCGCGGGTCGGATCTGACCCCTGAAAAGCACAAGCGATTCATGGGCGAGGCACGCTATATGAGAGAGCGATGGGGCGACGTCCTTGACGCCGACCCGTTCTACAATCCGAACTTCAACAATTACGAAGCTGACTTCCGACTTCGCTTCCCGGAAAATCGATTATGATCGCTTACAATCACTCAAGTGTCTGACCTGTGACCTGCCACTGAGTTTTTCCTCCACGTTGGATTAGAGTCCGTTCCCCATTGAGGACGGACGACATGAAGCGAAAGCGTTTTTCTGAAGAACAGATCATCGGCGTTTTGAAGGAGCAGGAGG
>NZ_JBEHWS010000034.1:0-12947 GCF_040239565.1 Fulvimarina thalattae
TCGCATCGCCGACATGCCGCAAAGCAGGCTCGAAGAGCTGCTGCCGTGGAACTGGTCGCCAGCACCTCTACCAGTGCATCGAGCAGCCGCGTAGCTGCGCTGCGGCCTACGCCGGATGCTTACGTATATTCGAAATCCTTGAAGTTCCAGTCGCCGCCATCCTCCCAGTGAATAGTCGCGCCACCGTTGTCTTCGCAGGAGCCGTCGATCCGCATACGTGACTCCCAGGCGCCATCGTCGGAATCATAGGAGATAACGGTGGTATTCCTGCCGCTCCGATTGCCGCGATAGGTCAGGTCTTCGTAGACCACCATTTCGTAGCCGAAGCTTGCATAATCGCCGACAGTGATCGTGCGAGTCTGGTTCAGATTCGGAGTGACGACCTTCGAAGCCCTTCCGTATCGGTCCAACGTATAGTCGTAAGACAGGATCAGTTCGCGAACGGTCTTTTTGCCGCTCGCGTCCCGCGTGAAGAAATAGATGTCCTTGTCGTAAGCCCCTTCGATATTGATCGGCTTGAAGGTCGCGGACACCACTTTGAGTTCGGTCATGGGCGAAACCGTCGCAGCGGCATGAAAGTTGACGGTGTCCATGCCCACAATCTGGAGAAAGATCACGGGCCTTTCGCCATCGACCGTACCGGTTACGCCGCCATCTTCCGCAATCGCGAAGTTGAGGTTGGCATAGGGAATACCCCGCGCATTGTTGGCAAAAATCGCTTCCGCAACGGACCGATCGAAATTGCCGTCGTCTCCGAAACCACCAAGGGTCGCAATGTCGAGCGCATTCTGCAGCGACTTTTTGTCGGAAAGCGCCTGACCATAAGTCAGTGCACCGCCGGTCGTGATGAGCAGGGCGGGCAGCAGTAGCGCAAAGATGATACCGAAATTGCCGGATCGATCGGACACAAAGCGTCGAAGTCTCATTAAAGTGACCCCATCGGGATTGCCGCACACGGCGAAAGAGCCATAAGCGTCGGTTTGGTAGTGGTCGCAATTTCGTATCAGCGAGATATCATCAGCGTCTTAATGCGGCATTCTGCAGCAAGCGCCGACACCAAAAGGGTAAAGAAGTTCTTATCGTAGAGCACACTTTCTCGCAGCGGATCGAACCAATCCGACGACGATAGGAAAGCTCCCGAGAGGCGGGCGAGCCTATCCCGTCAACCACGCTTCGGTTAGAACACCTCATGGCCGACGAGCACCTCGATATCGAACTGAAACGCCAGGCGATCGCCCTCCTGACCTCCTATTCGGAGGCCGGGATTGATGCGTTTCTGAATGATCATCCTCGTGACCGCTTCGCCGAGACGCGGGAGGAAATTGAACGACGGTCCGGTAGCGCGAAGCGAAAAGACGACGATGCACGCAGCCAATCGAAACCGGCGCATGCTTCGGGCATGCAAGCGTCCACAGCCACCGTCGAACCGACCCGCGACGCTCGTTTGGACGAAGCAAAGGTAAGCTTTCCGGCGCCATCGCTTCCGGTCTCCGGCGATGCCGCAGTGGCCGATGCACGCGAGCGTGCCCGATCGGCCGCGAGCCTCGCCGAACTCGAGGCGGCGCTGCTTTCTTTCGAAGGCTGCGCGCTCCGAGTCACCGCGAAGTCCTGCGTTTTCGGCAATGGGCGCGAGGACGCCGATCTGATGCTTGTCGGCGAGGCTCCCGGCCGCGACGAGGATTTGGCAGGGCAACCCTTTGTCGGGCGATCGGGTCAACTCCTCGATCGAATGCTTCAGGCGATCGGGCTCGCTCGGGAGGATGTGCGCGTTACCAACACCGTGCCTTGGCGCCCGCCCGGTAATCGTCAGCCCACACCGGTCGAGACCGCGATGTGCCTGCCCTTTCTCCAGCGGCACATCGAGCTCGTGCGGCCAAAGATTCTGGTCAGCCTCGGAAATCCCGCTTCCATTGCTCTTCTCGATGCTCGAGAGGGCATTTTGCGCCTGCGCGGCAAATGGAAGAGCTATACGATGAGCCTCGCCGAGGACGGACAAATACCGGCGATGGCGATGCTCCATCCGGCCTATCTCCTCAGAAACCCTGCACAAAAGCGCCTTGCCTGGCGCGATCTCCTGACCTTGCAGGCCAAGCTGAAAGAACTCACGATTTCGTGATAATCGAGCGAGCTGAACGGCTGAAGCCGAGAAAACGCCTTCTTCCTTGAGTGTTTCTCGCACCAACGAAAAGTTCGTGACACATGATGTGATTAACCCGATCGGTCTGTCGCCCTTTTGACTCTCGTCAGCGTCAAATTTCATCGGTATGCCCGCTCTCGCCGGACTGGGGACTTTAAATCCGGCGAGATGCGAGGCAAAGATGCAGTTCACCCGGCAAATCGTTCCGATCGCCGCCCTGCTGGTATCGACGTTCTTCCTGATGGCTGGCGCCGGCATGCAGGGAATCCTGCTTCCCGTGCGCGGCGCGATCGAAGGCTGGTCGAGCTACGAGATCGGTTTGCTCGGCACGAGCTATGCGATCGCTTTCACCGCCGCCTGCGTCATCATGCCGATCGTCGTGCGCAGCGCAGGTCACGTGCGGACCTTCTCCTCGCTCTCGGCGCTTCTCGCCATCGCGATCCTGTTGTGCGCGGTGGTCGTCGATTCGGTCGCCTGGATCATATTCCGCGCCATGGGCGGCCTTGCGCTTGCCGGCTGCTACATGATCATCGAGAGCTGGCTGAACGAGCGCGTCACCAATGAAACGCGCGGCGCGATCTTCTCGATCTATATGGTCGTGACCATGAGCGCGATGATGGCCGGCCAATACATCATGCCTCTGACCGATCCGGCGATCGCGACATCCTTCATGGTCTGCGCGATCCTGTTCTGTCTCGGTGTCATGCCGACCGCACTTTCGAGAGCGCCGTCACCGGCGCCGCTTTCCAATGTCACGATCGACATGAAGCTCCTGTTCCGGAATTCGCCGGTGGGCGCCGTCGGCGTTCTGCTCGCCGGCGTCATGGCGGGAGCATGGAACAACATGGCACCGGTTTTCGGCCAGCAGATCGGACTGTCGACCACTGAGATCGCGTCACTCACCGTCGTTGCGATGGCCGGTGGCATTGTATTCCAGATTCCACTTGGCCGGATATCCGACAAGGTCGACCGACGCTATGTGATGCTCGCCGTCGGCGCCATCGGCATTTTCATTGCCGCTGCCGGCGCGCAGCTTGGAGCCGCCGGTTCATCGCTCCTCCTTGCCGGTGCCTTCGTGATCGGCGGCGTCGTCTATCCGTCCTATTCGCTGGCCGTCGCCCATTCGAACGACCACGCGGACGCAAACGACTTCATCAAGATCTCGAGCGGCCTGCTCATCCTCTACGGCGTCGGAACCATGATCGGTCCGCTCTACGCCGCCTATCTGATGGAGCTCTTCGGCCCGATCGGCATATTCCAGTCCATCGGTTCGGCGGCAGCGATCTACGCGGCTTACGCCTTCTACCGCACCTTCCGCCGTGGAGCACGGCCGGTCGACGAGCGCAGCGACTTCCAGACCATCCCGCTCGCCCGGACCCAGACGCCGGTCTCCTTCACCCTCGACCCGCGCTACGACACGGGCGAAGAAGAGGAGGACGGGACCGAACAGACCAACTACGACGAAGCGATCGCCCTCAAATAGGCGGTCGCTCCGGGACCCGGTTTTTTCTGCTCAGACGATCCCGATCGTGCCGAGGATGATCGCGATGATCGTCGCGACGACTGGTATGCAGACGGCGACGACGAAGATGTCCGCATAGGACTGGCGATGCGTCAGGCCGCAGATGCCAAGCAGCGTAATCACCGCGCCATTGTGCGGCAGGGCATCGAAACCGCCAGATGCGAGCGTCGTGATCCTGTGCATCAGCTGCTCGGAGATGCCGGCTGTCTCGGCGATCTCTGCAAAGCGGTCGCCGAGCGCCTCCAGCGCGATCGACATGCCGCCCGACGCCGATCCGGTGATGCCGGCGAGGACGTTCGTCGCGACGGCCACGTTGATCAGCGGATTGTCGGTAAGGCCGAGCACCGCGTCGCGCACGACGAAGAAAGCCGGCAGCGAGGCGATGATCGCACCGTAGCCGACCTCGGAGGCGGTGTTGAACACCGGCAGGAGCGATCCGAACGTCCCCTTGTTCACCGAAGTCATGAGATCGGTGAGCCGCTTGAAGTTCAGCGCGATGAGAAGCAGGATCGAGAGCACCAGCGCTGCGATGATCGCCCAGATGCCGCGCACGTCGCCGATCTCGACATTGCCGAATTCTTCGGTCCCGAGATAGCTCGTATCCATCGCCGGGATCACGACGTAGGTGAAGAGCGCGTTCAGAACGATGACGGCGATCGCCGGTGCCATCGCCACCCAGAAGGATGGCGGCTCGCCTTCGATCTCAGCCGATTCGCCGATCGCCGACTCCTCGTGTTCTCCATAACCTTCATTTCGGCCAGCCGCCCGTCTTGCGCGGAAGTTGAGCCAGGCGATGCCGCCGATCATCATCACGAGACCGGCGACGATGCCGACGATGGGTGCGGCAAAGGGCGTCGTGCCGAAGTACGGCATCGGGATCGCGTTCTGGATCGCCGGTGTTCCGGGAAATGCCGTCATCGTGAAGGTGAACGAGCCGAGGGCGATCGCCGCCGGGATCAGCCGCTTCGGCAGGTCGCCGCGCCGGAACATTGCGGCGGCGATCGGATAGACCGCAAAGGCGACGACGAAGAGCGAGACGCCGCCATAGGTGAGAATACCGCAGGACAACACAATTGCGGCGATGGCATTGCTCGGCCCGAGCTTTTCCACGATCGTTTCCGCGATCGACTTCGCCGATCCTGAATCTGCCATCAGCTTGCCGAAGATCGCACCCAGCAGGAACAGCGGAAAATACTTGATGACGTAGTCGCCGAGCGCCGTCATGAAAATCTGCGTATAGGTGCCGAGCAGCGTGAACTCGCCGTTGAGGATGAGGGCGAGAAGCGCAAGCAGCGGTGCAAGGATCAGCACCGTGATCCCGCGATAGGCGAGATACATCAGAAGGCCGAGCGACAGGACGATGCCGATGAGACCCATGGGGTTAGGCTCCAGTTTCGGTAGAAAGGTTCGCGACTGGCGGACCGCTTTTTCCGCTAACGAACTAGCGCTGCCGCAACCGCAGAAAACGGCAGGGGTGCTAAATCGGCGGGCAATAGCATTCAATGCCCTCAGCATAATCAGACGAAGAGTGGCTGCATGAGCTCTTTGAATGGCGGTGTGCAGGGGTTGAAAACCCACATTCTCCTCGTCGGGGCGGGCCATTCGAACGTCCACGTGCTCGAAGCTTTAGGCAAAAACCCGGAACCTGCGGTCCGCCTTACGCTCGTGACGCCGCATCGCCGCACGCCCTATTCCGGGTCGTTGCCGGGCTACTTGGCGGGCTTCTATACCATCGAGGAAATGACGATCGATGCAGCGGGTCTTGCCGGTTTCGCCGGAGCCGACCTCCATCTCGACCGCGTGGTCGCGATCGATCCGGAGGCACGGATCGCGACGCTCGGGAACGGCGCGACGTTCGAATATGACCTCCTTGCTCTCGATATCGGCTCTCAGCCTGGCATGGGACAGGCCGAGGCAGGCATTCCGGTCAAGCCGATCGACCGTTTTACCGAGACCGTCGACGAAGTTCTCACCCAGGCGAAATCCGGGAGCGGCCCCTTTCGCCTCGCCGTCGTCGGCACTGGCGCTGCCGGCGTCGAACTGATCTTCGCCTTCGCCGCACGCCTGCCCGCCGAGATGGGAGACCGGCCCTTCGAACTGACGCTGGTCGGCGAGAAGGATGAGATCCTTACCGATCGTTCGCCCAGAACGCGCGAGCGGATGCGGCAAAAGCTCGAGGAAAAGCGGATCTCGACCGTTCTCGGAACGCCCGTTCAACGAACTGAAGAAGGCCGCATCATCCTGGCGCACGGACAGGAGATAAAAGCCGATGCAATCGTCTGGGCAACGACGAGCACGGCGCAGGACTGGCTACAGAAAACGGGCCTCGCACTCGATTCTTCGGGCTTCGTAAAGGTCGACGAGACACTCCGCAGCGTTTCCCATCCTTCCATCTTCGCGGCCGGCGATATCGCGTCCCTGCCCGATCCGCGGCCGAAGGCCGGCGTCTTTGCGGTGCGCGAGGGCCCGGTGCTGGCGGAAAATCTCCGCCGCGCCGCCCTCGGCGAAAAGCTCCGCCCCTATCATCCCCAAAAAGACTGGCTGAACCTTCTCTCCACAGCGGACGGCAGGGCGGTTGCGGACAAATGGGGTCTCTCGCTCGAAGGCCGCTGGGTCTGGCGGTGGAAGGACTGGAACGACAGCCGCTTCGTGAAGCGGTTCAACAAATTGGCACGAAAACGTTAGCTTGGCCGGGCTCCGGTGCATGTCGATTCAATCTTGGTCACGGCTTGCCAAACCGCTCTTCCCTCGCCAAACCTCCGCCCATGCGCCCCTCGGTTCTCGATCCCTTGTTCGCCTCCGTGACGACCCTCGACGGGGTCGGACCGAAGGTCGCCGAACTGTTGCAGACGCTGCTGGTTCGGCCGGGCCAGACACTGCGCGTGCGCGATCTCCTCTTCCATCTGCCGAGCGGGCTGATCGATCGACGGCGGCGTGAAGAGGTTCTCTCGGCTGGCCAAGGCGCGATCGTCACGCTGACCGTCCGGATCGACCGGCACCAGCCGCCTGGCCGCGCGCAGTCGAACGCGCCCTATCGCGTCTTTGCGCAGGACGAGACCGGCGAGATCGCCCTCACCTATTTCCGCGCTAAAGCCGCATGGCTCGAGAACCTGCTCCCCGTCGGCGAGACGATGCTCGTCTCCGGTAAGGTCGAATGGTTCAACGGCCGCGCCCAGATGGTGCATCCCGATTTCGTCGCCCCGCTCGCCGAGGCCGAGACGCTTTCGCTGGTCGAGCCGATCTATCCGCTGACGGCAGGTCTCTCAGGGAAAGTGCTGCGGCGGGCGATCGCTCAGGCGCTGGAGAAGACCCCGGATATTCCCGAATGGATCGAACCGGGCGTCCTGAAGCGCCAGACCTTTCCGAGCCTGAAGGACGCGCTGAGCCGCCTGCACGACCCATCCGACGCGATCGATCTCGATCCGGCCTCACCCGCTTTCCGCCTGCTCGCATATGACGAATTCCTCGCCAATCAACTCGCGCTCGCTCTCTCACGGCAGAAGATGCGCGGCAGCTCAGGCCGCCCGCTCACCGGCGATGGCAACCTCCTCGCCAAGCTCAAACACGCCCTCCCCTTCGAGCTCACTGAAGCGCAGGTGAGCGCCGTTGGCGACATCCTCGCCGACATGGAGCGCCCGGAGCGGATGCTGCGGCTTCTTCAGGGCGATGTGGGGGCCGGCAAGACCGTCGTCGCGCTGATGGCGATGGCCCGCGCTGCCGAAGCCGGCGTCCAGTCCGTCCTCCTCGCGCCGACGGAAATCCTCGCTCGCCAGCATGCGAGCGTTCTCTCAAAGCTCTGCGAAGCCGCCGGAATCAGCCTCGAGCTCCTGACCGGGCGCGACACCGGCAAGAACCGCGCGGCCAAGCTCAGCCGTATCGAGAGCGGCGATACCCGCATCATCGTCGGCACCCACGCGCTCTTTCAGGAGAGCGTCAACTACCACGATCTCGGCCTTGTCGTGGTCGACGAGCAGCACCGCTTCGGCGTCCACCAGCGTCTTCAGCTCTCGGCCAAGGGCAAGCGGCCCGACCTTGTGGTGATGACCGCGACGCCCATCCCCCGAACGCTGGTCCTCGCCGCCTTCGGCGACATGGATGTCTCGCGGCTTTCCGGAAAACCGGCTGGCCGCAAGCCGATCGCAACCGTCGCCCTTTCCGACGAGCGCCTGCCTGACATCGTCAAGCGCATCGGCTCGGCGATCGAGGGCGGCGACCGGGTCTACTGGGTCTGCCCGCTGGTGGAGGAAAGCGAGAAGAGCGACCTGACGGCCGCCGAAGAACGCGCCGAGGTGCTGCGCCAGTTCTTCGGGGCGCAGGTCGGGCTCGTCCACGGACGGATGAAGGGCGAGGAGAAGGACGCGGCGATGGCCGCTTTCAAGGAGGGCCGCACGAAGATCATCGTCGCGACGACGGTAATCGAGGTCGGCGTCGACGTGCCAGATGCTTCGATCATCGTCATCGAACACGCCGAACGCTTCGGCCTCTCCCAGCTCCACCAGCTGCGCGGCCGCGTGGGGCGCGGCGAGAAGGCCTCCTCCTGCGTCCTCCTCTATCGCCCGCCGCTGGGCGAGACGGCATCTGCCCGCCTCAACATCATGCGCGAGACCGAAGACGGCTTCCGCATCGCCGAGGAAGACCTGAAACTGCGCGGCGAAGGCGATCTCCTCGGTACCCAGCAGTCCGGCATGCCCTTCTTCCGCCTCGCCCGCCTCGAACACCACGCCGACCTCATGGAAGTCGCCCGCGATGACGCCCGCCTGATCCTCGCGACGGACCCTGACCTGAAATCAGAACGCGGCGAGGCGCTGAGGACGCTGCTCTATCTGTTCGGCAAGGACGAGGCGGTCAGGCTCTTGCGGTCTGGGTGAGAGCACACCCCTATGATGGCCCGCTTTTGACCCAAATCGGACCACCCAACCATCTTGTGGCGACCTAGTAAGCGGACATAAACAGCCTGACAGCGCTGGAACGCCTGTCAAAGCTGCTGGAGGTTGGAATGCCAGAAATTACCGACGCCGAGGTCGCAAAACATTGGGACGGCAACGCCGACCAGTGGACGCACGACGTGCGGAGCGGCTTCGACGTTTACCGCGATTGGTTCACTTTCCCGGCTTTCATCGAGGCTATGCCTCCGATCGACGGGCTCGAAATCGTGGATTTTGGTTGCGGCGAAGGCACGAACACACGCGCTTTTGCCAAGCGCGGAGCGCGAGTGACCGGCATAGATCTCTCGCTGCGTATGATCGAACATGCTCGTCAAAGTGAGGCTGACGATCCCTTGGGGATCGAATACCGCACGAGTTCGTACAGCGGCCATTGCGGGCTACCGGACGCTTCCTTCGATGCTGTCCTTTCGACAATGGCGCTCATGGACGGGCCCGATTTATCCGGCGCCATGCAGGAGGCCTTTCGTCTCCTCCGCCCCGGTGGGTTCATTCATTTCAGCGTCCTCCATCCCTGCTTCATCACGCCAGGTCTTGGCTGGGAACGAGATGCGGAAGGTCAAGCGATTGGCCTTCGCGTGGCACGTTATTTCGACCGCTCGGCATTCACGGAGCGGTGGCGCTTCGGCGATCGGCCACAGGACGAGGACGTCGTTCCATTCGCCGTGCCGCGCTTTCCTCGGACGATGGGCGACTACCTGAACGCCCTTGCTGCCGCCGGCTTCACGCTAACAGCGCTACACGAACCGCCCCCGTCCGAGGCGGCGTGCGCAGACGTGCCTAGGTTCGCCAGATGGCGTGATTTCGCAGCCTTCGTTCTCATCGTGACTGCCAAACGGCCTGTAATGTAAGGAACGACCGCTTTCGCCTTAAGCTCTCTCTACAGCAGCCATTACACTACCCGCCCTTCGAGCGGGTAGCTTCCGACCCTTATGAGGCGTTCACGGTTCTGCTGGCCATTGCTGAAAGCTGCTACCAGTATGTCATTCAGTTTTTACCGCCATTGCGACAAAGGTTTAGAATTGTCGAGACGCGTCTTCGCGATCGGGTGCATTCAAGCGGCCGCTTGGTTCGGCTTCATGGGGGAGATGTAAATGGCCAGAGACACTGCGCCGGCCAGTGCCGAGATGCTCGCGGCATTGCGGCCGGGAATGCCGGCCCTTCGCGTCGAGGATGCAATGGGCAGCGATTGGCGGGCACCAGCGTCGCACAAGGGAGGCGTAGTCGATGTCCTGGAGAATACCCACGGCATCGTCGTCAGGCTTGACCGGGATGGCCTGGTCGGTTCGATCACTTATGACTGGCGCTTCACTGACGCCTCCGTCGCGGGCGTGAAAATGGGCATGGCCTTGCTAGAAGCCGAAGCCGAATTCCCGGACCTCGAAGTCGGTGCGGACATGCCCATGATGCGGGGCGTGCGGATGGGCAAGCTCACGCTTCCAGACGGCGCGATCATGCGTGTGAAGTTCACGCTCGAGAGCGTGAACGAGATATCGATGAGCAACCCGGAAGCCGAATTCACGGAGCCGACGGCGCCGCCTTACCCGGAACCGACAGGCGAGAAAGGCGCGCCCTTTGCCGACTCCAACTTCAAGCTCGTGGTCCTGTCATCGCTCCTCGACGCGAAAGCAATCGACCTCGGGAGGCCCGAAGATCTTGCCGCTCATGTGATGGAGCGGCCCGTCGACATTGAGGAGGAAGGATACGATCCGATCGACGAGGTTAGCGACTATCTCGCCCGCTACCCATTGTCAGCCGGTCTATTGGACCAGGTGGAGTCCATCGTTTTCGCCGGCGGCAACGAGATCTATCGCTACCCTTATTACTTCTGGGATGGTGAAGACGACATGTTCGACGTCTCCGACCTCGATGGAATCGAGCATTGCCGCAATCTCAGGAGCCTTATGGCGACTTCAATGATCGACAAGCTGGATATCCGGCAACTCGCATCGCTTTCGAAGCTCGAATACGTCTCCATCTCAACCGCTTTCAACAATCTCGGTGCCCTGTCGGAATTGTCGGGCCTGAAACGGCTGCGACTGCTCGGCGACGAGGTGTATGCGCAGGCTATGACTCCCGAGCATCCGACGGGCATCCTGCTGCAACAACTGAAGACGCGCGGTGTTGCGGTCTACGTCAGCCCTATGAGCTGGCATGGAGAGCGGCCTTCCCCGTACCAATGAGGCACCTCCAAGGCCTCGGGCCACCGTCCGTCTTTTCGTAGGACCGCACTGATCGGCAATGGAAACACCAAACAAATCTGGGGTTTAGTGTGAAGTCGAAAGTTTCACGACTGCACTGCACGTCCTGGGACGGGCCCGTCCCTTCAACCGGCCCATCGTACTTCATGACGAAGGGCCAGAAGCGGAGGAGGTCTGGCAGACGCTTGTTTTTCCCCACAGATCGAATTCACACGACCCATGTGTTCCGGCGCCTTTCGGGTAGCGGCTTTCGGCCGTGCTGAGACGAAAATGGCCACATTCTCTTTGCTCCGAAGCGGACGTTTCTGTCGGATCGGATTATGCGGGTCGAGGCAGCAAGGGACGTCAGGGACGGCTGGGCAACGAAGCCTATCTCTCGGCGGCATCGCCGTCTTCCAGCTTTAGCCGCAGAGCGGTAATGACCCTGCGTGTCGCCTCGATATCCTCCGGCTGAAGACCTTCGGAGAGACCGTTCACCCACGGCACTTGCAGCCGCATGGCGTCCTCGTAAGCCTGAATTCCTTTATCGGTCAGGACGACGAGCTGCGCCCGGCGATGGCGGGGGTTCGCCTGAAACTCGACCAGTCCGTCCCTCTCCAAGTCGTTGACGATGCGCTGAACATTCTGCCGGTTCGCGCCCATGTCGCGGGCAATCCATGCAACCGGTTGGGCACGCCCGGCTGCGACCATCGTGCCAAGGATCTGCCATCGGGCGCTTGTGAGGCCAAGGCTCGCCACAAGCCTGTCACCTGTCGTGAGCAGGCAGCTACTGAGCTTCAACATCTCGAAAATCGCGTCGCTCAGGGCTGATCCGGCTGGGGTACGCTTCGGCTTTTCCATTCGTCATCTTCACCCTATTGACATCATGATGTCAATTTCAGTATGTCTCTCTCGCTCATTGACATCATAGTACCATGTTGAAGCGAGGCTGCCCTGATCAAGATCTTGCATCCGATTGCCGGAGGGATCGCCCTTTTGACGATCGCCTCCTTCTGGTTGGCGACCGTCCTCGGTGAGCTGTTCGGCTCAACCCAGACGGTCATTGCCGTCAAGACGACGATCCCTTGGGGCTTCATGCTCCTTATGCCGGCGCTCGCGGCAACCGGAGGCACGGGCTTCAATTTGTCGGGGAGGCGACGGCCCAGGCTGATCACCACGAAGATCCGGCGCACCGTTGTGAGTGCGGCCAACGGTCTCATAGTCCTCTTGCCTTCAGCACTATTCCTGGCCTGCAAGGCGTGGCTCGGAGAGTTCGACGCCTCTTTCGACGCGGTACAGGCGCTCGAATTGTGCTCCGGTGCCGTCAATATCACGCTGCTCGGCCTCAATATGCGCGACGGCTTCAAAATGAAGGGCCGTTTCCGGCACCATGCCAATGCGCACCAGACCATCACCAGAGGAGCTTAACATGGTGAAATTCGCAGAGATGGACCCGACCGTGTCGCTAGCCTCCCAAATGGCAGATGAGGGCGGTCATGTGATCCTGATCAACACATTCACTGTCCCGCCAGAAGACGTCGACAATCTGCTTGAGGCGTGGACGAACGACGCCGCTGTGATGAAACGGCAGCCCGGTTTCATCTCCACTCAGCTTCACCGGGGCATCGCAGGCAGCGGCACGTTCCTGAACTATGCCGTTTGGCAGTCCACCTCCCACTTTCGCGCGGCCTTCAACAATCCGGACTTTCAGGCGCAGCTCGGCGCTTATCCGGATAGCGCGACAGCGAGCCCGCACCTGTTCCGCAAAGTTGAAGTGCACGGCATCTGCGTGACCTGACCTTGGAGGTCCATAGGTCGCGATTATGCACGGGGACCACAGGTGATTCCACGACGGTCATTTGATGCGGAAGGCAGGTTCGTACGTCAGACAGCTTGAAAATCGGGTTTTCGGCTTTCGACCCGTTGCGGAACTTCGGGCCCGGCCCGGCGAATGCCTGCTTCGGGGCCGTGTGCGGACTGTCTGATGACAATGTGCCCAACGGCGAAAGCGGACATCCAAACATCTCGCCATGCTGTCCGAACTCCATCTGTGGACGCCCCCTCGGACGCAAGCGGTTTTTGTTGGGTTGGCACGATGTCGGATGCTGCCATCTGTCCGGCCTCTTGATGCAGCCATTCGGCTGCGGGCCCGTATGGGAGTTCGC
>NZ_JBEHWS010000035.1:0-10874 GCF_040239565.1 Fulvimarina thalattae
AGCTGAGACAGCCGATCCGAAACATCCCAAAATCCAAACTGACCCGGCATCCGATCCTCCCGACCACCACGACGTCAGTGAATCAGATCACCGCCAAAAACTCCAGTTTCCGGAGACGTCCAGTTTGCGATAGCCGTAGACCCATCCGCTTTCCTTCCAAGCCTTGCTCAGAAGCTCGGTCTGACGGGCATCTTCCCGAGCCCGTTTGCTCAGTGGATTCTTCAACCAGGCGTAAAACCCACTGGGTCGGATGCGCAGGCAGCGGCACATCGCTCGCACCGTGAACTGGTGGCGATGCTCGGCAACAAACGCGTATCTCACTTTGCATCCTTGGCGAAATACGCGGTGGCTTTTTTTAGGATGTCGCGCTCCTCGGTGACACGCGCCAGTTCCTTCGTCAGACGACGTATCTCTGCCGCCTGATCCCCATCGCCTCCTGATGGCTTCGAAAACTTCTTCTTCCACGCGTAGAGCGAATGTGGGCTCACGCCCAGCCGCTGCGACACCTCAGCAACCGGATAACCACGCTCGGTGATCTGTGCGACTGCATCGCGCTTGAACTCATCAGTGAAATTGCCAGACCGCATCCGGGCCTCCTTGCCTCAAAATTAGGGAAGAAGACGTCCACAAATCTAGGGGCTATTCAGAGATTGAGATGCCGATCGTATGCGCTGCAAACCCAAAAGGTGGGGCAGGGAAGTCCACGACAATCCTTACGTTGGCCTCGACCATCGCTGATCAGGGCGGAGACGTTACGATCATCGATGCAGATCCTAATAAGCCGATATGCGGAATAGAATTGGCCTTTCATCCTGCATGCGAGGCACGTTCAGCGATGATTCATCAATCGATCGTCACATAGCCCGAACCTCTTTAGACAGCAGGAATGGCCCCCAAATGTTTCTCGCCGACGACGCAGACGTGCTTCATTTCGAAACCTGCAGCTGTGCCGCCTGCTCCCACGATCGCGAGGCTACCAGCGCATCCGATCCGATCAATACGTCGGACACCTCGAGCGCGGCTTCGGTCGCGACGCTCGGTGAGATGGCGGACTACCTCACCACGGGCTTTTGGGGCGGCGGCGGCATTCGCCACAATCTCGGCTCGACGGGCCTCGATCCGAACAACGGCGTCCTTCACTACAACGTCTCGGGGACCGGCGGACGCCTCGCCTACAGCACTGCCGACGATGCGAACGGGATCACTGCAGAGCGCGCAGCTTTGGTGCGCGATGCCTTCGACGTCTATTCCGCCGTTCTTGGGATCGAGTTCGTCGAGACGACCAGCACGGACGCCGAGCTTGTCGACTTCTTTTTCACCGACAACGCCTCTGGCGCCTACGCGTCTTCGCCGCGCTACGGCGACGGGACGATCTACTATTCGCATATCAACGTGCAGAGCGGCTGGTCTGGCGGTACCTCGACCTATGACGACTACACGCTGCAGACGATCTTTCACGAGATCGGCCACGCCCTCGGACTGGGGCATCAGGGTCGCTACAACGGCAGCGCCAGCTATTCCTCGGACGCCCAATTCGAACTGGATAGCTGGCAGGCGACGATGATGTCGTACTTCTCGCAGAACGAGAACACCGCGGTCGATGCGAGCTACGAGTTCCTACAAACCCCGATGGCGGTCGACTGGATCGCGCTGAACGACATCTACGGCCAGTTCGGCTATGGAACGGACAACGCGTTCCTGGGCGATACCGTCTACGGGTTCGACACGAACATCTCGGCGGACGAGAGCCGGATCTGGAACCAGTATGCGAGCTATGCCCATCGCACGGCATCGACGATCGTCGATGCGGGCGGCATTGATACGCTGAACTTCAGCGGCTACAACGCCAATCAGCGCATCGACCTTACGGTTCAGAGCGAGGACCAGACCGAGCAGAACGCCTCGGACATCGGCGGGCGGATCGGCAACCTGACGCTCGCGGTCGGTACCGTCATCGAGAACGCCATCGGTGGGTCCGGAAACGATACGATCATCGGAAACGAAGCCGACAACGTCCTGACCGGCAATGCGGGCGACGACACGTTCTACGGCCGCGGCGGCAACGACATCTTCCACGGCGGGGCGGGCTGGGACAGCGTCGTCTACGAATACGACTTCTCGACTTTCACCTTTTCGCTCGTCGAAAGCGTCTTGAAGGTCGTCGGCGACGGCATCGACCTCGTCTACGACACGATCGAATTATTGACATTCAATAACTATTCTTACACTTTCGAAGAAATGAAGAATTTAGTTCCGAGAATTCCCAAATCGTATGATGGCGTTGACGACATTTTTTATCTTCATAGTTATCAAGATGTTCAGATTTCAGGAATGAACCCAACAGACCATTATTTTCAATTTGGTTGGAAAGAAGGGAGAAATCCAAGCTCGCTTTTTTCGACGAACGGGTATCTCTCGGCATACGCGGATGTCCATGCAGCGAACGTCAACCCTCTAAACCATTACAACGATTTCGGTTGGAAGGAAGAGCGCAACCCATCGCTCGGCTTCGATACAGGGGGCTACCTTGCTGCGAACCCGGACGTTGCAAGCGCTGGCTTCAATCCTCTCCAACATTATATGGAATACGGTAAAGCAGAGGGACGAACTGTCTATAAGGCCGTATTCGATGATACTCCTATTGGTGGTTTTGATACCGGATTTTATCGCATGACGAACGCCGATGTAGCTGCTGTTGGAACTGACGAACTGCTACATTTCAGCAACTTTGGTTGGAAAGAAGGACGTGATCCGAACGCATATTTTGATACCGATTTTTATCTTGCTGAGAACGAAGACGTAGCGTCTGCAGGCATCAACCCATTGGTTCACTACAACGATCACGGCTGGCAGGAAGGACGTGATGCAAGCGCCGCGTTCAACACAGAAGCTTATCTTGCAGCGAACACCGACGTGCGTGACGCAGGTGTTAACCCACTGGATCATTTTTTGACATATGGAATTGACGAAGGCCGTAGCCTCGGTGTCGCATTGAACGGTGAGTACTTTGTAGTCTGAGCACGCCATGATAATCGGACAATTATGGAAGCTATAAAGGCCTGACCTGCCACAGAGGTGGTCCCGGTTATCTGAACAGTCTCGCCGGTTCTGATAAATGGATCGCCTTCGGTTTTCAGGCCGCCGGTGCAGGTGGATGGGTGAGCGACGATCGCTATCCGCGTCAGGTGGTCGACGTGAACGAGGACGGCATGGCCGACATCGTCGGGTTCGGCGAAGCTGGAGTATACGTTTCGCTTGCGGAGGAATGGCATATCGTCTGAGCGTCCGGCCAAGTGCATTCGAACGCGCTAACGAGACGAACTCCGTTTCCGGCAAGCTACGGTCGTTAAGATGCCGAGGAGCTTGCCGATAACCTTACGACATACGTCGGTCGGATTATACGCAGCGCCACAAAAAGGGGCGGATGTTCGGGTTCAGACCGAAGCAGATGCCTCAAAACAAGCTGCTATTGAACCGCGATCATGCTCTAGATCATGATAAAGACCGACACTAAATGACGACGTCGCCCCTCTTGATCGCTTCCGCGCGCACGCGCCTTGGCTTTGTGTCCGCAATCATCTTTTCGTTCTTCATCAATCTCCTGGCCTTCGTCGGCCCGATCTACATGCTGCAGATCTATGATCGGGTCATTACGAGCCGCAACGAGACGACGCTTCTTTTCCTCACTCTCATTGCCGGATTTTTGCTTCTCGTCTTCGCTCTTCTCGAGCGCTCCCGCTCGGCGCTTTTGGTGCGTCTCGGGGCAGCTTTCGACGAGACGGCAAGGGACGACGTCTTCGATCGGGCGGTGCGTGGCACTCTAACTTCACCCCAGTCCGGCCATTCCCAGAGCCTGCGCGATCTCGATACCGTCCGTGAGTTCATGACCGGACAGGGCCTGATCGCCTTCTGTGATACGCCATGGGTGCCGATATTCATCGCAGGCTGTTTTGTCCTGCACCCGTGGTTTGGCTATGTGGCGCTGACCGGCGCTGCAATCATCCTCATGCTGGCGCTCGCCAACGAGTTCACGACCCGCGAACGGCTGAAAAACGCCAACCAGCATTCGATCGCAGCCAATCAATGGGTCCAATCGACGTTTCGCAATGCCGAAGCCCTGCGAGCGATGGGTATGACCGGTCGCCTTCGCGACCGCTGGAGTGAGAAACACGACGACGTTCTGAACTGGCAGGCGAGCGCGAGCGACCGGGCCGGCATTTTTCTGGCTTCGACAAAGTTCGCCCGCGCATTCCTTCAGATCGCGATTCTGGGAATTGGCGCTCTTCTCGTCATCGAGGGCGAGGTAAGCGCTGGAGCGATGATAGCAGCTTCGATCCTTATGGGACGGGCGCTCGCACCAGTCGAGCAGGTGGTGGGGCAGTGGAAAAACTTCGTCAACGTTCGCTCGGCCCGACATCGGTTGGAGAAGCTGTTTGCCGCCGTTCCTGGCGAGGAACAGCGCATGTCACTGCCGGCCCCGACTGGAGCCATCTCCCTTGAGAATATGGTGTCAGCTCCTCCCGGTCAGCGAACAGCGACGATCCGCGGGATCAGCTTCTTTCTGAAGCCCGGTGAAATTCTCGGTGTCGTCGGCCCGAGCGGTGCCGGCAAATCGACGCTCGCCCGTGTGTTGATCGGCGTCTGGCCACCGCATTTTGGCACCGTCCGTTACGACGGCTCCGAGGTGGGGCATTGGAATCCTGACGAGCTTGGTCAGCATGTCGGTTACCTGCCGCAAGACATCGAACTCTTCGACGGGACGATCGCCGAGAACATCGGGCGCTTCTCAGACTTCGACGACGAGAAGGTCATCGAGGCGGCGGGCCTTGCGGGCTGTCTCGATATGATCAAGCAGATGCCGGAAGGCTTCAACACCCGAATTGGCGAGCGAGGACAGGCCTTGTCCGGCGGACAGCGGCAACGCATAGGACTGGCCCGTGCACTCTATGGAACGCCGGCAGTCACCGTTCTCGACGAGCCGAACTCCAATCTCGACGCAGATGGCGAGATGGCGCTTCTCAAAGCACTCCAGCGAATGCGAGAACTTGGGCGGACTGTCATCATCATCACGCACAAGCCGAACGTCCTGAACGTGGTCGATACGATCGCCATCCTCGCAAACGGCCAGATGCAGGCTCACGGCAGGCGTGAGGAGATCATGCCCCGGCTGATCGATCCACAGGTTCGCCGCATCAAATTACCAAACGCTGCGGACCAGACAGGGAACGCCGGCAGCGCTCAGCAGCGGCAGCAGGGATTGTCTCGATGAAGACACCGCAGCGCGCATCGACCAGCTGGGGCCGTCCGGCGTTCTTCGGCTACGCCGTGATCGCCGTCGCCTTCTTCGGCCTCGGCGGTTGGTCGGCATCAGCTCCGCTAGACAGTGCCGTCGTCGCCTCTGGGCTTGTCACCGTCGAAAGCAATCGCAAGACCGTTCAGCATTACGAGGGCGGGATCGTCCGAGAAATCCTCGTCAAGGAAGGTCAACGCGTAGAACAGGGCGAGGTTCTGTTCCGGCTCGACGCCACTCAGGCTCGAGCCAATCTGAGCACGATCACCAATCAGTACTATTCAGCGCTTGCACGGCAGGCGAGACTGGAAGCTGAACGACAGGGATTGCCGGACATCGTTTTTCCCGATGAGGTCCTTGCAAATGCCGAGAGTACTCAGCTCGCTCGGGAGATCTCCGATCAGAAAGATCAGTTCCGGGATCGCAAGGCGGCTATCGCAGGACAGATCGATATTCTGGATAGCCGTATCGAGCAGCTGAACCGAACGATCGAAGGTGTCGACCTGGAACGCCAGGCCGCGCTCGAACAGATCGGCTTCATCGACGAACAACTTGCCGGTTTCGATCGACTGGTGAGGCAAAACCTCATCCAGAAGAGCCAGGTCGTCGAAGTCCAGCGCGAGCGTTCCCGCCTTGCGGGCGATATCGGCCGATCCGCAGCCGATATCGCCCGCTCGCGCTCGGAGATCGCGGAAGCCGAACTGCAGAAAACCCAGACGATGCGCCAGTTCATCGAGACCGTGAACGAGGAAATCGTGGAGGTTCGCCAAAGTGCGAACGACCTGCGCGAGAAGATCGGCGTCGCATCCGACATTTTCAGCCGTCTGGAAATCACTGCACCGCGCGACGGTCGTGTCCAGAACCTTCAGATCTTCACGCAAGGGGCTGTCGTGCGGCCGGGAGACCCGCTACTCGATCTTGTTCCGGAAGATGAGGGACTGCTCGTCCAGGCGCGGATCGCACCCTTCTACGCAGATAATGTCCTGCCGGGCATGCTCGCCGAGGTCAGGCTTCCCTCGTTCCAAATCAAGAACCTGCCGTCGATGTTCGGATCGGTCGCCAGCGTCTCGGCGGATCGCCTTGTCGATGAACGAGAGGGTGAACCTTACTTCCTCGCTCTGGTAAAAGTCGACGAAAGCTCTCTGCCGGAAAAGGTTGCTGCCGAGATGCGGCCGGGTCTTCCGGCCGAGATCATCATCCCGACCGGAGAGCGGACCGTGCTCGAATATCTGACCGGACCGATCCTCGACCGCCTCAGGGCCTCGCTGCGTGAAGAGTGATCAGATCGCACCGTTCAGTTTTACGACGAGAGCGCCGAGGTCATAGTTAAAAACAGGCCGAAGCTATTGAGCATGAAATAAAATTCGCAACGCTAATTCCTCGTGCATTCAGGCGAAAGTGCTCAAAATCGGATTTATTTTGTAGAATCGCTTGCAAGAATGGGTCTGACTCATTCTCGATGCAGTTTGGTCGCGAGCTGGTAGTTTTCTGGAGGAGATCACCACCATGCCAACGGCCGTTTCGCCTTCGTCTCTCATTCCTAGCGGGCTATCAGTCGAACGCTTCGAGAACATCGACGGTGTGCTCGTCGTGACTGCGATGGCTCGAACGCGGGACGCTCAATGCTCTGGCTGTGGGTTCGCCTCGCGTCGGCTGCATTGTCAAATCGCGTCGAACCGTGACCCCCTTTTCGCTTCGAATGTTGACCCCTCGTCGAGGTTGGCGCCGGCATTGATCAGTTCCGATTTTTGAACCGCCAGCTCGTGTTGCCGGTCTCGACGATATCGCAATGATGGGTCAGCCGGTCGAGCATAGCGGTAGTCATCTTGGCGTCGCCAAAGACCTGAGGCCAGTCGGAGAAGGCCAGGTTCGTCGTGATCAGCAGCGAGGTGTGCTCGTACAGCTTGCTGATGAGATGAAAGAGCAGTTGGCCACCAGCTTGGCTAAACGGCAGATAGCCAAGTTCGTCGATGACCACGAGATCGTAGCGCAGAAGCTTCTCGGCCAGCCGCCCCCCTTTACCAGCCGCCTTCTCCTGTTCGAGCTGGTTGACGAGATCAACCAGATTGTAAAACCGCCCCCGGGCGTGGGAACGCACGACGGCAGCGGCCACGGCGATGACCAGGTGCGTCTTTCCCGTTCCGGTGCCGCCGATGAAGATAGCGTTGCGCTTGGCCTCCAGGAACGTGCCGGTGGCGATCTCGCGCACCTTGCCCTCGTCGATCGCCGTGTCGGCGAACTGGAAGGCGTCGAGATCTTTCAGCACCGGGAACTTGGCGCTGGCGATCCGGTAGACGATCGAGCGGGCCTGCCGATGGTTATGCTCGGCACGCAGGAGACTGGCGAGCAAAGGGTAGAGTTCATCACGGCGTTGCAGGCCCTTGCCGGTTATCTCGTCGAAGCTGGCGCGCATACCGTGCAGCTTCAGCTCGTCCATCGTCTCTAGAAGCTCATGACGCTCCATCACGCCACCTTCCGGATGCTGTCGTAACGAGCACAATCGGCCAACGGCGGCACCTTCAGGGTCAGAGCCTCCGGGATCGCGATGCTGGAGACCGGTGGTGGCTGGAGGTGGCGGGCAAGGATCGTCAGGATCACGTCGCCATGACAGATCCCGGCTTCCAGCGCCTCGGTGCAGGCGGCCTCGACGGCCTCCAGCCCATGGTCAACGACGGCACCAAGGACCTTCACGAACTGACGGTCGCCATCCTCGTGCCGCTTCAGCTCAACTCGGACCTTTGCAAGGGCTGGTGGCAGGTCCCAGTCCTTGAATGGAGCGCCGTTGCGCAGCGCGCCCGGCTTCTTGAGTAGAACCGGAAGATAGTGCCACGGATCGTAAATGACCTGATCGCGTCGGAACTGGCGCGGATGATCGGCGACGACTTGATCTTCGAATAAAACGACGACCCGTTCGGCATAAGTGCGCACCAGAACCGTCTGTCCGGCGGCCTTGGCATCGACGCTGTAACGATTGTGATCGGCCATCACGAGGCAGGTCGTGCTTGCGCGCACCGCCTTCTCGACGAACCCGTCGAACGGCGATCGCAGGTCCATCAAGGCAGGCCTTTCCGCCTCGAAGACCTCCCAGATCGTCAGATCCTTGAACTCGGGATGACGGGTCCGTTTGGCGTAGGTGATGCACTGATCTTCGAGCCAGGCATTCAGCTCGTCGAGACTCGCCACTTTCGGCTTGGGCCGGAACACATGGTCGCGCAGGTTGCCGACCTGGTTCTCCACCTGGCCTTTCTCCCAGCCCGCCGCCGGCGTGCAAGCCACCGGTTCGATCAAATGGTGCGAACACATCTGAAGGAAGCGGCGATTGTATTGACGGGCCTTGCCGACGAAGATCGTCTCCACCGCCGTCTTCATGTTGTCGTAGATCCCGCGCCGGCAGATCCCGCCGTAGAACGCGAAAGCCTTGTCGTGAGCATCGAAGACAAGCTCTTGCGTCTCGCGGAAGTAAGCGCGAACGAATGGCATCCGGCTGTGCGAGAGGCGCATATGCGCAGCCTTCACCATCAACGGCAGCCCCTGAAGCGTAATCGTCTCGTGGCTCCAGTCGAACTGGTAGGCCTCGCCCGGCGCAAAGCTCATCGGCACGTAGGCTTTTGCCGGAACGCGAGATCGCTCCTGCCGCCACGCCTTCGCAAACCGATGGACGCTGTCATGCGCTCCCTCGTAGCCACGGCCACGTAATTCCTCAAACAGGCGCTGCGTCGAACGTCGTTCCCGACGCGGAAGCGCGGCTTCGGCTTCAAGAATCGCCGTCAGATCTTCGACGAAGGCGCCGAGCCTGGGCGCTGGCTGAACAGCGCGCTCGTATCTGAACTCCGTATCATCTCCACGAACGGCTTTGCGTACCGTCCCCCGCGACACGCCCAAATCCCGGGCGATCGTCTTGATCCCTCGACCCTGATCATGAAACGCACGCCGTATCTAGCCTATCAAATCCACACCAATCATTCCCCAGCTTACCCTTCCGAACGGCGCAAAAGCCCATCGGCAAGAGATTTTGAAAAACCAAAGCAGGGGTCATCATTGGACGCGAAAAACCCCACTCAGGGGGTCATTCTTGCAAGCGATTTTACAACGGTTCGATCGTCTGCGATCTCGAACAGCGGCGTATCGTGAAGCTCCTGCCGGATCGTGAGATCGCGACCGTCGCGGCATAGCTGTCAGATTATCGTCAGATTGCAGTCGTGTCGCGTGACCGCGGCGGCGGTTACGGAGAAGCGACAACGCAGGCGCTGCCGAACGCCATTCAGGTTGCAGATCGTTGGCACATGATGGAGAATGCCAGCGCAGCCTTCCTGGATGCCGTGAAGAAGTCAATGAAGTTGGTCCGAGCCGCGATCGGTGCCACCGTCGTCGATCCGAAGCTCCTGACATCGGCCGAACGCCTGCAATACGAAGGCTTTCTGAGACGCGAGGAGACGAATGCCGTCATCACGGGCCTCGCCGCCGAAGGCGTATCAGTGAAAGAGATCGTGCGGCGGACAGGACGAAGTTGTGGGATGGTTCGCCAAATCGTTCGCGGCGAACGGACCGACGTCTTTCGAATCCAGCAGGGTTCGCTCGATCGGCATCTGCCCTTTCTTGACGCGCAATGGGACGCCGGTTGCCGCAACGGCGCTGAACTATGGCGCCGTCTTCGAGATCTTGGCTTCCGTGGCTCGACCCGCGTCGTCAGCGAGTGGGCAACGCGGCGACGGAGATCGGAAACGATAACGCCCGCCCAACTTCGCAAGGTCCCGTCGGCGAGATCCATCGCCCGGCTGATGACACTGAAACGCGATCATCTGACGAAGGCGGAAACGATCATGGTCGTGGCCATCGAGAACGGCGTGCCGACCTTGGCAAACACTCGAACGCTTATCGACCGTTTCCAGGAGATCATCCGCGGCCGCGCCATCGTCGATCTTGATACCTGGATTGCCGACGCCGGACCAAGCCTGCTGGCCTCGTTCGTCCCCGGCATCAAGAGCGATGCGGCCGCTGTTCGGGCCGCGGTTACCGAGTTTTGATCGAACGGACAGACCGAAGGCCAGGTCAACAAACTCAAACTCGTGAAGCGCCAGATGTATGGCCGGGCAAAGATTGACCTACTCGAAGCCCGGCTTCTCGGAACAGCGTGACCTTCATCGAGAATGTGTCAGACCCAATTTTGGACGCCGAAACACAGAATGGCTATTGGACAACGGAAGCGCCTTTGTCGTGGCCGATACCGCAGACGCCGCCACAGCCCTCGGCCTCAAGCAACTCTTCACGCCGGTTCGCAGTCCGAAGTTGAACGGCATGTCAGAAGCCTTCATGAAAAACTTGAAACACGACTATACTCGCGTCACCATCCTGCCAAATACCAAAACCATCGCGGCCTTGCTGTCGGGATGGATCGAGGATTATTGCGAAATTGCCTCGTACTAAGGACTGAAGTTCCGATCGCCTCGCCTCAGGAGTTCATGAGCTATGGCGGAACCTGGGTGATGACGGTTTGAGAAAGGCGGCGTATCGGGGCGGTTGTTGAAGCCAGCCCGAACCTCCCAAAGGAGCGATACGCCTATGAAGACGGATACCACTGTTTCCG
>NZ_JBEHWS010000036.1:0-10465 GCF_040239565.1 Fulvimarina thalattae
CAAGGCCTTCGACGCCAACTGGATCGTGGAGGAAATGGACGAGCGCGGCACGAAGGTCGTCATCTCCCAGCGACCGAAGCGAAAGCAGCCACGAGAAATCGACGAGGAGATGTACAAATGGCGCCACCTCGTCGAAAACGCCTTTGCCAAGATCAAGGAATTCAAGGGCATCGCCATGCGAGCGGAGAAGACGGACCGCAACTTCGCAGCCATGCTTTACCTCTCCATGACAGTCGTCAATTCGCGATGAATCTCAACAGGCCCTAGAGTATCAGGCCCTGTTGCGAAAGCATGGCATCCTGATCTCGATGTCGGGAAAGAGAAATTGTTTTGACAACGCCATGGTCGAGAGCTTCTTCAAAACTCTGAAATCCGAACTCGTCTGGCCCACCGTCTTCCAGACCCGAACCGCAGCCACCGACGCGATCGGTCGGTTCATCGAAGGCTTCTACAATCCTGTCCGGCGCCATTCGGCGCTCGACTTCATCAGCCCGCTTCAATTCGAGAGGTTGACAGCCTAAAACCAAAAACGCTCTCCACTTTCGCGAAGCAAGTCCATCGAGCCCAAAGGCGTCAACTAAGCAGGCCGCAGTTGTGCCGTCAGTACTGAAGCCAAAGCACCATGCGGGCCGGTCGCGGCTGGATCATCATGCGCTCGAGGTGACTGCCGCAGGCGTCGGAGGTCTCCTCAGCGACCGTACTCACGTGGTGCGAAAGTGATTTCCCTACGCACCTGCGGCTGTTCGGCAGGGCGGTCCAACCGGAGATGAATGGCTTGCGGGGCGGTTTCGGTGTGCAGCACCAGGGTCTGCCCCTCGGGGTGCTCGGCCGCGAACATGCGGACCTGGCTTTCCGCGGGTGACAGCCAGTCGGGGCCGCGATCATGAGCGTAGAGCGCGGCTTGACCCGAAATCTCCTCCGGCACCGACCACGTGATCAAGTCATCCTTCTGCCCGCTGTAGCGCAGGATGTAGGTGTCGGGCCTGTCGCCGGGATGCAGTTGGGCCCGCAGGCCGTTGCTCTCGACCGAAGCGCGCCCGTCCTCGTCCGCCGTCATCTCGATGGCCTGCGTCGTCGAGGGATACCAGGCGACCTCGGCCGTCATGCGTGACATCTGGTCCAACATGACGGTGCCGATCACGTTCGGCGTCACCAGAGCGGCAGACCGCAGGCTGTCGGGATAGCCGAAATCCGGTTGCGCATAGACCGTGCCAATATGTGTGCGGAGATCGACCGGCTCTCCGGCCTCATCGAACAGGCGCAGGTCGTTGAAGGTCATCCTGCCTGCCTGAACAAAGCTCTCGATCTCGGCAGGAATGGCCAGAAGGGCGGGCGCGCCGTAGAATTCGAAGGTTGGCTCGTCTCCGAACATCTGGTCCGCGGTTGCGGGGGGCAGTTCCGTGGGCGCGGTCACTTCGTCGATGTCGCGGGGCCAGCGGCTGTCTTCTGGGGCGAAGCTGTCCAGACCGTCGATCAGCGGGGTCAGGACGGTCGTGCGGCGCGAGGGCAGCTTGTGGCCATCGAGCGTAAACGTTGTTTCACGGGTGACCACCTGACGGATCACCCATCCCTCGGCACGATCCAGAACGGCGAGCCCGGCGATGCGGTGGCCGCGCGTACGCCACGGACGGGGATCATCGGCATCGAGGGGCGTATCACGGCCAGCACCGCCCGCGAAGGCGACGCGCACCTCTTCGCCTGTCACCGCCGTCACGCGCACCTCCACGTCCTCATAGCTGCCCAGTTCCGGCAGGCTGGTCGACCAGCCTTCCTCGGCCTGAACCGTGACCGGGAAGGCGGGGCTGGCGAAGGGATCGGACAGGGCTGCGTGCAGCTGAGCGGCCTTGTCGCCTGCGCCCGGTTCCATGTCAGGCGCGGCGCTGGTGACGGTGCGAGCCGTGTCATCGCGTGCGATCACCGTGTCATAGCCAGCGCGTTGCAGGGCGGTCAGCTCGTCTGACCACTGTCCCGGCGAGGACGAGCTTGCGTATTGGTCATCCTCCCGCAGTTCGACGCGCGTGGGGATCGTGTGAACCCCGTCTTCCGTCGCCGTCACGTCCAAATACGTGTCGAGATACCGGCCATAGAGCGCGTCGTAGGCCAGCGGGCGAGCCTCGTCGCCAACCGAGAGGCTGTAGCTTCGCGTGCTGTCCGGGTCGGGCTGGAAGGTCACGGGTTCGGCAAGGGCCGGGCTGGCCCAGAGCAGTGGTGCAATCGCGAGGAGTGAGCGCATGGGAAGTCCTTTCATGTTCAGCCGAAATCACCGCTGATCCACATCCAGAGCAGTGCGGCCACCCCTGCCACCGTCAGCAGCAGGTAAGCGCCCACCACCGGCGCGACGATCAGCCAGAGCAGGCCGTGGAGAATCGAATGGCGGCGAAAGAACAGGCGTCGTTGCCCGTCCTTGTGCGCGAAGGCCAGGGCGACGCCGCCGATCACCGCGATCCCCTGCCAGCCGAGAAGCAGGAGGGTCAGCCCACCCTGTGCGACGGGGATCATGTCGGCCTGCAGATCGGGTGCAGAATGTCGCCCGTCAGCCGATCCCGAGCCACGGCAGCTGTGCCGAGGCTGGCTGGTACGCCCCGTCGGCATCAGAGCACTATTCATTCGATACCCCCTCGCCGTCCTGCGGTGCGGGACCGAAGCGGTTGCTGTGCGGATCGCCCTTTCGCGCCAGCAGTACGACGAGCCAGATCGTCGAGACAAGCGACACCGCAGGAAACCCCAGCAGGATGGTGTAAAGCCAGCCTGCGGAGTTGCTGACGGTGGGAATCTCTGCCATCGGCTGCGCGGTCAGGCCGCGAATGGCGAAGGCCCCGACGAGGAAGATCAGCGACGCGATGCCTGGCAACAGCAGCCACCAGCCGCGCCGGTCCAAATCGTGCAGACGTCGCCATCCGGCCGATGTCATCGGAAGGAGGGTGACGACGGCAAGGAACACGCCAAGGGGATGCCGCCCGTCGAAGAGCATGTAATCCAGCACCCCGGTGACCCAGGTCGCGAGCACCAGGGCCAGCACGAAGAACCAGTATTCCGCGCGGGAGGCCCGGCCGCCGAAGCGGACGAACTTGCGCAGGCAGGTGCGGATTGCCCGTCCGAACGTCATTCCGGGACCACCGGCAGGTCGGTTCGTGTCAGCATTCCGTCCTGCCACAGATCGCGCAGGACCGGGCGAACGTCCTGATAATGCGTGGTGTAGCCGTCGCGGACACCGTCGCGCCAGGCCTGCACCTCGTCCACCGCGCCATCGGGGGCGAAGAGGTAATGCAGCCCGTCCTCCTCTCCCATGTCGTAGTGGATGACCTCGGCCGGATGGCCATCCGCGCCGGCAATGGTCCAGCGCCCGTCGCGCTTGTCCTCGGCATAGCTGCCGGAGTGGAGGTCCTCGAGGTCACCGGAGATCTCTTGCCACGGGCCGGTCTTCTGGCCCATGTCGTATTGCCCCACTTCGAGTATCTCACCACCGGAGCCAAAAGATTCATATGGCCCGTCCAGCGTTCCGGCGGCAGAGGTCACGCGCATCCGCACCTTTCCGTCCTGGCCCAGAGTGCGTCGTTCGCCGTCCAGCCGTCCCTTTGCGTCGTAGGTCTCCAGCTCCACGAAAGACGTCGTCTCTTCACGACGCCATTCGCCGACACGCTTCCCGTGATCCTACATGCCCCGTTCAAGAACCCTGCCGTTCCACGTCCGGGTGAACAATCCATGTGGCTGGTTGTCGACATAGATGACGCGGGTCACGTCGCCCTGGATCGGTTACGTGCTGATGTAGAGGCGCTGCCTCTGGCCGTCGATCACCTCGGACCGGTCTATCAGCTCGTCCTTCAGATGGCGGGTGGTCAGGCGGTAGCCCTCGGCCTTGATATCGGTTTCGGTGAAATTCCCATCGTATTCCGTCAGCTTCTCGCCTTCGCCATGGCCGTCGATCTGCACGGGTTCGCGCAGGAAGATCAGCGTCTTTTCCTTCCAGCGCCGTTCCCGCACGAAGACGCCGGCGTCGGTATATTCGGTCTCGCGCGTCAGTACGCTGTCGCGCGTCCAGCGGCGTGACAGACCCACCTCGCGGCCTTCGTCGAAATGCCGTACTGAGCGCAGAGCACCCGAGGGCCGGAATTCTCGTGCGTGCCGGAGGGCTGTCCCATGACATAGGTGCCCTGCATGGTCAGGTTGCCGGCACGGTCATAGTCGCGGAAGTCTCCGTCGCGCTCTCCGACCGTCCAATGAACTTCGGACGCATGCTGACCGTTTTCGTGAAACTTCCGCTCGACCCCGTCGATGCGGCCTGCCTCGTAGACCGCATCCTCGCGTAGTTGCCCGAGGGATAGTAGGAGCGCCAGGGACCATCCAGCTCGCCCCCGCTGCGCGTGATTTCCCCTGCGAGGGTGCCGTCGTCGTAGAAGTCCCTCTGCACGCCATCGAGTGTCTGGGCCAGGGCGGGCGTTGCGAGACTGAGAAGCAGGGCTGCGGTACGGATCATTGCGGCGCGTCCTCCGGCACCGGAAGGTCGGGGAAAGTGACTGTGAAGCTGACGGTGAAGGGATCGGGGCGGCTGACGGCGCGCAGGATGCGGGCGGGCTTGCCCGCGACCCGCAGCATCCCGTTGGGGAAGATCGCCCAACTGATCCTGTCGGACGGCGCCAGGCCCCGCCCGTTAGGCGTGACCAGCGCCAGCGCGTCGCCATGGGCGTCCACGAAGCGGATCTGGTCCATCAGCTGCGCGTAGGTCAGGTCGGGCGAGATATCCAGCGCCTCGGGGTCGATCTGCCACGGGTGGTCGGGATCGGGCTGCACCTCCGTCGCCTCCCACGTCACGGTAGCATCGCAGGTCAGAGTCACGTCCTGCGTACCGTGTTCATAGAAATGGGTGCGGGTGCCATCAGGCGTCTGCATCTGCAACAGACGAGTGCCGCTATATCTAACGGTGTCCGGGGTGGCCTCGGCAAAGACCGCGTCCGTTTGCGGCAGCGCGAAATCTGCAGAACAGCGTGCGGCCTGAAGGCTGCCCATGCGGAAGTACAGTGCGGCGACATCCAGCCCCTCGGGACGGACATCTTCCAGACGCGGCGGCGGGTCGCCCTTGAACAGCAGCACCTTGTCGGGGGCCCGGTCAAGGTCCATGCGGCGCCCGTGATCGGTCAGGAACGTCATCTCGCGCGTCGCGACAGGGGTGTCCGGGTGACGGATCACCCGCACCGACAGGGTGGGCGTGGGGGCATCGGTCTTGAGTGCCACACGCACGCTGCTGTACCGGGGAGAGGCGATGCGGCGGGCAAGGCTTTCGGCGGGCGTCAGCCAGTCCGGTCCGCGATCTGCGGCATAGAACATGCTGCCTACCTCCGTGCCTTCGCCGACGGCCCACATGAAATTATCGCCCTCACGTCCCGACAGGATCAAGTCGAAGCCCTCGTCGGTGGGGGAGAGCCGCGCGGTGGCACGGTTCTTCGTCACCTCGGCATGGCCGGTCTCGTCGGGGGTCAGCGTCATCGTGAAGGGGGTCGCCGGATACCACGCCACATTCGCACGGATCTCGGTCGCGTCCAGCACATCCGGCAGGATCTGCTTCTGCTCCGTGGGGATCAGGGTCGTGGAGGTGAAGGACGGATCGCCGTCTTCCTCGTGATAGTTCGGCAGGGTGATCGACGGCAGGGCCAGCATCGGCATATCTACCGGCTGATCGCCCCGGAACACTTGGGGGTCGCTGACCACCAAGCGCCCGGTATTGGCCAGGATCTCATGCTTGTGGGTGAAATCCAGCGACGGAAGGTCGTTCTCGAGGCGCACGCGGCCCTGATCGTGGGCAAAGATATCGGCCTCGGTCGGCAGCGGTGTGACGGCGGAGAGGCTGTCGGGCACGGGCTGCCAGTCGGGGCGCTCATAGGTGTAGTCGGCATGTATGGGGAAGGGATAGTCCTGCGGTGCCATCGCGAGGGTGGTGCGCAGCGTGGTGCCGTCCTCGCTCTTCTGGTCGGTCGTCATGACCACGCGGCGAAGCCAGCCCTCGTCCCGGTCCAGTACGGCAAGGCCCGCGATCCGGAAGGAAGGATCATCGCCCGAATACTTCAGGAACACGCTGTCGTCCGTCACATGGGTAACAGTCACCCTCACATCCGGAACGCCCGAGAACTCCGCGATGGTCGTGCTCCAGCCCTCTTTTGCCTCAAGCCGGGCAGGGGGCAGGACGGCACCGAACTGTTGGCTGAGCCCCGTCATCATCTCTTGTGGGACATCTGCGGTCCCGTGTGGTGTGACGTCCGTGATGACCCCTGCATTCAGGTTGGCATCGAAGCCCTCCGCCATAGCCTGCCGAATGTCGTCGGGCAGCGGCCCCTGGGTGCCGTAGGTTTCGCCCGCGACCACCGTCTGGAACCACAGCGGAAGGATGCGCAGCGTCCTGTCATCGACGACTTGCATGCGCGTGAGCGACGAGATGCGCTGTGTGGCATAGCTGTATTCGGGTGGTTCACCCTCGCGCCCGGGGCGAACCGACATCTCCATCCGCCATGTGCGGGCCGCGCCGGGCTGCGGATCGAAAGTCACCGTTTCTGCACCCGCGGTGCCGGCGATCATGGCAAGGATCGGGCCCAGAGCGAGTTTTCGATATGTCATCTAATCTTTCCTTCGAGTCGGCGCGACGACTAACAGACAGGCTTCGGATGTGAAGCCTGACCCTTGGTTTGTGCTCGGAATATTGCCGGTTGTAGGATGACTGCATGTCGTTTTCATTCCGCACCCTATCCACCCTTTTCCTCATCCTCTTGTCCGCAGCACCGCTTCAAGCCGATGAACGCATCCGCAGCTTCATCAGTGAAATCACGATAGACGATGCCGGCGGCCTGCAGGTGATCGAGACGTTGGACGTTCAGGCCGAAGGGCAGCGCATCCGCCACGGCATCTTCCGGGACCTGCCGTTGACGAAGGACGGCATCCGCTGGGGCGGATTCGACTTGGTCGAGGCCACGATGGACGGCGCCCCTGTGGACACCCGCATTCAGCGCCGGGACGGGATGATCCGCATTTACCTGGGGGATGAGGATACAGCCGTAAGCCCGGGCGAGCACCGTTTCCGTCTGCGTTACGACGTGGAGCGGCAGGTCCGCTTCCATGCCGATCATGACGAGCTTTACTGGAACATCACCGGCAATTCCTGGGCCTTCCGCATCGAGATGGCCGCCGCCAGGATCCGCCTTCCCGACGGGGCCGTGGCCACGGATGTCGAAACCTTCGTCGGCCCCCTTGGGTCGCGGGAACAGGACGCCTTCGAGCAGATCGAGGACGGCGGAGGCACCGTCTATGTCATGGCCGATGGCGCGCTGGACTGGCACGAGGGCCTGACCACCGCCATCGCCTTTCCCACCGGCATTGTGTCCCGCCCATCGGCCATTGATCGCATCCTTTTCACGTTCCGAGACCGCCCGGCTGACATGACCGCGCTCTTTGGTACCCTGCTGCTGGGGGCTGCGCTGTGGCTGATCTGGCGGCGCAAGGGCAAGGACGCGCCGCTGGGTCGCATCCGCGTCCGCAGTACCCCGCCCGAGGGGATCTCGCCTGCGCTGGCCCAGTACATCCGGGCGAACGGCGGGGTGACCAACGCCGCGATGGTAGCGGCGACGGTTGACCTGGGCGTCAAGGGCTACGTCGTCATCTCTCAAAGCGACACCACATGGTCGATCACACGGACCGGGAAGGCCAGTGACGGCACCCTTCCTGTGGGCGAGGCCGCGATCCTGGCGCATCTGGACGGACTGGAGGGGCCGCTCGTCATTTCGCCCGACAATCGCAAGGCTGTCCTTGCCCTGCTGGATGTCTTCTCCGCGGCGATGCGGGAGGAACACGGCGAAACCTTCCACATCTCGCACGCCAACTGGATCTTGCTGGCCGGTGTTGCCGGCTATGGACTGGCCTTCGCCATCATGTGGCAGGCGCTGGCGGGACAGACCTGGCTTCTGCACGTCATGCCGGCGCTTCCGCTTGCCATTCCGCTGTTGACGGCGTTGGCAGGAGGGACCCTGCGGCCGGTCGCGCTGACGGTGGGCATCGCCTTGGGCATTTCCTGCCTCATGTGGCTGATCTTCGGTGCGCTGTCTGGGGCGCTAAGCCTGCTGTCGGCGGCGGGCTTGATCGCCCTGCCGGTGATCTTCGCCGTCTTTGCAGCGGGCATCGGCCTGACCACCGCCGCTGGACGGGCCCAGAAGATCGAGATCGAGGGCTTTCGCCGCTACCTTTCCGCGGCCCGCCTCAAGGGCCGTTCCCGCCGCAACGCCCGCCGCCGGTTCGAGGCCTTCCTGCCCTATGCCATCGCCCTTGACGTGGAAAAGCAATTCGCTGGGGCCTACGAAGACGCCCTAACGCGCGCCATTTCCCGCGGGCGCGTGCCGACACATGTCTGGATGCCGGCCTGGTATCACGGCACGCCCATCGAGGCCGGGTCCCTTGGCGGCGGTATCGCAACCGCGTGCCAGGCGATGACCACGGGCGTCAACGCCTGCACCGCGTCGAGCTCCAGCTCCTCCGGCTTTTCGGGTGGCGGCTTTTCCGGTGGCGGAGGAGGGGGCGGCGGCGGCGGGGGCTGGTAAGCCGGAATTCGCGCCAGTCTCGCGGCATCAAGCCTGGCGACGAAACACGTAAGTCACGGCTTCCGAGACCAGCAACCCGCCCGATCAAGTCGCCTCGGTGCTCGGGTCTGAATACCGCCTTGGGTCGCGTGCCGAAGATGCTAGGATCTCATGCGCCAGGTCCGCTAGCCGCCTATGCACCCGACATTTGCGGCCCGCGCCGCGCAACATCGAACGTCCGTACACTCCCGCTGAGCCGCCATTCTAGAGCGTCGGACTCGAACTGAGAATCAAACTTGCTGATTGCATGGACTGCTGATTCACTCTCGGTTTTAGCGGAGTGGATGATGGGTCGGGATTATTCGAAAGATTTGCGGGAGCGGGTCGCGGCCTTTGTCGAGGCGGGCCATTCACGACAGGCGGCGGCCCGGCATTTTTCGGTCAGTCCTAGTTTTGCGATCAAACTGATGCAGTTGCGGGCTCGGACTGGCTCGCTCGAACCAAGGCCTCAGGGGCGACCGAAAGGGCATGGCAAGCTGGCACCGCACGAAGCGTTTCTGATCGGTATCGTAAAGGACAAACCGGACATCACGATGCCGGAACTCGCCGAACGCTTGCTGGCCGAGCGTTGCGTCTCGGCTGATCCGGCGGTTCTGTCTCGCCTGCTATGCAGGCACGGCTTCACATATAAAAAAATCGCTGATGGCCTCGGAATGCGCACACAAGGACGTGCGTGAGAAACGGCGGGTCTGGATCACCAAACGCCAGCCTCGCATGCGTCTTCAGCCGTATCGTCTGGTGTTCATCGACGAAACCGCGGTGAATACGAAGATGACGCCGCTGCGCGGCCGCAGCCTGAAGGGCGAACGATTGAACGCAGACGCGCCATTTGGCCATTGGGGCACGCAGACCTTCATCGCCGGCCTGCGCTGTCATGGGCTGGTAGCGCCGTGGGTCATCGACAAAGCGATGAACCGTGTAGCCTTCGACACCTATATCGAAACCCAGCTGGCTCCCACGCTCGAGCCCGGCGATATCGTTGTGCTCGACAATCTCCCAGTCCATAAAAGCGCAAACGCCGCTGCGATCCTCGAAGAACGAGGCGCCTGGTTCTTGTTCCTGCCGCCGTATAGTCCCGATCTGAATCCGATCGAGAAAGCCTTTTCCAAACTCAAGACCCTGCTTGGCAAAGCCAAAGCTCGAACCTTCGACGAACTCTGGCCTGCAATCGGCGACATCTGCGATCAATTCGCGCCCGAAGAGTGCTGGAACTACTTCAAAGCCACAGGATCTGCTTCCGATTAAAAGTCCGATGCTCTAGAGGGCCATAACCAATGTCTCCAAACATCCGATCTGTGCATGCTTATGCGTTGAGTGTGCATGGTTATGCCCCTGCTGAATGTCGCAACATCATCAAGTGGCTGTTTTGGAATCATTTTTAGAGGTCTCAGCAACATCCAAATCGATCGTGTGTGCAAACTTATGGTGCATTGGCAATCACTTGCTTCCAGTGAAGCATAAGCTTCCGATTTGGCGGTTTCCATGCACACCCCATGTCAACGGGTAATTCAAGCCGACACAAGCAGCCCTACTTCGAGGCATCCCGGATGCTCACGCGGGGAATGTGCTGAACGGCCGTTCGTGCTTCGGGCAGCGAATGGCCGGTTCGCGCCCATCGTAACCGATGCTGCAATCGGCACGAACGGCGGCGTTCGATGATCTCCTGCACTTTTCACTCAAGAGCCGAATTTGAGATCGCCGCAAAAGCTTGCCGCTTCGGCATGGATTAGCGTTGACCTGCCACTGAATCTTCATCCAACAGCGATTAGAGTCTCGTCCGTTTCAGATACGCCGTTGGGCGCTGGTTGAGCAACCGGCGTAGGTGCGGAGCCATCCGATAGCGGAGCGCCGGAGCC
>NZ_JBEHWS010000037.1:0-10389 GCF_040239565.1 Fulvimarina thalattae
AAAAAATCCAGCCGACCCGAAAGCCAACCAGACAAAAAGAGACCCGGCATCGTCGATCATCCATCAGCCAAGGCCGAAACCCCAACCAACAAGACAACCAACGTCATCTATGCTTCGAAAGACGAGACATAAGTCAGCGTTCAAAAGCTCTCCCCAGTCATCCGGCAAAGGCAAAGGTACCCCACCGAAAGCCAGGAGCCGCAAAAACGCCGCCCACGTCTCTCTTTCTTCTCAATAAACATAACCAACTTGTCAAAGAACACGCAGAGAAGAAAACCCTGCGCCGGACATCAGATCGAAACCTCACCGAGGCCCCTCACCCGTCCGTTTTGGAGAAACAAGCTCTCGACCCGCCCGATCGATCCAGAGGACCAAATCCCGGAGGGCGAAAGCGTTCCGCCGATATGGAGTGACACCGCAGAAGCTTCAAGACTAAAGATCAGCGTTTCCGCCAATCAAGCAATCCCGAACCCGGAACCACCATCTCGAAGCCTGGGACCAGAGCGAGCTGAAGAGCTCGCCGGCGGCCCCTGCGCCGTCGATGAGCGGCATATAGGCCAATCAAATCCAAACCGTCAACACCACCAGGCCAACTTTTTCCAACAAAATTGCGCACCGCAAAAAAATGCCAAAACCAACGCCAATGCCCGGAAAATAAGCTCACTCAACGTCATGGAAACGTCAAAATGACAAACTCAACACAAGGAAAAACGGCTTACAGACACCCGATCAGACCGCCGTAAGGCTTAACCCCACCCCTCGTTAGATCAAGGACCAGCTTCGCTTTGGACGCGACGATCATCGTCGCGATCGCCCCGCCGAAGTTCGCATGAACATGGCTCGCGGCGCCTCCGAACGTCGATGATATGGCGAAGCGCCATGCCGACGGTGGCGCCTCGCTCATGCGCAATTTATGCCTATTATTGCATGGTAGTTCCGAATCGTGCACATTCAGCGCGAAACGGAATGAAGAATCATGGCCGCCACCATCTCCCGTCAGCGACTGAACGAAATACGCGAGCAGCTCGCAGCAGAAGGGCAGGTTTCGGCCGCGGAGCTGGCGGCCGAATTTTCGGTTTCGGAGGATACGATCCGCCGCGACCTGCGCATGCTGGCCGCAGAGGGATATTGCGAACGCGTCTATGGCGGAGCGATTCGACCTTCGATGCGCCCTTCCAGCTTTGCGGAAAGGCGGGGCGAACAGGTCGCGGCCAAGACGGCGCTTGGACGTCTGGCAGCCGAACTCATCGAACCGGGCGAAACCATCTTCATCGACGCCGGCTCGACCAATCTGGAGATCGCGCGGCACCTCCCGCATCGCCGTTCCCATTCGCTCACACTCGTCACAAACGCGCCCGCTATCGCAGAGGCAGCCGCCTCGGTCGACGGTCCCGACATCATCCTTATCGGCGGACGGCTCGATCGGGAGCTCGGTTCGTGTCTGGGCGGCAAGGCGCTCCGGGATGCCGAGGAACTCAACCCGAGCCGCGCCTTCATCGGCACATGCGCCCTGTCGTCCGAGGGAGGGTTGTCCGCGTTTTCATCCGAGGAGGCCGAGCTCAAGGCGATCATCGCGCGTCGCAGCGCCAAGGTCGTTGTCGCTGCGACAACCGACAAGCTCGGCCTCACGGCCCCCTTCTCCTTCGCCGGGCTCGAAGCGCTCGACCAACTCGTCACGGATGCCAGCCATCACGAGCTGCTCCTTCATCTTCAGGAACAGGGCGTCGACATCGTGACGGCTCCGCACGATGCGGACCCCACGACACAGACACCGCACGCCTGACCCCCCGGACTTCCCAGGACCGAAATTCATGACCGCGTTCAATTCCACGGCAGGCCGCAAGTCGCCCCTTTGGCGCTCGACCACTCGCATGGCGATCAGCCTCGCCTTCTTCGTCAACGGCTTCGGGCTCGGCAGCTGGACACCGGAAGTGCCGATCATCGGCGAGCGGCTGGGCCTCACGCCCGCGACGTTCGGCTTCATGGTGTTGATCTTCGGCCTCGGTGCCGTCACCGCGATGCCGGTCGTTGGCGCGCTTATCGCAAAACGCGGATCACGCCAGGTGACGATCGCGACGCAAGCGCTCTTCGCCCTCGCCATCGCCTGTCTCATCGCCGCGCCGCATCCGCTCCTTGCGGGGCTCGCCGTCTTCGTGTTCGGCATAGGGCTCGGCGGCATGGATGTCGCGATGAACGCCAACGCGGTATCAGTCGAGCGGACCATGGACCGGGCGATCATGTCCTCGTGCCACGGCTTCTGGTCGCTGGGCGCCTTCGCAGGGGCCGGAATCGGCGGCACGCTGATCGAGACCTTCGGTCCGCTCGGCCACACGACGATCGTCGCAAGCTTTACCGCGCTGACGCTCATCTACATCGTGCCGAACATGCTGGAGGATCGCCGAGAAACCGTACCTGCGGCGGACACGGCAAACCGCCCCCCGATGCGGGAGATTCTCGCAGCCCAACGCACGCCGCTTTTCCTCGCCATCGCGATCGGTGTCATCGCCCTCGGCGGCTTTGTGCAGGAGGGCGTCGTGATCGACTGGAGCGCGGTCTATCTGCGCGACGAGCTCGGCGTCTCACTCGCGGCATCCGGCTTCGGCTTCGCCGCCTTTTCCGTGACGATGGCCCTCTTCCGCTTCTTCGGCGATGGTATTCGCGAGCGCTACGGCGCCGTGACGACGGTTCGCGTCTCGCTGCTCATCGCCTTGACCGGTCTCGTGGTCCTGATCCTGGCGAGCTCGCTGCCGGTCTCCCTTGTCGGCTTCATGATCCTCGGCATCGGCATGTCGAACATCGTGCCCATCGCCTTTTCCGCCGCCGGTAATCTCAAGGGCCTCGCCGATGGCACCGGCATTTCGATCGCATCCGCCATCGCCTATTCCGGCGGGCTGGTTGCACCGGCAGTCGTCGGTATCGTCGCCGATGCTTATGGTTTCTCGACGATCTTCGCGGCCCTCGCCACGATCTCCGTCGCGATCATTCTGTCGGCGAAACTCCTGAAGCGCGCCGATCGCGATATGGCGTGACGGTCAGACGAAGAACCCAAAGCCGTAAGATCCTGCATAACACTTTGTCTTACGCGCCGAATCAGATCAGGCCCCGGCAGGCAAACGCCTGACGGAAAATATCCGGGCTTCCGGCAAACTCGCAGTTCCGGCGGTTTGCACAACCAACTGTTTTCGTGGACCAACGTCATGCATATGCGCGATCATGCCGACAAGGTCTGAGCGGCGCAGGTTTTACCTCGAAGCCCGTGCGAAAACCTCGGCGAGAGACAGACGATTCGCCGCCCAGACTCCTTAATCCAGCCCGAACCCGGACAGCGCATAGGATAGAAACCTATCGCCGATCGAGGCAGATGGAGTTGCTTTCTCTCATGCCCCTTCCGCTTCCATCGCAGCACACCATGCGCTAACGAGGCGCAAGAACAGCCGGGGACGTCCGGCGCTTGAAATTCTGGAGCGAGACGCGTGAGCGAGACCGAAACACTCGAGACCGAGCTGATCGCGGCGATCGACGCGGCTGAGAACGAAGCCGCCCTCGAGACGATCCGCATTGCCGAACTGGGCAAGAAGGGCCGCATCTCCGAGATGATGAAGAGCCTCGGCAAGATGAGCCCCGAGGAGCGTAAGACCGAAGGCCCGCGCCTCAACGGCCTGCGCGACCGCGTGCAGGGTGCGATCACGGCCCGCCGCGAAGCTCTGGCGGATGCCGCGATCGAGCGGCGCCTCGCCTCCGAGCGGGTCGACGTCACCCTGCCCGTGCGGCCCTCGCCGGCCGCCCGCGGGCGCATCCACCCGATCAGCCAGGTGATCGACGAGATCACCGCGATCTATGCCGATATGGGTTTCACGATCGCCGAAGGCCCGGACATCGAGACCGACTACTACAACTTCACGGCGCTGAACTTCCCGGAAGGCCATCCGGCGCGCGAGATGCACGACACGTTCTTCCTCCAGCCGGACGAAAACGGCGAGCGCAAGGTGCTGCGCACCCACACCTCGCCCGTTCAGATCCGCACGATGGAGAACCAGAAGCCGCCGATCCGCATCGTCATCCCCGGCAAGACCTACCGGCAGGATTCGGATGCAACCCATTCGCCGATGTTCCATCAGCTCGAAGGTCTCGTCGTCGACGAAAAGGCCAATATCGCGAACCTGAAATGGGTGCTGCAGGAGTTCTGCAAGGCCTTCTTCGAGGTCGACAGCCTGAAGATGCGCTTCCGGCCGTCCTTCTTCCCGTTCACCGAGCCCTCCATGGAGGTCGACATCCAGTGCGACCGCTCCAGGCCCGGTGAAGTGCGCTTCGGCGAGGGCTCGGACTGGATGGAGATTCTGGGCTGCGGCATGGTGCATCCGAACGTGTTGCGCGCCGGCGGGCTCGACCCGGACGTCTACCAAGGCTTTGCCTGGGGCATGGGGATCGACCGTATCGCGATGCTGAAATACGGCATGCCAGATCTCAGAGCCTTCTTCGATGCGGACGTGCGCTGGATCGAGCATTACGGCTTCCGCCCGCTCGACGTGCCGACGCTGTTCGGCGGCCTCAGCCAGTGACCACCGCCGCCGGTGACAAGCGCACCGGCGGCTGCCGCTGCGGCGCGGTTCGCTTCGTTGCGAGCGGAGCACCAGCCTCCGTTCGCGCCTGCCATTGCAGCGACTGCCGCAAGGCTTCCGGCGCGCCCTATTCGGTCTTCGTCGAATATGCGGAAGCCGATATCGCCTGGTCGGGCGAAATACCCTCCCGTTTCACCGTGGAGGCGGCGAGCCGATCGTTCTGCGGCATGTGCGGATCACCCCTCGCCTATCGCGACAGCCGCCTCGATTCCCGCGTCTATCTCTTGATCGGCGCGCTCGACGATCCGAGTGGTCTCTCGCCGAGCGATCACGCCTTCGTTCAGAGCAAACTGGACGGTGTGGTGATCCCAGAGGACGTTACGCTGCACGAGCGTTTCAGCGTTACGCGCCCTCGCTGAGAGGCAAATTTTCGCACAGCCGCAACAGCCGGAACGTGGACACCATTCTTACAGCCGGAATGAAGAAGACCCCGATCGGTGATCGCCGAAACGGGGTCTTCTGAACTTCTTCAGGTGAGCGAGCCCTGCCCGCCGCGCGATCAGTAAGGCGCGACGATGTCGTAGACCTGCTGGCCCCAGCCGGGCTGCTGGACTTCGGTGATCCGGCCACGGCCGCCATAGGAGATGCGGGCTTCGGCGATCTTGTCGTAGTCGATCGTGTTGTTCGGCAGGATGTCGCGCGGGCGGATGATGCCGGCGATCGACAGGACGCGCACTTCGAAGTTGACGCGCACTTCCTGCTGGCCGGAAATGAAGAGATTGCCGTTCGGCAGTTCCTGCGTGACGACCGCCGCGACGGAGAGCTCGATATCCTCCGAGCGCTTCACGCGGCCGCTGCCCTTGGAGTCCGATCCGCCGTCGAGACCGAGCGTCGCCCCCACGGTCGGCAGGGCCCAGCTACCGAAGCTGCCGGAAACGTCGGCGCCGCCGGAAATGCCGGACTCGCGCTCGCGCTCGGAAAGATTGGCGAGCGAGGCCTTGTCGGCGATGTTGATCTTCACCGTCACGATGTCGCCCATCGAGAGCGCGCGCGGGTCCTGATAGAAATCGGCCCGGGAGTCCGTCCAGAGCGAATTCTTGGCACCCGTCCCGCCCTTCGGGAAGGAAGCGGGTGTGACGAGGTTCGGGTACTGGTAGATGCCTGAGCCGACTGGCGAGAGCGCCGGTTCGCTAAGGGCGTCTTCCTTGCTTGTCGAACAGCCTGCGAGGAGCGCGAGCGCGATGGGCGCAGCGTATTTGAATTTCACGATGCGTTCTCCGCGACTGTCTGGTTTTCGGTGTCGTCGGTGACATCGGTCGATGTCTTCTCGACAATCAGCTTGGCGATCTCGGCGGCCTTGTCAGGCTCCATTTCGGCAAGCACGTCGCTTGCCTGGCGCGGCTTGAGGCGCACGAGGATCATCGCGGCGCTCTCCTTGCCGAGCTTGGCAAGCTGCGGGGCGGCCATGTCCGGCGCCATCTGGGCGTAGATGTCGACGACGATGGTGGAGGCGTTGTCGAGGAACGCTTTGCGCTCCTTGATCCACTCCTGATATTCGGCGCGGCGCGTTTCGAGCTCGTCGATCTTCGCGGTGATCTCGGTCTCGATATCCTTCAGCTGCTTGGCCTGCAGCGCATGGCGCGCGTCCTGGGCCTTGTCGGCGATGTTGAGGCAGTAGCGCTCCACCTCCGACATCGGCTTTTCCTCTTCCACCTTCTCATGGCCGTCCGTCTCGTCGACGATCCGGACCTTGTCGACCGGGTTCACGGGTGCCGTGATCCCCATACCGTTGTTTTTGCCGGCGGCCAGAGCCGCCGAGGAGACGCTCACGGAGGCCGTCATGGCGAGAGCGAGAAGAAGCGAGGAGCAGACATTCGGTCGGGCTATCATTGCACCACCAGTTCAGCTTGAAGGGCACCTGCGGTCTTGATGCCCTGGAGGATCGCGATGATCCCGGAGGGTTTGAGACCGATGCGATTGAGGCCGCGCACCACGGTTTCGAGATCGGTGCCGCCGACGAAGGCGAAGTTTCCGCCGGTCTGATTGGCATCGACGATGGTTTCGGAGGTCACGACAGTCGCACCGTCGGAGAAGGGTGCGGGCTGGGAGACTGCCGGTAGCTCGGAGACCCGCACGGTGAGATTGCCGTGGGTGAGAGCGACGGTCGAGATCTGAACGTTCTGGCCGATGACGATCGTACCCGTCCGCTCGTCGATCACCACCTTGGCGGTCTGGTCCGGATCGACGCGCAGGTCGCCGATCTCGGCGAGGAAACGGACCGCAGAGACTTCGGCCGGTCGATCGAGATGCAGCGTGCGAAAGTCCTCTTCCCTGGCGACCGGACGCCCCCAGCGATTGCGCGCATAGGCGTTGATCAGATCGACGGTTCGGACCATCGTCTTGAAGTCGGGATTGGAGAGCTCCATCGAGAGCTGGCCGTCGTCGTAGAAATGCCCTGGAACCTCGCGCTCCACGAAGGCGCCATTCGGCACGCGACCGGCCGTCGGCACACCCTGCGTCACACTCTCGCTGGCGCCTTCGGAGGTGAAGCCGGAAACCGCGACGGGCCCTTGCGCGACCGCATAGATTTCTCCGTCTGCGCCGTAGAGCGGCGTCATGACGAGGGTGCCGCCGAGCAGCGAGGTCGCATCACCGAGCGAGGCGACGTTCACATCGATGCGCGAACCGGTGCCGATGAAGGCGGGGAGCTCAGCGGTCACCGTAACGGCGGCGACGTTCTTGCCGCCCGCCCGGTCGGAGCGGATATTGACGCCCATCCGGTCGAGCATGGATTGCAGCGACTGCTCGGTATAGGGCGAATTGCGCATGGAATCGCCCGTGCCCTGAAGGCCGATGACGAGACCGTAGCCGACGAGCTGGTTGCCACGAACGCCGCGCACATTGGTGATGTCCTTGATGCGCACGGTGCCGGCCGCCCCGGCCGGATCGCCGGTCACATAGCCGGGCGAGGCGGGCGCATAGCCGGCATATTCGGTGCCGGAATAGTCGGCGGCCTGCGCGGCGGGCGCGAAAGCGACCGCAAGGCTGGCAAGGGCTGTAAGAACGCGGCGGGGCACTGGCATCATCCTTCGACGGCGATCGTCCCGTTGGGCGCAATCCGCCCCGAGATGGTGATGCCGCTATCACTGTTCCTCACGCGGATCGTCTGGCCTTCCTGACCGGATTCGAGCGCCATGCCGAGACCGGTGATGACAAGGCCCTCCTCTTCGTAGACCAGCGTCACATTGGTTCCGGCCTTGACCGCGTCCGGCGTTGTCAGATCGGCCCGGCGGATCGCCTTGCCCGGCAGCAGGGTGCGACGAGCGACATGGCCGTGGAGGTCTTCAGCTTCGGTCACGAACAGGCCGACCTTTTCGTCCTTGACGATGAAGGTGCGGGTCGAAAGGCCGGAGGCGACGATGTCGTCGCCCGCATAGACGACGGCGCCGGGCACAGGCATTTCGAGCTCGGCGGCGATTGAAGCGGTCGCGACCGAAAGGCCGAGACCGAATGCGAGCGCGGTCTTGAGGAGGCGCCCGGCCATCTTAACGAATGCCCTTGGAGACGACGCTTGCCATTTCGTCGGCGGCGCTGATGATCTTGGAATTCATCTCGTAGGCGCGCTGGGCCGAAATCAGTTCGGAGATTTCCTTCACGGGATCGACGTTGGAATCTTCCAGATACCCTTGATGGATGACACCGTAGCCGGGATCACCGGGAACGCCGACGACCGGGGCGCCAGAGGCGACCGTCTCGGAGAAGAGATTGCCGCCTTCGGCATGAAGGCCGGCATTGTTGGCGAAGGTCGCGAGCGTCAGCTGGCCGACATCCTGCAATTCGCCTTCGACGCGGGCATAGACCTGGCCTGCTTCGTTGACGATGATCTCGGAGGTGTTGTCCGGCACGGTCATTTCGGGATCGACGAGATAACCGTCGAGCGTGACGATCTGGCCGTCGGCATTGGTGTTGAAGGCCCCGTCGCGGGTGTAGCGGATCGCGCCGCCGGGACCCTGGATCTGGAACCAGCCTTCGCCGTTGAGCGCGAGATCGAGCTTGTTGCCGGTCTCCTTAAGCGCTCCCTGAAGGTGGACGTTGCGGATCGCCGCCAAACGGACACCGAGACCGAGCTGGGCACCCTCCGGCACGACGCCCTCGGCGCCGGCCGCGGCAACGCCCTTGGCGCGTTCGACCTGATAGAGAAGGTCCGTGAACTCCGCCCGTGCCCGTTTGTAGCCGGTGGTGTTCACGTTGGCGATGTTGTTGGCGATGACCTCGACATTGGTTTCCTGGGCATTCATGCCCGTGGCCGCGATCGCGAGTGCGCGCATGGCGTCTCTCCTTGAATTGGGAACCGGACGCTTCGCGTCCTTCGTCGTGGTGTTTTCGCCTCGCCTCTATCCTCTCAATTCAGGATCAAGCGGGGCTGATCGAAGGGAGTTTCGCGGCCCTTAGATCTGCATGCGGGACAGTTCCATGTAAGCTGCGACTGCCTTGTCCCGGACCGCGACGGCGGTCTGAAGCGTGCGCTCGGCGCTCATCACGGCCTCGACGACGGCCTGGGTGGAGGCCTTGCCGTTGACGCCCTGAATGGACGTCGCTTCGGCGCTCTTCACCGTATCCGCGGCATCGACCATGACGCGCGACAGCACTTCGGAGAACTCGTTGAAATTGGTCGGCCGGGACGGCGAGACCTTCGCCATGCCTTCGGCGGCGGACGGGGCCTGTGTCTGCGCGACAGTCGAATCGAAAAAGGAAGATCCAATCGCTGGGATCATGATAATCAGCTCCTCAGGAGGTCTATGGTCATGTTGATGATTTCGCGCGCCTGCTTCACCACCTGGATGTTGGCTTCGTAGGACCGGTTGGCCTCACGCATGTCCATCATCTCGGTGAGCATGTTGACGTTCGGGCGCTTGACGTAGCCGTCTTCGTCGGCCGCCGGATTGCCGGGATCGTAGGTCGACTCGAATTCGGCCTTGTCGGTGCCGATATCCGAGACGCGGACCAGATTGGCGCCCGTGACCTCGTCGAGCGTTGCCGCGAAGGTGACGGTCTTGCGCACGTAGGGGTCGGAGCCCGGCGTGTTGCCGGTGGTCTCGGAGTTCGCGACGTTTTCGGAGACGACACGCAGGCGCGTCGATTGGGCTTCCATGCCGGATGCCGCGATCTTGAGCGAGGAAACGAGAGGATCGGCCATGGTGCTTATCCCCTGATCGTCGTCATGAACATGCGGTGGAAGCTTTTGACGATCGAGGTGTTCAGCGAATAGTCACGACTGACCTCGCCCGCCTTGAGCATCTCCTGTTCGACCGTAACGGAGTTTCCGGAATGCTTGACGTCCCAGGTTTCGGCCTGTGTGGCCTCGGTCTCGGCGGTGCCGCCGCCATAGCCGACCAGATGCATCGGGTTCGACGAACTCTGGGTCAGCGCCGTGTTCTCGAGAACCTGCTCGAACGGCGTGATGTCCTTGGCGGTATAGCCGGGCGTATTCACATTGGCGACGTTCTCCGCCACCAGCGCCTGCCGGTGTGCGAGCCAGTCCGCCTGCTTCGACGTCAAAGAAAAAAGATAGACCTGATCCAACACGGCCTCCCATTAACGGGATTTCAAGTTGTCTCGGGTTTAGGCCGAAGCGCTTGTCCGAACCTGATGACGTGAATGAAATGTTAAGGATTAGGTCGTGGACTCATTACGCTACAAGCCAAATGCGCGTAGCGGCGAGTTTGATGCCAGCGAGGTAGTTGTCGGCGCGTTTGTCATAGCGGGTAGCGATGCCCCGCAACTGTTTGAGACGATTGAAGAAGCGCTCGACGAGATTTCTCTGCCGATA
>NZ_JBEHWS010000038.1:0-7085 GCF_040239565.1 Fulvimarina thalattae
CCTGGAAATCGATCACACAGGATCAGCTCTCAGCCGAAAACCCCATAGTCCCGTTCCAGCATCCCGCAGGTTCGTTCTTCGCGGACTTTCGTACGCCTCGCGGCGCCCGAAACTCTTCAAGTGTTTCGGTCATACAGGTTAAATGCGGCGGCGCCTGAAAGCGGACATAGTCACTCTGAAATTCTCACGACTTCGAAATAATTCAATTCGTTCCGAGCGCGCCATTCCGGTCCCAAACCACGAACGTTCGGTTCGTAGGGCCGAGTTCCAAGAACCGCAGATTGCTGCGCGTCCCTGCTGCAAATGATCCGCACACTCTTTCCCCCGACAATGATGGTTCTGAGTAGCGTCCGCGGGTAGGCCTTTCGCGTTGGCGTCTGGAAAACTCAGGGGCGGTTCATGCGAGAGTTTCTACTCTAAGAACAATGTTCCACCCATTTTGAGAGTCAAACCGATGGTCGACGTTGAAAGAGGCATGCCAGGCTACGCGGTCACAGCGTTCCCAATTCCCAATGAATTGGAAGGCACTGACGGCTGGTCTCATGAACAATGGCAGAGTGAGTTTGATTGGACGGGAACTAACCTGCGAACCTTCTTCGCCTCGCGTGACCCGCTCGTCGTCCTGGCGAGGACCGCTGTTCACTTTCTAATAGCACGCGGTAGAGCCAAGAAAGACCTCGCCTCCGAGGTGCGCTCGCTCGATCAGGTTGAGGTGGAGATAGCTCAAGCTTTCGTCCTGATGACGCCATCTCCTCTGAAAACCGCACCAACATCGCCCGGCAACTTCGTTCGCTATTGGGCTCTGATGGGTCGACACATCCACGGTTTTATTCGTAAGCAGCCAAAAACGTCGGACGAGTTTGACCTCACGGAGGCGGTTCGTCGCAAAGCTAGGCTCCATACGCTTTACTACCGCAATCTCTTCACCAAGGCTGACTGCGACAAGACCCTTACAGGACTGCTAGAGCGGTTTGAACGCCAGTCCGAGACATTCCTTGGGTTTCGTCTTTCGGTACTGTTTCGATCAATGGTTCAGTTATCGGAGTTGATCGAGCAGCGCTTCAATATTTTCGCCGGCAACATAAATGACCTGATGCATTCGCCGGACCGCAAGAAGGTTCTGGCTGCAATCGCTTTTTTCACGGCCAGCTACCCTTCGGCCGCGCGCGCTTGGCGATATGGCAAAAACAGACACAAGAACCTTGAGGAGCTCCGCAACGCCGGGTTTCAAATGTCGGAGCTTGCATGGCCTTGGGTATTCTCGCTTGATAGACCGACACTAGAACAGCACTTCGACTCCAAGATCGTTGATGTGCTGTATCGTCTGTCACTTGCACCAGGGGATTTGAAGGATCAGAACCCCGATCACATCTATCTGAATAACCCAATCTGGCGAAGACCCTACCTCCGGCTTGATAACGGCAATCTCTTTGTCGCCTTGCCGCATCTGATCTTCTCCTTCCCATTCGCAATCATGGAAGGCGTAATGGAGGGGCATAAGGCTCTGGAAAGGGCGTATGAAGATGCGCGCGCGGATTATCTTGAAGAGGCTGTCGTGGATCTTTTGACTAAGGCGATGCCTTCGGCCACGATCTATCGTGGCGTCGTTTGGGATGATCCGATCACAGGCAAGACCTGGGAGAATGACGTCGTCGCTCTGTTGGGAAACTTTGTCTTTGTTCTCGAGGCCAAGTCCGGACAAATCAAGGACGCTGCGCGACGTGGCGGCGACCTAAGCCTGATCAAAAACTTCAAAGAGCTTTTCGTCGAACCCGGCCAGCAAGGCTGGCGTCTACAGAACTATCTCGACACGCAGCGGCAAAATGCAGTGCTGCGCTTGAAATCCGACGGCAGCCTGCTCGACTTCAAGCTCGATCGTCCAAAGGTCGTATATCGATACAGCGTGTGCTTTGAGCATTTCGCAAGCCTGACCAGCGCCCGCTACTACCTTAAGGAACTTGGCCTCATCAAAAACGCGACGGCTTGGGCTCCGGTGCTTTCCTTGGGCGAGCTGCAAATGATCCAGAGATTTCTTGATACGGAAATTTCCTTCCAACACTATCTGACGCGTCGAAGCACCGTAGATGAGCTGATCGATTTCGAAGGCGACGAACAGGACATCTTGTCCCTCTACCTGACCAATGGCCTTTGCCTCGATCCGGCTGCGCTGGAAGGCCAGAAGGTCGTGTTCTTAGAGTCCGATGCAATTGTCCGTGTTCCGAAGGCGCCTCGAACCAACCGCCGAATACCTGAAGTTCTCGGTGTGCAGCTCTCACCCATGTGGACGGAGATTGTTAAGGAGCTGTACCTCGATACAAACCAACGTCATCGTTTCGATATTGTAAACACCGTTCTCAACCAGCTTCCGCCCGCGCTGTTCGACTTTGAGAGGAGGGTACGGCGGTTCCGGCGCGGAGTGCCGTTAGAGGACAATGGCGATACCGTCATCACCCGATTTGCTGTTGGCCGACGTTTGTTTGTCGTCGCATGCCATTTTGCCAAAGTGGCGCCTGAACCCGATGAGTGGCAGGAATTCGGGCGGCATATTGTGGGTATGTTCGTCGACCATGACCAAGTGGTGGAATGCGCCACCTTCTTCTTCAAGCGCCGATCTAAGGAGCGCACCTTCGATGGGGTCAGCTTCTACCGCTACGGCTTTGGGCCGAAACCCTACGACTTGGCGGACGCACTCTCATCTTAGTTTGACGCACGGAGTTCCTGCCACCAAGCAACGGCATGCATATCGATCGATGTGGCGGTGCATCCTTTACGTTGCCGAATGCCTGGGTTTTGATAAGCGATATAAACGCATACCGATCGCAGTTGCGGAGGTGGTCTCCACCGATGTCCGCTCTGGTTGGCGTGACGCTCGATAGCCGTCCGTCCCCTTCCGGCCCATCGATCATCGCGAAAGACCGTCGATTTTCCTCTTTCGGCCATTCCGGCCGACGGAGAACGACAATGGGATATTCGGAGTATGATCCGGCGGGCAAGGCCCGTCGAGCTTGGAACGCTGGGCGAACGGTTGGCGCGAAACGGGCCCTGAAGCCTCAGCAGGTCTGGGCGATCCGCTTCTGGCTCGATCGCGAAGGACGGATCCGCGACCGAGCGCTGTTCGATCTTGCGATCGACAGTAAGCTTCGCGGCTGTGATGTCGTGAAGGTGAAGATCGGCGATCTGACGTCCGGTGGCCGGATCCGAACGCGAGCGATCGTCGTTCAGCAAAAGACGAAGCGGCCGGTACAGTTCGAACTGCTCGAACCTGCGCGGTCGAGCCTTCTTGTTTGGCTGGAACTTCGAGGCGGGACGATTGACGACTACGCATTTCCGAGCCGGATCGATCGGACGGATCACCTTAGCACCCGGCAGTATGCCCGTTTGGTCGACGAGTGGGTGACCGCGATCGGGCTCCGGCAAGAGGACTACGGAACGCATTCGCTTCGCCGGACGAAGGCGTCGATCATCTACAAGGCGACCGGCAATCTGCGCGCCGTTCAGATCCTCCTCGGCCATACCAGGATCGAGAGCACCGTTCGCTATCTCGGTGTCGACGTCGAGGATGCTCTGACCCTCGCCGAGAGGACGGAGGTGTAGGATCGATCGTCACGAGGGTAGGACGGCTGCTGCGGGGGTATCGTAGCGGCCGTTCCGATCAGTAAATCAGGGAGTACTGTGCGATTCAGGCCTCAGCTATCGTTCGCGAATGGGGAGACCCTGCCGTTACACTCCCAATCGATGCATTGCGCCGAACACAGACTGTTCCAGAAGCCGCCGTTGATCCGGCGAAGTGTTGGGCTGCGGCCCGAATATTTGAAACCAGGCGTTTTTCAAACCGAATGATCAGTTTCGCGTGTCACCCGGAGATCGCAGAGGAACGCGTTGACCGACCTCTATGCTTTCATCCGATGTCGGATCGGCAGTCCGTCGATAGATCGCCTCGAATTCCTCCGATGCGACACGGGCGAGCGCAACTTTCACCGAGAGATGCGCCCGGTCGGTGTCAAGTGGCGTAAGGCTGATCCGGGTGGTCCAAGGGCCAGAGATCGTTATGGCGCTAGCACGCAATGTTTCTTTGCCAAGTTCGGTAGCCGAGAGGGGCAGGTCAGCGAAGTCGCGTCCATTTGCGAGTTTGTCGAGGAGCGAAGCGAGGTTTCGGCTCGGGCATCTCGGTCTGAACTCGTTGTGCGGCGGTTGGCGAATGCAGTGGGGTGCGTGCGAGCGGAGGCGGAGACCGGCAGCGATCGTTCCGGTCGTCTTTCAACGACGACCCTAACGGTCGGAAGGGTGCCGTGCCGAACTTCGCTGTCATCGAGGATCCAAATCCCGACGAAGCGTTCAGGTGCGAGTTGAGCGCGTGGCTCGCTGACCCCCATCAGCACCACGAAAAGGCAAAGGAGGACCGCAGGGTGTCTGAATACCGCCTTGGCGAGGATCGGGCGTACTGACAACGGACCTCGGCTCATGCACGATCGCTTATGGAGGAAACGCATCGTCTTTTTTCCCGTTACCTAAAAGGAGTCCCGCGATCACTTGCGGCGATTGCCCCCTCGGCTCGGCTGTCTCGTAGCGCGGATAACTGAGATGGAGTGGGCGGCGATCAGAATTGCGGGAAGGGTTCACGCCTCCCGCGCCTCTCCGACAGCATTGGGGAGCTGCACCTTCGGCACCTCGCTCACGGCTGCCATCTCGCCGCGATCGAGTTCGAACATCGGGCGGGTGGTGAAGCCTGCGATCGAGGCGACAACGTTGGAGGGGATGGAGAGGACGCGCGTGTTGTAGGCCATGACATTGCCGTTGAAGATCCGCCTCGCGGCCGCGATCTGGTCCTCGGTTTTCTCCAGCTGGCTCTGCATCTCGCGAATGTTCGCCGTCGCCGTGATCTCGGGGTTGTCTTCGGAATAGGCGACGAAGGTGCGGATGCTGGCCGACAGCGCGGCCTCGGCTGTCGAGACCTCCGCCGGATTGCCCCGGTTCATCGCGGACATCGCATCGCGTCTGGCATTCGTGATCTGGCTGACGATCGACCGCTCGTGCGTCATCGCGCTGCCGACGGACGAGACGAGATTGGGGACGAGATCGTGCCGGCGTTTGAGCTGGACGGTGATGCCGGACCAGCCTTCGTCCACCCGCTGCGCGGATGCGACCAGCCCATTGTAGAAAAGGACATATCCGCCCACGAGAAGGGCGATCAGGACGATGACGGCAAGGAGGATGCTACCCATTCCGGGGCCTCTCGTTCGGGATGGCGGGACTAATCGATGTATCGCTTGAGGGCGGTCGCGGCCTCGGCGAATTCGCTGACGAGTTTGGCGAGCTCGCGAGCGGCGACATGCGGATCTTTCGCCACATAGCGGTTTGTGTGTCCCGCCATGAAGAGGACGTCGTCCTCGAGCATGACGCGCACTCCATAGGCATCGAAGAGGGCCACGAAACTCTCCTGAACGACGGGGGTGAGAAACCGGCGCAAGTCGGCGGCGTCGCCGCGGTCGCGGTGAACCCTGAAGCGGCGGTTGAAGGCATCCGACTCCAGATCCTCGTCGATCGTGCCGACGGTCGTCAAATCCTCGGGCAGAAGCACGATCCGGACGCCTGTCCGGCGATCGAGCCGGAATGCCGTGTAGATCGTGTTGCCCACGGCCTGTCCGCCGCCAACGCTCCCGGCCTCGAGTTTGTCTCGCGGTGCGAACAGGGCCGGCGACTGCCAGAGCAACATCCAGAAGGGAATGTTCTCCCTCGTGCGCCCCCAGAATTCGTTTCCGTCGAAAAGTGCGGTCAGCAGGTCTCCGCCATATTCGACGAATTCGGGGACGGCGGACTGAATCGCGGTCACGCGCGGCGGGATGGGCTTCTGTTTGCCGGTGCTCGTTTTCGACACCCAGATCGGCTGTGCCCGAAATCGCCAACCCAGAAGCTTTGCCGCCATCTCTTGCCGCCACCGGGCTTTGCTACGGGCGTTGTTGAGGATCATCATTGCGCCCATCACGACCGTCGACGCGAGAACGCCAACGAGGGCGAGCGGGCTCACGCCGTCGAGATTGTAGTCGTTGTCCTTGGTGGCGAATATGAAGTAGCCCGAGACGAGGATCGAAACGAACGTCACCGAAAAGAGCCAGGTCGGAACGTTGAAACCGAAGGGCTGCGGTCCCGGATTGGGTGCAGGAATCCGAAGTTCGCCCTCGAACGGATCCCACACCATTTCGAGGGAACGTCTTGATACGGCGCGAGCAGCCCCGTGTTCCTTCTTTTCAATCGAAACGGTCATTCCACGTAGCGCCGCATCGCGCTTGCGGCTTTTGCGAAATCCTCGATGATCGCGCCGAGCTGTTCGGCCCCGCGCTCGGGGTCCTTTTCGAGCCAGAGGCTGTTGCCGGCGGCGGTGAAGAGGACATCGTCGTCGATGATGAAGCTCGGCCCGGAATAGCGCTCGTCGAGATCGACCATCGCCATTTGCGTCGCGGGGCTGAGGGCGCGCAGGAGATCGGCCCGCTCGCCGCGCTGCAGTTCCACTCGAAAGACCCGGCTGAAGACCTCGGATTCCGTTTCGAGATTCGGTGTCGTCCGGTCGGCGAAGAGGCTCTCCTGCGCGATGCGGGCGCAGATGCCCGTTGCCCGGCCGATCGGATAGCCGATCGTGGTGATCGCGCTCGTGCCGGACGCGTTTTTCTTTGCCGCGGCCTCGTCCTTCCGCAGGTATTTGACGAGGGACGGCGTCATCTGGCCACCGGCCACGAGACCCGGCCAGAAGGGCAGGCCGTCGTCGCCCGCGCGGCCCCAGTAATGGTGCATGATCATCAGGATCATGTCTCCCCCGCGCCGTTTGGGCAAAAGGCCGCCGACGCGTTCGCGCAGCCGCAGAAGCCCCGGATGGGGTGGCTTGGGGTTGCGATGGAGCCAGCCCATCGTCCGCGCGATCCGGCCGCCGTCGATCTGGACACTCGATCGGGCGAAAAGAGCGAAGAGGACTGACCTGCCACTGAATCTTCATCCAACAGCGATTAGAGTCTCGTCCGTTTCAGATACGCCGTTGGGCGCTGGTTGAGCAACCGGCGTAGGTGCGGAGCCATCCGATAGCGGAGCGCCGGAGC
>NZ_JBEHWS010000039.1:0-6899 GCF_040239565.1 Fulvimarina thalattae
GCACGATCAGCCAGGCCTCGAACTGCCGGCCCTTGAAGTCGTCCCTCGACTGCCGCTTCAGCTTCTCGGAGACCGTGTTCAGGATCATGGCAAGGCTCTCCGTCTGTGAGAGCCCGAAAATCAATCAATATGGTCACCAGGGCGTTAAGTTGAAAAGTTTGCGACAAGGCCGATCATCTTTTGGCGCCGCAACCATGTCTGGATCGTCCCAAAGCCAGAACCATAAATCGGTGCCGCGGGGTCTAACTAGAGGTGATGTTCTGCTTTCATAATAGGCATTCTCCATTCTTGCTCTTGACATATGCCAAAAAACAGGTTGGCTTGTTTGTAACTGAGGAGGTGCCGTGTCGACCGTCGAGCGAAGAACGCAGGAACAACGCAGCGCGGAAACGCGCAAGCTGCTGCTCGCCGCCACCGTCCAGTCGCTGATGGAAGTCGGCTACGCCAATACGACCACCGCCGGGATCGCCGGTCGCGCCGGGGTGTCGCGGGGCGCCCAGACCCACCATTTTCCGGACAAAATGGCGCTGATCGTCTGTGCGACGGAAGAGATGTTCGACAATTTCGCCGGCGACCTCGAACGGCTTGCCGAGGATCTGCGCGAGAAACGCGTGACCTACGACCAGTTTTTCGATGCCGTGTGGACGGATATACTCAGGGGCGAGTGGTTCTATTCGTCCCTCGAGATCATCGTCGCGGCGCGCGGGGATGCGGATCTCCGAGGCCATCTCGGGCCGCTGATCCTCGCTCTTCACGAGCGCTTCGAGGCAGCCTGGTCGCAGACCTTCGTCGCCGTCGACCCGGCCATCGTCAACGAACGCGTCGCTATGAACCTGATGATGAACGTATTTCGCGGAATGGCCGTCCAGGCCGTGCTGCGGCGGGACGAGACTTATTTTCTCGAAATGCTCGCGGCGCTCAAGGCCATTCTCGCCGTCCATGTCCGACCGATCGCCGTTGGGAGCTGAACAAAAACAAACAGTCCGGTCGGTTTTTATTGGGCATGTAGCCTCAACCACAAGCGGCAGAAGTCGTGACCTCCGTCAACATGATCAACAGGAGTTGCAGATGAAAAAGATCACCGCCCTGTTCGCCGCGCTCGCCATCACGGCGTCGCCGGCCTTCGCACAGGATGACGCATGGGAGACCCAAGGTCTGACCGATGACAGCATCACCATCGGCGTCATGGGGCCGTTTTCGGGCGACGCCTCGTCCTACAGCAAGGCGATGGTGGGCATGATGGCCTTCTATCAGCAGGTCAACGAGGAGGGCGGCGTGCATGGCCGCAAACTCGTCGCCGTACAGGAGGACACCGCCTGCGACAGCGCCAAGGGGCTCGCAGCCGCCAAGAAGCTGATTTCTCAGGATGAAGTCTTCATGCTTCAGGGCAATTCCTGCTCGGGTGTCGCCGTCGCCATCCGGCCGGTCGTCGAAGAAGCCGGCATTCCGTGGATCGTCGCCCATGCCGTGAGCGACTCGATCTCCGCGCCGCTAGCGGAAAATATCTTCCACGGCGTACCCACCGGCCGCGCCAATGGCCGCGCCATGGCGTCCTTCGTTCTCTCGAAACCAGACACTAAGAATGTCGCGATCATCGAACATTCCAACGATTGGGCCCACAGCTATTCGGACCCGGCGCGGGAATATCTGGAGGACCAAGGCGTCACGCCCTCCCTCGAACTGACCATGGAGCGCGGCCAAAACGATGCGACCGCCCAGGTTCTGCAACTTCGCCAGGCGCAGCCCGACTTCATCATCGCTGCGCTGTACGAGGCGGAAACGGCGATCTTTCTCCGAGACCTGAAGAAATACGGCCTCGGCGATATCCCTGTCATGGGAACCGCCGGCACCGACCTCGAAAACACGCTGAAGCGCACCGGCGATTTCGACACGGTCAAGAACTACTTTGTCATCCACTCCTATGTCGACAATCTCGACGGCCCGAAGATGAAAATGTGGGCCGACATGATCAAGAAGTACTATCCCGAAGAAGAGCTTTCGACCTTCTCCTTCGTGTCCATCGGCTCGGCTAAGGCACTGGTCTCCGCGCTCGAAAAGATCGGCCCAGACCTCACTCGCTCCAAGCTGATTTCGGCGCTCGAAGAAGTCACCAATTTCGACACGGGGGTTCTTTCCGATCCGATCACCTGGACCCCGGAAGACCATCAGGGGGTCAAGGGCTCGGCCGTTGCGGGGTTCGTCGACGAAAAGCCGACGGTCCTGAAGGCCTGGGACCAGCCCTACTAAACGCAAGCTTCGATTGATCGCAGTTTGTCGGGCGCCATTTTCGGCGTCCGGCCTTGCCGAAGGAGAGACGCATGTTCCTGCAGCTCACCCTGAGCGGGCTCGCCCAGGGCGCGATATACGCGCTCATCGCCCTCTCGCTTACGGTCGTTTATCGTTCGACCACGGTGGTGAATTTTGGCCATGGCGACTTCGTCATGGCTGGGGCTTTCCTGTCCTATGTGCTGGTCGTGCTGGCCGGAATTGCCTTTCTGCCAGCGGCCGCGCTCGCCGTCATTGCCATGTTCGTGCTCGGCGTCCTGTTCAATCGCGGGCTTATCCGGCCCATCCTCGGCGGCCCGCATATCGGGCTTGCGCTCATGTGCATCGCCGGCGGCTACGTGCTGCGCGGCATCGCCCGTATGGTCTGGGGTCGGGAGGTGCTGCCTATGCCGCCGGTCTTCGACATGCCGCCGATCTTCTTCGGCTCGTTGGTGATCACGGGGGATGCAATCGTCATCATCTCGACGGTTCTCGTCCTGCTTCTCTGCTTTTTCGGTCTTCTTGCGCTGACTGATCTCGGCAAGATGGTCCAAGCAGTCTATCAGAGCCCGCGCGGCGCAAGGCTGATCGGGCTCAACGTCGATCGCTTCAACGATATGAGCTGGGGTATCGGCGCTGCGCTCGGCGGGCTGGGCGGCATTCTGGTTGCGCCGGTCACGCTGCTTCACCCAGACCTTGGCGCATCCTTTCTGATCAAGGGCTTCGCCGCTATGACGCTTGGTGGCTTCGGTTCACTCGGCGGGGCGGTTCTTGGCGGCTTGCTCCTCGGCATCGGCGAGCAATATGCCGGCGCTTATCTCGATAGCGCCCTGATCGAGATCACCGCCTACGTGATCATCGTCCTCGTTCTCTTCGTTCGTCCCCAAGGGCTCCTCGGCCGCAAGGCCGTGGTGAAGGTGTGACGCCATGCAGATGCCCAACGCTCGTCAACGCCGACTGCGCACCATCCTCTTCTGGGCCGTGCCGGCCCTTCTTCTCCTCCTGCCGCTCGCGACCAACCCATACACCCAGTTCATCGTCAACGGCATGTTGATTTCGACGCTTGTGACGCTGGGCTTCACGATCGTCATTGGCAATCTCGGCCAACTCGCCTTTGCCAACACCGCCTTTTTCGGCATCGGCGCCTATAGCTCGGCGATCCTCGCGGCAAAGCTAGGCGTACCGTGGCTTCTGACGATCCCGCTCGCCGGCGCCTTCGGCGCCATAGGCGGCTTTCTCGCCTCGGCCGCCGCTTTGAGGGGCATCCGTTCCTATTATCTCGCCATCATCACGCTCGCCTTCGGCGAACTGATGCGCTGGACCTATCTCCACGCCAAACCGCTGACCGGCGGGACCGACGGCATGCCCATGCCGCGCGAGACGCTTTTCGGCCTCTCGCTCACCGACGATACGCTGAAGTTCTACATCTTCCTCGTCGTCACGGTTCTTCTGGTGAAGGCGACCGCGAACCTCCTCGCCTCGCGCTTCGGGCGCGCCGTCATGGCCGTGCGGGAGAACGAAGTGGCGACCGCCTCGCTCGCAATCCCAACGTCGCGGGTGATCCTCGTCACCTTTATCTGGTCGGGCTTCGTCGTCGGCTGCGCCGGCGCATTGTTTGCCCGTCATATCGGCCATGTCTTTCCCGAAAGCTTCGGAATGCTCCATCTCATCGCCTCCTTCGCCATGGTGCTAGTGGGCGGACTTGGCTCCGTTCTGGGCGCAGTTCTCGGAGCGGTGCTCCTGACCGCGCTACCGGAATATCTCCGGGCCTTCCCGGGCATGGAGGAGTTTTTCTTCGGCCTCATCGTCGCGGCGGTGCTCGTCGTCCTGCCGATGGGGCTCGCAAGCCTCCTTCGCCGTCTATCGCCGATTTTCGTCGAACGTTTCTACCGGGAGGCGTCATGAGTGATCTTTTGAATGTCGAAGGGCTGAGCGTCCGATTTTCCGGGCTCACCGCGCTGGAAGACGTTTCCTTCGATCTCGGCGGAGGCGAGGTGCGCGCGGTGATCGGCCCGAACGGCGCGGGCAAGTCGACACTGTTCAACGCGATCTCCGGCTATGTCAGGCCGACCGCGGGCACCGTTCATCTGAACGGCGAGCCGCTGACTGAGTTGTCGCCCCATGCGATCGCCGAGCGGGGCATCCGCCGCACCTTCCAGAATGGCGGGCTCTTTCCGGCGCTGACGGTTCTGGAAAACGTATTGACCGGCCTGCATGCCCAGACGGATGGGAATTTCTTCGATCTTCTGATCGGGCGACGGCAGGCGCTCAAATCCGAGGCCGACAATGTCGCAAGGGCACGTGATCTTCTGAAGCTCATGTCGATGGAGCATATGGCCGACACGCCTGCCGGCGATCTCTCCGGCGGCCAGCAGCGCATCGTCGAGATCGTGCGCACGGTCGCCTCCGATCCGCCGGTCCTGTTGCTCGACGAGCCGGCCGTTGGCCTTTCCCCCGTCGCGCGGGATCAGATGATGGACATCATCCGGCGTCTCGCCGGCGAGAAGGGCGTCGGGATCCTTCTCATCGAACACGCGGTCGAATTGGTGATGGCGGCGGCCGATCGCATTCTCGTCATGGCGGCGGGAAAGCGCATTGCCCAAGGCACGCCCAACGAGATCCGCCAGGACCGCGCCGTGCTGGAGGCTTATCTCGGACATGCCTGACACCACGCCCCTTCTTCAAATCCGCGATCTTCACGTGGGCTACGGCCAGAAGCCGATCCTGCGCGGCGCCTCCTATGATGTCGTGCCGGGTGAATGCCTGACACTGCTTGGTGCGAACGGCTCGGGCAAGTCCACCGCGATGAACGCGATCTGCGGCTTCGTGAAGCCGTACTCCGGCTCGATCCTGTTCGAGGGGCAGGAGACAGCCGGTCTCGCGCCCCATCGCATTTTCGCGCTCGGCATCGCCCAGGTCAGTCAGGCCCGCGATCTCTTTCCCGATCTCAGCGTCGAGGACAATCTGAGGCTCGGCGCCATGCGGCGCGGCGGGCGCGAAATGGCGAAGACGCTTGCCGACCTCTACGAGCGCTTCCCCCGCCTTCACGAGCGTCGGCGGCAGGTGACACGCACGCTGTCCGGCGGCGAGCAGCAAATGGTCGCGATCGGCCGCGCTCTCATGTCGAGGCCGCGCCTTCTCCTGCTCGACGAGCCTTCCGGTGGGCTCTCGCCGCAATTTTGCGAGGAGATCGCCCTGATCGTCGACGGCCTGAAGGAAGACGGCGTGACGATGCTGATGGTGGAACAGAATCTCAACCTTGCGTTTCGCCTCGCCGACAGGTTCATCGTGCTGCGCGACGGCGCGGTCGTCGATGGCGGCGACGTTCGCGCCATGGCGGGCGATCACGACGCGATTGTGCGCAGTATCTATCTTTGAGAATGAAGGACCAACCCATGGCGACGCTGCATGACGACCTGATCGTCTTCGACGGGCTCATCATTTCCGACTGGGGGAGGCCCGTCTTCGAGGCGATGCGGGCGGGCGGGCTGACAGCCGCCAACTGCACCTGCTCGGTCTGGGAGAACTTCCGCGACACCATGCTCGCGATCGGTGAATGGAACGCGGAGTTCCGCGACAACTCCGACCTGATCGTCAAGGCGAAGACTGTCGCGGACATCCGCCGGGCCAAGGCGGAGGGTAAGACCGGCATCGTGCTCGGCTTCCAGAACACCTCTGCCTTTGAGGATCGGCTGGAATTCGTCGAGCTCTTCAAGGAGCAGGGCGTCGGCATCGTGCAGATGACCTACAATACCCGCAATCTGGTGGGCTCGGGCTGCTATGAGAGCCGCGACGACGGCCTGTCGGATTTCGGCCAAGAGGTGGTGGCAGAGATGAACAGGGTGGGCATGCTTTGTGATCTGAGCCACGTCGGCGCCCAGACCTCGCGCGATGTGATCCTCGCCTCCAAGAAGCCCGTCGCATACAGCCACTGCCTGCCGGCGGGTCTGAAGGCCCATCCGCGCAACAAGAGCGACGAGCAGCTGCGCTTCATCTCCGAACATGGCGGCTTCGTCGGCGTCACCATGTTCCCGCCGTTCCTCGCCGCCGGCAACAATGCGACCATCGACGACTATGTCGCCGCGATCGACTACATCGTGAACCTCGTCGGCGAGGAGCATGTCGGCTTCGGCACCGACTTCACCATGGGCTACGGCGCGAAGTTCTTCGAATATCTCAACCGCGACAAGGGCTATGCCCGCCAGCTCACCGAGATCTGGGATGTGAAGTTCCCTAAAGGCCTCGGCTCGATCGCCGACTTCCCGAACCTCACATCCGCCATGGAACGTGCCGGCTGGTCGGAGACAAAAACCCGCCGGATCATGGGCGAGAACTGGCTGACGCTCCTCGACGAAGTCTGGTGAGAAATGGGTCGATGATGGCGAATGGCAGAATCGTTCTGCCAGTGAATGCCGTTGATCACTCTGATGAATGACAGCTTTTTGCCCTTGATGACTATAAGCCGTAAGTCTCCTTTCGGCCCAGAGAAGCCGCTGGAAATAATTTCTGGCTTGGGTGATGGGGTGGACGCCCCCGGCGGCATCGATGTGCCAGAGTGAGGGTGTTGAACATCACTCGAAGGAGGCGTCCGTGCCTGAGGTTACCACGATCGGTCTTGATATCGCGAAGAACGT